>CAZQUA010000011.1:0-22440 GCA_964596455.1 uncultured Isosphaeraceae bacterium
AAGCTGGTGGCGATCGGCTCGCCCGGGAACGCGGTCGATCGCGGGCAGGTGCATGTCTTCGAGGCGGCGGCCGGATCCTCTTGGAACACCGCCACCGAGCGGATCCGCCGCGTCGGGGGCCTCGCCCCCGGGGATCGCTACGGCGAGGTGGTCGCCGTCGCCAAGCGCTTCATGGCCGTCGCCGCCCCCGGCCGCAGCGAGAACCGAGGCGCCGTCTACATCTGGGAGCGGACCGGCGTGAACGCCATGCTGCCGGTGCAGGCGCTGCAGCCCAAGACGCTGCTTCCCGGGGACCGATTCGGCAACTCCCTCTCGATGGCCGAGCAGGCCGACGGCAGCGTGGTGCTTGCGGTGGGCGTCCGCGGCGACGACACCTTCGGCGAGGCCGCGGGCAGCGTCCGCCTCTACCGCTGGTCGCCCGGCACGCCCGGTTCGGCGTGGCAGGCGATCGGCGCCGCCTTCGCGCCTGGCGATGCGGATGGAGACCAGTTCGGCTTCAGCGTCGCCGTCGGCAGTCCGCCGGGCGGAAGCGGCCAGGTGCTCGTCGGATCGCCCTTCCGCAACTTCAGCCCGATCCTCTTCAACAGCGGCGGCCTCGACGCCGTGACGCCTCCATGACCGCCACCGCCAACGCCCCCGTCGCCCCTTCGAGCGGCTTGCCGCGGCGACCGGCTGGAGAGACCGTGCCCCACCCCGCCATTGCCGCCCCTCCTCGCCCGCCTTCGGGTGCGGCCCGTGCCGCCTGGTGGCTCGCGGCGTGGTTGGCGGCCTGCGTCGGCATCGCCGCGTCGCCCGCGGCGGCCGAGGACTTTCCGTCCTGCGGGGTCGGCACCGCGAGCTGCTTCGAGGAGGACCTCTTCGGCACCGGCTGCGCCGATCCGCTCTGCTGCAACATCGTCTGCTCGGTCGAGCCGGCCTGCTGCGACACCGCCTGGGACAAGCTCTGCGTGGCCCTGGCCTTCAAGCTCTGCGACCGCTGCGGCGCCGTGCCCAACAGCTGCTTCGAGGTGGCGGAGACCCCCAACTGCAGCAACGTCGGGGTCTGCAACGCCGTCTGCGAGGTGCTTCCGGAGTGCTGCCTCGAGGCGTGGGACGCCGACTGCGTGGCCGTCGCCGAGGCCATCTGCAGCGGCTGCGGCAACGCCTGCGCCGGTCCCTGCTTCGCCGCGAACCCCGAGGTCGGCGGCTGCAGCAACGAGGCCTGCTGCAATCTGATCACGATCTTCGATCCCTTCTGCAAGTTCAGTTGGGATGCCCGCTGCGCGGTGCTTGCGAAGCGGTTCTGCCTCGATTGCGGCAGCGACGACGCCGGGAACTGCTGCTTCGAGAACGACACCCCCTTCTGCCGCGACGGCCTTTGCTGCAATCGGATCTGCAATGGGGATGTGGTGCTGGGAATCCCGGCCGACCCCTTCTGCTGCGAGGTCCGCTGGGATGCCCAGTGCGCCGAAGCCGCGACGCTGTTCTGCGGCCTTGTGGGCTGCACCTGCGGCGACCCGGCAGCCGGCAACTGCTTCGTGCCTCATGCTGGCGGCGGCTGCGACCTCTTCACCTGCTGCAACGACGTCTGCGCCGTCGATCCCTTCTGCTGCGGCGTCGAATGGGACCTTGCCTGCGCCACCACGGCGGAGCGACGCTGCACCACGATCGACGTCTGCGGGGTGCCCGGCTCGGGAAGCTGCTTCATCCCCTGGAACCCCAAGACCCAGAAGGAGGTCCGCGTCGGCTGCGACGACGCCGGCTGCTGCGACCGGGTCTGCCGCATCCCCGGCTTCGAGTACTGCTGCGGCCTCGACGACGGCCTCGGCCGCGGGTTGGGATGGGACGCGGCGTGCGTGGAGAAGGCGATCGAGGTCTGCAACGACTGCGGCGACCCCTTCACCGGTTCCTGCTTCGTCGGCGGCGGGTCGGCGGCCTGCAACAACCCGGAGTGCTGCGAGGCGGTCTGCCGCATCGACGACTTCTGCTGCACGGTGATCTGGGACGAGCTTTGCGCGAGCATCGCCGGCAACACCTGCGACGATCCGGTCGCCCTCTGCGGCTCCCCGCGGACCCGCAACTGCTTCGTGGCGAGCAGCATCGGGGCCTGCTCCGACGAGAAGTGCTGCACCGACGTCTGCACCCGGATCGACCCCTACTGCTGCGAGGTCGCCTGGGACGAGGTCTGCGTGAGCCAAGCGGCGGCGTTCTGCGGCCCGCTCCAGCCGGGGCGGGGACCATGCCTGGCGCCGCACCCCGAGGGCGGCTGCGTCGATCCGATCTGCACCAACGCGGTCTGCAGCGTGCTCCCGGAGTGCTGCGAGAACCGCTGGGATCAGCGATGCGTCGAGGCCGCCTACGCGATCTGCATCGATCCCGACTCCGGGTTCGGCGAGGGCGATTGCCTGCTCGCCCACTCGACGCCCGGCTGCGTGGATCCGATCTGCACCAATGCGGTCTGCCTCGCGCTGCCGGAGTGCTGCACCGTCTCGTGGGACCAGGACTGCGTCAACTACGCCCGCTTCAACTGCATCCCCCGCCCCTCCTGGCGCTGCCCCTGCGAGGGCTCCTGCTTCGAGGGCCACGGCGGCATCGGCTGCTCGGAGAAGACCTGCTGCGCCGTCGTCTGCAACCAGCGGCCGGAGTGCTGCGAGATCGCATGGGACACCGACTGCGCCCGCCTCGCCCGCAGCCTCTGCTGCGGCAGCGGCGACTGCGGAGACGTCTGCCTCGGCTCCTGCTTCGAGGTCCGGAACGTCCCCGGCTGCAGCGACCCCTTCTGCTGCGAGAGCGTCTGCAGCATCGATCCGCTCTGCTGCACCGCCTCCTGGGACTTCCTCTGCGTCGAGGCGGCGGCGATCCGCTGCATCGGCGGATGCGGCCTGCCCTCCGCGGGGAGCTGCTTCGAGGCCCGCCCCACCGCGGGCTGCGACGACGCGAACTGCTGCGTCGAAGTGTGCAAGCAGGACCCGGTCTGCTGCGAGGCGAGCTGGGACGGGGTGTGCCGCGATCTCGCCCTGAAGGTCTGCAAGAAGCAGCTTCCGATCTGCGGCGACTTCGCCGCGGGCGACTGCTGCGCCGCCAACGGCACCCCCAACTGCCGCGACGCCGCCTGCTGCGCCACGGTGTGCGAGAAGGACTCCTTCTGCTGCGACGAGCAGTGGGACGATGCGTGCGTGCAGATCGCCCGGGGCCTCGAGGAGTGCCGCGACTGCCAGCTCGAATGCGGCGACCCCTGCGCCGGGTCCTGCTGCGAGCCGGGCTCCACGCCCTACTGCAACGACGGCGACTGCTGCGCCGCGGTGTGCGCCATCGACGCCTTCTGCTGCGACGGGCAGTGGGACGAGTTCTGCGCGGCCACGGCCTCCTCGCCGCTCGGCCCCAAGGAGTGCGCGAAGCCCTGTCCGGTGCCGCCCTGCGGCGACCCCGTCGCCGGCAGCTGCTGCGTCCCCAACGGCACCCCCAACTGCAGCGACAAGGAGTGCTGCACCGAGGTGTGCGCCGTGGATTCCTTCTGCTGCGACGTCTCCTGGGACCTCACCTGCGCGATCAGCGCCGGCGAACTCTGCGGCCCGCTGTGCGTGCCCGATCTCTTCTGCGGCTCGGGCGAGGCGGGCAGCTGCTTCAGCAACAACTCGACTCCCTACTGCAACAACCTGGAGTGCTGCGAGACGGTCTGCTTCTTCGTCGACATCTTCTGCTGCACCGTCCGCTGGGACGACACCTGCGCGATCTACGCCAAGGAGTTCTGCGAAGGCCCCTGACCGGGATCGCTGCGGGCGGCGGGCCGCCACCGGTCCGAGCCGGGATGGCCGCGGGGCCGCCGACGCGGCCTACGCCGCCGCAAACCGCTTCACGAGCGAGCGGGTGGGCCATCGCAGCAGCAGCAGGACCAGGCCACCTCCGCAGACCAGCAGCGAGCGAGGGTCGCCGGTCAGGAGATGCAGCACCCCCGCCAGCAGCGTCGGCCCCTCGATGATCGCCGCCGTGGCGATCGTCGAGGTCAGGAACTGCTGCAGGGCCTGCGGGGGATCCCGGCGGGCCTTCGAGATGGCGTTGCGGCGGAGGATCGCCCCGACCGGCACGAGTCCCGCGAGCAGTCCGAGCGGCAGCAGCCAGGCGAGCTGGCCGAGCGCCAGCGACGGTGCCACCGCTCCGTTTCGGGCCACGATCGCTCCCGCCACCACGCCGAACACCGCGATGCCGGCGAGAAGCGAGCCGTGCACGATCCGGGCGTGTCGAAGGCTGGCGAGCAGCTCCGGCGGCAGCGGCGCCGCATCATCATCCCGCTGCCCATCGAGGTCGGGCGGACGGAAGGGTTGCTCCTCGGCAGGGGCGGGCATGGGAGTCATCCTGACTTGCCGGCGGTCGCGCGGACTCCGGGCATCGTGATCGGAAGGTCCGGGAGCATCTCCGCGGCTCCCGCGCGAGTCAAAGCGAATCTTCCGGTCGATGCACGAAAAGAGGACCGGCCGAAGGCAGCTTCCGACCACTCCGCGAAGGCCAAGCGGATCACCCGCCCGCGCTGCGGTTCTCCACGGGTGCGGCCCGACTGATCACCCGCACCTGGGCGAACTGCCGGTGCCCCTCCGGGCCCCCTCGGTAGCCGTAGCCCGATTGCCTCGCGCCCACCCACGGGGTGCCCTCGGCGCCGCCGCAGCCGCGGTTGATCCCCACCATGCCGGTGGCGAGACGCTCGGCGACCCCGAAGGCCCTCGCCTCGCTGCCGAAGACGCTGCCGCCGAGGCCGTAGGGACTGTCGTTGGCGAGGCGGACGGCCTCGTCGTCGCCGTCGAAGGTCATCACGCACGCGACCGGCCCGAAGGTCTCCTCCCGCATGATCGGCATCGAGTGGTCGAGGCCGGCGAGCACGGTGGGCGGAAGGAAGTTGCCCTCGCGATCGGCGGCCGCAGGCCCCCCCAGCAGCAGCGTCGCGCCGCGGCGGACCGCATCCTCCACCTGCCGCAGCACCGACTGCTTCTGCCGGGCGTTCACCATCGGCCCGATGGCAACGCCCGACTGCATGCCCGGCCCCTGCACCAACGCCTTCGCCTTCCCGACGAGTCGCTCGATGAACGCCTCCGCCACGGCGCCGGCGACGTAGATCCGCTCGGTGCTGACGCAGACCTGCCCGGCGTTGCGGAAGCAGTTGCGGGCCGCGAACGAGGCCGCCGCGTCGAGGTCGGCGTCGTCGAGCACGATCAGCGGATCCTTGCCGCCGAGTTCGAGGACGACCCGCTTCAGGCCCGCTCCGGCCGCCGCGAGGATGTCGGCCCCGGCGGCGCGGCTGCCGGTGAACACCACCAGGTCCACCTCCGCCCGCACGAGGGCCTTGCCCTGCCGCTCGTCGCCCTGCACCACCTGCAGCAGATCGGGGTGCCCCGCCGCCGCAAGCGTCTCCCGCAGCGGCGCCGCCCAGGCCTCCCCGACGAGCGGCGTCTCCTCGGAGGGCTTGAAGATCACCGCGTTGCCCGCCACCAGCGCCGGCAGCACCGAGTCCTGGGCCATCAGCACCGGGAAGTTCCAGGGCGTGATCGCCACCGCGACCCCGAGCGGGTCGAAGCGGAGGAGGCTCGCGGTGCGCTCGTCGCTCCGCTCGATCGGGGCGAGGCTCGCAGCGATCTCCCGCAGGTCCGCCAGGAAGGAGTCCGCGGCGAACGCGGCCTCGCCGCGGCCCTCCGCGATCGGCTTGCCCATCTCGCGGGTGACGAGCTCGCCGATCGCCGACGCTGCGGCGGCAAGGCCGGCGGCGGCAGGCTCGAGCGTCGCCGCCCTCTCCGCGGGCGTCAGCGACGCCCACTTCGCCTGGGCGGCCCGAGCCCGGGCCACCACCTCGCCGATCCGATCGAGCGGCGTGGTCGGCACCGATCCGACCTCTTCGCCGGTGGCGGGATCGAACGAGCGAAGGCGATCCGGCGCGGTGATGGTGGCGGTGCCCATGCGAGGCGTCTCCTGAGGAACCTTCGGATGCGAGGCCGAAGCGTAGCGGGCACCCGCGCCGATCGAGCGGGGGACGCCGCTACACTCCTCGCGACGCTCGCCGCGGCGCCGTGGAGACCCCATTGGCGAAGTCCGAGGAGATCCCGGAACCGCCCGATCCCTCCGCGGGCGAGGATCCGCGTGCCGGCGAGGCCCGCTCGCTCGCCGCTTCGCTCGAGCCGCAACTCCTCGAGGCGTGCCGGGGACGCCTCGGGCCGATCACCTGGTTCCGCACCGACTGGCAGCGGGGCGGCGCCGCCACCGGATCGGCTTCCTGGCATCCCGACGGCGACGAGACGGGCGACGCCGCCGTCGCAGTCGGCGCGGGGGCCGCCGATGGCGACGGCAAGGCGGTGGTGAAGGTGCCGGTGCATCCGCGCGAATTGCGATGGCTGCGGCGTCTGCAGGCGGATCGTCCCGCGGCGGTGCCCCGCCTGCTTGCGAGCGGCGACTCGCTCGGCGGATACGACCTCGCCTGGGTGGCGATCGAGCACTTGCCGGTGGGTCCGCTTGCGAACCACTGGCAGGCCGCCTTCATGCCGCTGCTGGCCGAAGCGGCCGCGAGCTTCGGCGCCGCCGCGGCATCCGCCTCGGTGCCGCCCGAACCGATCCGCGAGCGGCACGACTGGCCCCACCTGCTCGCAACCGCGCGGCGGCACGTGAAGGATCTCCGCCTCGCCGATCCCAAGGCGTGGAACGGGCGGCTGCGGACGGTGGAGCAGCGCCTGCCGGCGCTGCTGCAGGAGTGGGCGGATCGACGGCCGGTGGAGTGGATCCATGGCGATCTCCATCCCGCCAACGCGATGAGTCGCGAGGCGATCGCCATCGAGGACGGCGTCGCCCGCGGCGAGGTCTGCCTGATCGACTTCGCGGAGATCCGCAGCGGCCACTGGGTGGAGGATGCGGTCTACTTCGAACGCCTCCACTGGAGCGTGCCGGATCGCCTCAAGGGGCACCCGCCGCTGCGGGCGATCGCCGCGGCCCGCAAGGCCCGCGGCCTCGACAACGGGCCCGATCCCGGCCGCCTCGCGGCGATCCGGCGACTCCTGATGGCCGCCACCGCCCCGGCCTTCGCCAAGACCGAGGGGCATCCCGCCTACCTCGAGGCGTGCCGGCGCCGCCTCGAGGAGTCGCTCGCCTCGCTTCGCTGAGGCGTTGGGGGCACTCCGCCGCGGCGTGCCGGGTCGGGAACTACACTGTGCGGTTCCGCCGGCGAAGCCGGCCTTCCCGCACCGGATCCGCCATGGCCAGCACTCCCCACGATCCGAACTCCGAGCCGAAGTCGCCCCGCCTGCCCGCGGGCTCCCCCTCGGACCGCCTCGCGAACATCCGGGGCACCGATCTCACCGAGAGCCGGGTCAACGAGGAGTTCCTCACCTGGCTCCGCACCAAGGGCCTGAACTGGCTTCTGCTGATCCTGGTCATGATCCTGGCCTGGATGGGCTGGAACCTCTGGCAGCAGCGGGCCGCGGAACGCCGCGACGCCGCCTGGCTCGACCTCGGCGAGGCCACGCTTCCCGTCAGCCTCGACGAGGTGGCGGCCCGCCATGCGGGCATCGACTCGGTGGCGGTGCTGGCGCAGATCTCCGCCGGCGACCGCTACCTCTCCTCGGTGCAGAGCGGGCTCCGCTTCGATCGCGAGCCGGACCAGCCCGACTACCGCCTGACCCCCGAGGATCGCGAGAGCTTCCTCGCCAGCGCGGAGACCGCCTACCGCTCGGCCGCCGATCGGCTTGGCGACCCCGCCGCCGTGGGCATGCGATCGCCGCTGCTGATCGCGGCGCTGGTCGGACGCGCCGCCGTCGCGGAGAGCCGCGGCGACCTCGAGGCCACCGCGGCGCTGCTGGAGGAGGCGAGCCGGATCGCCGGCGATCGCTATCCGATCGTGAACCGCTGGGCAACGCAGCGGATCGAGGAGTTGCCGAAGCTCGCCGCGGCGCTGCCGATTCCCCCCGCGGCCTCGCTGCCGCAGCGGGCCCCGCTCCAGCCCCTGGCGCCGATGATCGTCGAGGACCTGCTGCAGGATCTCGCGGCGCCGCCCCCGCCGCCGCCGGCCGAGCCCTCCGCCGCTCCATCGCCGGCCCCCTTCACGCTGCCGCCCTCGACCCTCCCGCCGATCGATCTCGATCCCACGCCCCGGAACGCGCCGCCCGCCGGCGGCGAGCCCGGCTCCGGAGGTGCCTGATCCGCCGGAATCCGCCGCGGAGGGAACCCGGCCGCCCGAGTTCCTGCCCTCGCTCGTCGGCCCCGGCGGCAAGGTCGATGCGGATGCGCTTCGGGCCCTGCATGAGGCGGCCGCGGAGTCCGACGAGGACGCTGCCGTCACCGCCTCCTTCGAGGTCGGCGGGGGCATCGACAAGCGTCTCGACCGCTATCTCACCGACCGCATCCCCTTCCTGAGCCGCACCTCGCTGCAGCGCCTCGTGGAGGAGCAGGCGGTGCTCGTGAACGGCCGTCCCGCCAAGGCGAGCCAGCGGGTCCGCGGCGGCGATCTCGTCTCCGCGACGCTGCCGCCGCCCATGCCGCGGGAGCTTCCCGCCGAGGAGATCCCCCTCTCGATCCTCTTCGAGGACGAGCACCTCGTCGTGATCGACAAGCAACCGGACCTCATCGTGCATCCGGCGCGGGGCAACCGCTCCGGCACGCTGATCAACGGCCTCGCCTGGCACTTCCGCGAACGCGGCGGCGGCAGCCTCTCCCCCGTCGGCGAGGAGGCGGCGCGGCCGGGCGTGGTGCATCGCCTCGACCGCCACACCAGCGGGGTGATGGTCGTCGCCAAGACCGAGACCGCCCACTGGCGCCTCGCCAAGCAGTTCGAGCAGCGGCGGGTGCAGAAGCGGTACCTCGCCCTCGTGCACGGCCGGCCCGATCCCGCGGCGGACCTCATCGACCTGCCGCTCGGCAAGCACCCCACGCAGCGGGAGAAGTACGCGGTGCGGTGGGACTCGCTCGGCAAGCCCTCCGCGACGATCTACCGGACGGTGGCGTCATGGCCGGCAGGCGAACGCGGCGGCGGCGGCTTCGCCCTGCTCGAACTCGATCTGCGGACCGGCCGCACCCATCAGATCCGCGTGCATCTCTCCCACCGCGGCTACCCGATCGCGGGCGACGACCTCTACGGCGGCCGCCATCTCCGCGGCGAGGACCTGCCCGGCGGCGGCGATCCCGCCGCGCCGCTGCTCATGCGACAGGCGCTGCATGCGGCCCTGCTCGAGTTCCGCCACCCCGAACGGGACGAGACCCTGCGGTTCCATGCGCCGCTCCGCGCGGACATGCTCGCGACGATCGCCCGCCTCGATGCGGCGGGAGGCCGCCGCGACTGGACGGGATGCCTCGTCGATCCGGTGGCGGTCGGACTCGGCCCGACGGACCCCTGACCCGCGGGATCGCCGGGAGATCGCGGCGCGATCCTCGAGGGGATCACCAGAGCCAGGCGGCGCCGCGGACGCCGCTCGAGTCGCCATGCCGCGGCCGGACCACGCGGGTGTCGAAGGTGTCGCTGAAGACCTCCGCGGCGATCGCGTCGGGCAGACGGGCCTCAAGGGCCGCGAGACTGCCCACGCCTCCGCCGAGGACGATGGCATCGGGATCGAGCAGGTCGCACACCGCCGCGAGGCCGCGGGCGAGGCGATGCACGAGGCGATCGATCGCGGCCGCCGCCTCGGCGTCCCCCGCCGCCGCCGCTTCGGCGATCGCAGGAACCCGCCAGTCGCGGCCGGTGTTATCGCGATGCTCCCGCTCGATCGCGGGACCGCTGACCCACTGCTCGAGGCAGTCGAGACGGCCGCAGTAGCAGGGGCGCGGCGGCTCCTGCCGGAGACGCTCGCCGCGGACGGGGAGCGGCATGTGCCCCCACTCGCCGGCGATGCCGTTGCGGCCCCGCCAGAGTCGCCGCTCCATCACCACGCCGCCGCCCACGCCGGTGCCGAGGATCACGCCGAACACGCAGCGGGCATCCGCGGCGGCACCGTCGGTGGCTTCCGACAGCGCGAAGCAGTTCGCGTCGTTCTCCGCCCGCACCTCGCGGCCGAGCGCTGCCGCGAGGTCCGCGAGGAAGGGCCGGCCGTTGAGCCAGGTGCTGTTGGAGTTCCGCTGCAGGCCGCTTCGGGGCGAGATCGATCCGGGGAAGCCGAGACCCACCCGCGCCGGCCGCGGTTCGCCCGCCTCCATCTCCGCAACGAGCGCGGCGATCGCGGCGATCGTGCCCTCGTAGTCGCCCCGCGGGGTCGGCACCCGCCGCCGCATCGCGATCCCGCCGTCCGCCGCGAGGCGCACCGCCTCGATCTTGGTGCCGCCAAGGTCGATGCCCACCCGGGGGCCGCCTCCGCCGTCGCCGCTTGCCGCCATCGTGGGGAGATCGGATCGGGCCGCATCTCGCCAACACTTCGAGGCCCCCGCGGCGACCGCCGCCCGCGGGGGCGCCGCGGCTAGGCGTAGTGGCGGCCGAAGCGGTTGGTGATGAACTCGCGGTAGTGCACGTCCTCCATCCGCACGAATCCGCGGTCGGGAAGCGAGCCGGAGGCGAGCAGGTCCAGCACCGCGCAGAGGCCCGCGGCGGTGGTGATCTGGATCGCCGTCCACGGCAGCCCGTCGAACTCGCGATGCACCACCCGCTTGGCGTAGGTCCGCTCGACGAGCTGGCCGTCGACCCATCCCGAGGCGCTCACGAAGATCACCACCTGGTCGTCGAGCGTGGCGGGGACGTTCGCCTCGAAGATCCGACCGAGGCCCTCGGGGTCCCCGGCGAAGCCGAGTTCGTGCAGGAGGAACCAGACGAGGTCGCGATGCCCGGGGAAGCGGATGGTCTTGTAGTTCACCCGGTCGGCGCGGCCCTTGAGGCTCTCCGCGAGCGTGCCGAGGCCGCCGGAGGTGTTGAAGGCCTCGAACTCGACGCCGTCGATCACGAGGCGCTCGAGGCCCTCCAGCGCCGCCACCGACACGAGTCGCCCCTCGTCGATCGCCTCGCAGGGATGCAGGTACTCGTTGATGAGGCCCGCGGTGCTCCAGGTCAGGTTGTAGCCGAGGCGGTTGGCGGGATGGCTCGGAAGCGCTCCCACCCGCATGCGGAGCTCCCGCACCCGCTGCATGCCCTCGGTGAGGTGGCGGCCGGCGATGGCGATGAAGCCCGGCGCGAGGCCGCACTGGGGGATGAACGCGGTGGCGGCGCCGTCGGCGAGGCGCATCACCTGCTTGGTGACCGCCACGTCCTCGGTGAGGTCGAGGTAGTGGACGCCCGCGGCGCGGGCCCGCTCGGCGATCGTCGGATTGCAGTGGAACGGGGCGCAGGAGAGGACCGCCCAGCAGCCCCGAAGCGCCGCGTCCAGAACCGCCGCATCCGCCGCCTCGCCCTGCACCCGCTCCACCTCCGGGCGATGGGCCGCGAACCACTGCAGCGCCGCCTCGGAGGGATCGAGGACCCGAACGCGATAGGCCTCGCTCGTGGAGAGGAAGTGGGAGGTCAAGCGGCCGATCCGGCCGGCACCGACGACGAGCACCTGTCTCAAGGCGAGGCTCCGAGGGGCGGGGAGACGAACGAGGCCGCGGGGCCGCGGCGGAATGGGCGAAGAGCGTAGGGTCCTTCGATCGGCGTGGTGCCGCCCCCATCGCTCGAATCCGCAAATCCATGCTGCACGCCGAACTGCGGGCCGTTATCGGGCGGCCTCGCCCGAACGGTGCGGACTCGCGGGCCCCGCCGCGTCCCCCGTCCGCGACCCGCCGATCGGAGCCTTGGTCGCATCCGCGCTGCGGCGGGACCGAAGCCGCCCGCTTCTCCCGCGCTCGCAGGAACCGCTTCGATGATCACCCGACCCGAGGGACTGGGCGCGGCCCGGTCCGCCTCCCCCTACACTCCGCGACCCATGTCCGAACTCCCGATCCAGCGAGACGGCGAAGATCCCGAGGCCCTCGGCCTGGTGCGGCGCATGATCGAACTCATCGGGGAGAACCCCGACCGGGAGGGTCTCCTCGAGACGCCCCGACGGGTGGTCTCGGCCTGGCGGGAGCACTTCTCCGGGTACGCCCTCGATCCGATGGAGCCCCTCGCCCGCACCTTCACCGAGGTGGAGGGCTACGACGAGCTCGTGCTGCTGCAGGACATCGAGCTGCAGAGCCACTGCGAGCACCACATCGTGCCCTTCGTGGGCAAGGCCCATGTGGCCTACATCCCCAACGGCCGGGTGGTGGGCCTCTCCAAGCTCGCTCGGGTGGTCGAGATCTTCTCCAAGCGTCTGCAGGTCCAGGAGAAGCTGACCGCCCAGATCGCCGGAGCCATCCAGGAGGCCCTGCAGCCCCACGGCGTCGCGGTGATCGTCCAGTGCCGCCACTTCTGCATGTGCTACCGGGGCGTCCGGCAGCCCGGCGCCTGGACCACCACCAGCAAGCTGCACGGGACCTTCCTGCGAAGCGCCGCCGCCCGCATGGAGCTGTTCACGCTGCTTGGCATCCGGCCGGAAGCCTGACCGCAGCCGCCACGCGGCGGGAGGCCCGGGCGGCGAAGGCGGTCCCGGCCGGGGCGGTGCCGAAAGGCTTGATTCGCCGGAGATCCTCGGTACATTGCTTCGTTCCCCTTCGGGCCGCGAGCGACTGGTTCCGCTGAACCTGGCCTCGCATGGGGCGAACCGTCGCGGCGACGGTCGCTCCCGCCCGCACAGCCGCGGCTCCGGACGACGGGCATCCTGCCCGCGAGCCGACCGCGTTCGGAGCAGCAGGAGGCGTTCAGCGGAACGCCCCCGCAGGTCGCAGCTCTCTCTGACCCAGTCGGCCTCGAATGTTGGCCTCAGTCCCTCTTCCTGCAGGCGCTTGCCGTCGGCTCGAGGCCTTCAACGGCGTCCGCAGGATGCCGGAGCGGGTCCGGGGCGACGAGCCGGCATCCATGCGGGAGCAAGATCGCAGCGTCGGGTCCGGCGCTACCATCGACCTCCCGTTTCCCGCATGGCCCGTGGTGTAACGGTAGCACACTTGGTTTTGGTCCAAGGTGTCCTAGTTCGAATCTAGGCGGGCCAGTTCGCGGCGACCGCCGCAGCGGCCCAGCAGCGACTGCTCGCTGGAGCCCCGTGAACAGTTCCTCTCCCACCACCTCCCTCCCCTCCGCCTCGCCTCCCGCGGCCATCGTGCTCGCGGCGGGCAAGGGCACCCGCATGGGCAGCGACCTTCCGAAGGTCTTGCATGCCGCGGCGGGCGGCCCGATGGTCCGGCACGTCGTCGCGGCCCTTCGAGGGGTGGCCGCCTCGCCGATCGTGCTCGTGGTGGGCCACGGCGCCGATCTCGTTCGGGAGGCGTTCGCCGGCGAGGCGGATCTTCGCTTCGCGATGCAGGCGGAGCAGCTCGGGACCGGGCATGCGGTGCAGTGCGGCGTGGCGGCGCTCGCCGACGCGGACCCCGACCGGACCATCCTCGTCCTCTGCGGGGACGGCCCGCTCGTGCAGGCATCGACGCTGCGGACGCTGCTGGCGGCCCATGCCGACGCGGGCGCCGCCGCGACGCTCGCCACGAGCCGCGTCGCCGATCCCGCCGGCTACGGACGGATCGCCCGCGATGCCGCCGGCCGGTTCCGGGCGATCGTCGAGGACCGCGACGCAAGCGACGCCGAACGCGCCATCGACGAGATCAATCCAAGCGTCTACGCCTTCCGCCTCGGCGCCCTGCTCGAGGCCCTGCCGCGCCTCGGACGCCAGAACGCCAAGGGGGAGATCTATCTCACCGACGCGTTCGGCCTGCTCGTCGCCGACGGCGAGACGGTCGCGGTGGTGGAGGCGGTGCCGGCGGAGGAGGTGCTCTCGGTGAACACCCCCGCCCAACTCGCGGAGGTCGACGCGATCCTGCGGGCCCGCGGCGCCGCGGCGGAGGCGGGCCGATGAGCGCCACCGACCGCGAGCATCTGAAGATCTTCGCGGGCAGCTCCAACCGCAGCCTGACCGAGGCCCTCTGCGGGCACCTCGACCTGCCGGTGGGCCAGTCCACCGTCGATCGCTTCCCCGACGGCGAGCTGCTCGTCCGACTGCACGAGGACGTGCGGGGACGCGACTGCTACGTGGTGCAGTCGACCTGCGATCCGGTCAACTCCAACCTCGTCGAGCTGCTCATCCATCTCGACTGCCTGCGGCGGGCCTCCGCCAAGCGGATCACCGCGGTGATCCCCTACTTCGGCTACGCCCGGCAGGACCGCAAGGACGAGGGGCGGGTGCCCATCACCGCGAAGCTCGTCGCCAACCTGATCGTCGGCGCCGGCGCCGACCGGGTCCTCTGCATGGACCTGCACGCGGCGCAGATCCAGGGCTTCTTCGACATCCCCGTCGACCACCTGACCGCGGCGCCGGTGCTGCTCGCACACTTCCAGGCGATCCGCCGGGAGCTCGGCGACTGCGTGGTGGTCTCGCCGGACGTGGGCAACGTCAAGGTCGCGAACATGTACGCGAACGCCCTCGGCTTCGACCTTGCGATCATCGACAAGCGGCGCCGCAGCGGCACCGAGGTGCTGCTCAAGTCCCTGATCGGCGAGGTCGAGGGCCGCAGCGTCCTGATGTTCGACGACATGATCTCCACCGGCGGCACCATCTGCGAAGCCGCCCGCCTCGTCATCGACCGCGGCGCCCGCGAGGTCCATGCCGCCTGCACCCATGCGGTCATGGCGGGCCTCGCGCCGCAGCGGCTCGCGGACGCCCCGATCCAGCGGGTCGTGGTCACCGACACGATCCCCTCGGGCGGCCGCCTCGCGTCGCTCGGCGAGCGCCTCGTCGAGCTCTCCGTCGCCACGCTGCTCGGCGAGGCGATCCACCGAATCCACCACGACCAGTCGGTCTCGGCGATGTTCCGGACCGGCGTGGGCACCAAGCGCTGACCCCGGCCCCTGCCGGAGAGGAGTCCCTTCCGATGAGCCATCAGACCCCCACCCTCGCCGCTTCGCTCCGCACCCACCACGGCAGCCGCCATGCCCGCCGCCTGCGGGCCGCCGGCCGCCTGCCCGCGGTGATCTACGGCCACGGCGAAGCCCCGCTCTCGGTGTCGCTCGACGCCAAGGAGACCCTGCGGTTCCTCCACCAGGGCATCCACGTGTTCACCGTGAAGACCGAGGGCGGCGAGGAGACCTGCCTCGTCAAGGACCTCCAGTTCGGATCGCTCGGCGACAACGTGATCCATCTCGACATGGCCCGGGTGAACCTCGACGAGGAGGTCACGGTGCGGGTGCACCTCGAGTTCCGCGGCGCCCCCGCCGCCGCCGCCAAGGCGGGGGTGGTGCTGACCCACACCCTCAACGAGATCGAGGTCGCCTGCAAGGTGCGTTCGATCCCCGACTCGATCCGCGTGGATCTCGAGCGGATGAGCGGCGAGGCCTTCCTCGTCGGCGACATCGCCCTGCCCGAGGGCGTCCGTCTCGTGACCTCGGCCGAGGTCCCGGTGGCGCATCTCGAGTTCGTCGCGGAGGTCGAGGCGGCGGAGGCCGCGACGCCGGCCGCCGCAGCGGAGCCGGCGGCGGTCCGCAAGGAGAAGGAGAAGGAGTGATCGCGGACGCCCCCGCCCCGCTCGGATCCGCGTCGCCGACCCCCATCCCCCCTCGACCATGAAGATCGTCGCCGGCCTTGGAAACCCCGGACTCGAGTACCGCGGCACCCGACACAACGTCGGGTTCGAGGTGATCGATCTGCTCTCGGCGCGGCATGGCTCGGGCGGCCGCCTCGCCCGCAGCCGCTTCCACGGCCTCGCCGAGGAGATCCGGATCGGCGACGAGAAGGTGCTGCTGCTGCGGCCGCTCACCTACATGAACCGCTCGGGCCTCTCGATCGGCGACGCCATCCGCTTCCACAAGGCCGACCCCGGCATCGACCTGCTCGTGGTCGTGGACGACATGGCCCTGCCCTGCGGAGCCATCCGCCTCCGCGGCGAGGGCGGCGCGGGCGGCCACCAGGGCCTGCTCGACCTCGAGCGGCACCTCGGGCGGAAGGACTACGGCCGATGCCGGGTCGGCATCGACGGTCCCGGAGGCCAGTCCTGGTCCGACTACGTCCTGGGGCGATTCCGTCCGGAGCAGCAGCCGCTCGTGGCCGAGGGCATCACCCTCGCCGCCGATGCGACGGAACGCTGGGTCGCCTCGGGACTTTCCGCCGCCATGAACGCATTCAACCGCAGCGACCGCGGCGACTCGCCGTCCGCCAAGCCGCCGTCGCCATCGCCGTCGCTGCGGAACGCCCCGCCATCGAGACCCTCGCCGCCGGCCCCGCCATCGGCGGGAGGCGGTGCCGGCCCCACGTCGCCGCAGTCGCGAGCCGCATTCACCCCGTTCGCAGCGAGCCCGTCGCCGACCCTCGGCGGCAGCGCCGCCCCTCCGCTACACCACGCCCCCTTCGGGGGATTCAGGAGCCCTTTGCCATGAGTGATTCCGCCACCTCCGCCCGCGTCGTCGCCTACGAGGGCATGTTCCTCTTCCCGCAGTCCGCCTCCGCCGATCTCGGCGGGACCGTGGCGCACGTGCGGGAGATCCTCGAGCGGAACGGCGCCGAGATCCTGAGCCTCGTGAAGTGGGACGAGCGTCGCCTCGCCTACGACATCCGCGGCAACAAGCGGGGCCTGTACCTGCTCGCGTACTTCCGGGCCGCGACCACGGCGCTCTCGGAGATCGAGCGGTCCTGCAACCTCTCCGAGCAGCTGCTGCGGCACATGGTGCTTCGCGCCGACCATGTCCACGCCGAGGCGATGCGGAACGAGGAGGGCGTCCAGCGCCTCGCCGACGAGATCGCCCTGCGGGCCGCGGACCGCGACGCCGACCAGCGGTCCGCCCGCGAGGCCCCGTCCGAGACCGCATCCGGCGGCGAAGCCGGCGAATCGCCGGACAACTGATCGTCCCGGGCGGAGAAATCGTCGGGAATCCGGCGACGCCCGGGCGAGGCTCCGCGATCGGGCAGTAGGATGCCGCAGACGAAGGGTCGAGGCCCGTGGGGTCCGGCGGGACGCCGATGGACTCCTCCCCGACCGACCTCTATCAGGAGCGCGAGATGGCCAACTACAACAAGGTCCTGCTGATGGGCAACCTGACCCGCGACGTCGAGCTGAAGCAGATCGCGGGCAACCAGTCGGTGGCGGAGATCGGCCTCGCCGTCAATCGCCGCTTCAAGGATCGCGACGGCAACCCCCGCGAGGAGACCACCTTCGTCGACTGCGAGGCGTGGGGCCGGACCGCCGAGGTGATGAGCCAGTACCTCTCGAAGGGCAAGCCGGTGTTCATCGAGGGCCGCCTCAAGCTCGACACCTGGCAGGACCAGAGCGGCAACAAGCGATCCAAGATGCGGGTCGTCGTCGAGAACTTCCAGTTCGTCGAGCCGCGAGGCGATGGCGGCAGCAGCCGCCCCTCGCGTCCCGCGGAGGTCGCGGCACCCTCCCACGCCGACGACGACATCCCCTTCTGAGGCTCGAGGGCTTCTCGGGCCCGCTTGCCCCATCCGACGTTCTCTCGCCGCCCGCCGGTCTCCCGGCGGGCGGTGTTCATGGCGGATGCGGGAGATCGCGTAAGCACCCGCACGGAGCCGTCCCGGCCGTCCCAGACCTCCCGGCGGCTCCAACGCCCCGATCGCCCGGCGGGCCTGTCCCGACAGACCCGCGGGCCGCGGCCGCCGCCATGCCCGGTTGTCCAATCCCGTCGCGTCTCTTCGATCCAGCGTCCCTCACGGACACTTCACCGCGGCGGAGCATCGCGATGCCGCCTTCGTTTGGATAGTCTGGACGAATGGCTCGCAAGTCGACTTCCAAGACCTCCTCCCGCATCGGCAAGAAGGCCGCCACCCCCTCGAAGGCTCGCCGCCTCTGGATCCTCCTCGGCGTGGTGGTTGCCATCGGTGGGATCATCGGCGGACTCTTCCTCTTCCGGCACCTTCGCCGCGAAGCCTGGCTCGACGAGAACCGCACCGAAGGGCTTCGCCTGCTCGCCGAGGGCGATCCGGAGGCGGCGCTGCCCTTCCTCGGGCGAGTGGTCAATCGGCAGCCTCCCGACGCGGAGGTGCTGCTTGCCTTCGCGAAGGCCCGCGAGGCGGTGCCGCTCGAGGAGGGCCAGCACTTCATGCCCGCGATCCAAGCCCGCCTTCGCCTCGCGGAGCTCCGCCCGGGGGACGCGGAGCTCGAACTCGACCTGATGCGACTCTTCGCCCGCGCGGGCCTCGCCGCCGAAGCCGACCTGCAGGCGGAGCGGATCCTCTCCCGCGATCCGCAGAACGCCGAGGCGCTGCGGATCCGCGTGCAGATCGCCGCGATGCGGGGACGCAACGACGAGGCCCAGCAGCTCTCCGCGAAGCTGCTCGCGCGGCCCGACGCGTCCTTCGACGAGCTCCGCACCCGTGCCGCCGCAGCGTTCCAGGAGCAGCGCGATCCCGAGGAGCTGCTTCGCCAGATGCGGCGATGGTCGCTGCCGGCGAGCCTCGAGCCTGCACGGGAGGCGCTCGTCGCCGACATCCTCTTCCGCACCGGCAAGGTCGAGGAGGCGCAGCGGGGCCTCGACGCCGCGATCGCGGCGCGGCCCCGGGATGCCGGCACCGTCCTGATGCTCGTGGACATGCTCGACCGCCTCGGCCAGCGAGAGCGGGCCGACGCCCTGCTCGCGGAGGCGATCACGCTCTCCCCGGACCGTGAAGTCGTCGCCGAGGCGGCGATCGCGAGGCAGTGGCGGGCCAACCGGATGCTCGCCGCCCGCGAGGAGATCGAAAAGGCCGAGGCGGCGTTCGGCCGCGAGGATCCGAGATGGGCCCGGTGGCGGCTGCGGCTCGCGGCGATCGACCCGTCCGATCCCTTGGCGGTCGCCGCCGCGAAGATCCTTCAGGACCGCACCGAGGGCGACCTCGCGGAGGTCCGCGCCGGACGGGCATGGGCCGCGGCGATCGCCGCACAGGGCGACGACCGCCTCTCGGACGAGGAGAAGGCGAGCCGCCTCGACGAGGGGATCCGCAGCGTCCCCGGCGACTCGACGCTGCTGATGCTCCGCGGACGGCAGGCCCTGCTGCAGGGCGATGCCGTGGCGGCGATCCCCGACCTTCGCGCGGCCTTCGACCGCGAGCAGCGAGGTTGGGTGGTGCCCGGGCTCATGCTCGCCGCGGCCTACGAGCAGGCGGGCTCGCCGGCGGAGGCGGTGCGGACCGCCTCGGATCTCCTCGGCCGCCACGCCGACCAGCTCTCGGTGGTCCTCACCTTCGCGAGCGTCTGGGCGAACCTCGAGTCGCAGGGGCGATCCATCGACTCGCTCCAGATCGAAACCAAGCCGACGATTCCCCTCGGCGAGTTCCTTGCGGAGACGCTCGAGCGATCGTCGGGCGAGCCGCGGGTCGGCCTGCTGCTCGCCGAGCTCGGGGTCCGGACCGGCGATCCCGCCATGATCGAGAAGGGCGTCGCCGCCGCCATGGCGCCGGTGCGTCTGCCTCCGCCCCTGCTCGTCCGCTTTGCGACCATCGCGGTGGAGAATCGCCTTCCGGACGCGGGCACGCTGGTCGATCGCGTGGCGGCGCAGGCGCCGGAACTGCCCGCCGGCCTTCGCCTCCGGGCCGAGCTCGTCGCGCAATCCGGCCGCGTCGACGACGCCTTCGCGGCGCTGCGGGAGGGACTCGCCCCCCCGGCGTTCCCGAACCTCGAGGACTCGGTGCGGGCATCGATCCTCGCCCAGTTCGCGCAGCGGTACGGCCTTGCCAATGCCGCGGAGCTCGTCGCGGAGCGGGATCGCCTGCTCGCGGACTCGGAGGGCGTGGAGGCGGCGCGGACCCTGCTCGCCCTCCCGACCACCTGGGGCGACGAGGCCCGCGCCCGCGTCGCCGTCGATCGCCTGACCGCCGCGGTCGGCGCCAACCATCCCGAGGCGGTGCGGGCGGAGGCCCGATGGGTCGCGGAGTTCCGCCCGACCGAGCCGATCCGCCGCGACGCCTCGACCGCGGCGCTGCTCCGCATCCTCGACAGCGGCGTGGAGGACCGGGAGGCCGCGGCCCTGCTCGTCCGCCTCGAAGCGAACTCGCCGACGCCGGACCTCGCCCGCATCGAGCGGGGCCTGCGGCGCCTGATCGAACTCGCTCCCGACAACCTGGCGCCCTATCCCGATCTCGCCCGCACGCTGCTGCGGAGCGGACGGGTCGATCTGGCCGCCGGCGTGGCCAAGGAGTACCTCGACCGAGCCGGCACCGACCTCGATCGCCGCCGCGAAGCCATCGATCTGCTTCGGGCCGCCGGCGACGGGGCCAACGCGCTCGCCGCGGCCGAGGCGATCGCGAAGGCGAGCGGCGAGGATCGCGACTGGCTCGCCTACGCCGCGTTGCTTTCGGAGAACGGGCGGGGGCGGGAGGCCGGCACCATCCTCCTCGCCCGCGCCGACCGCCCCGACGCCACCCTCCCTGCGGTGATGGAGGCGGTCGCCTGGCTCGCCGGGGAACGCCGCTGCGACGAAGGCTGGCAGCGCCTGTCCGCCCGCGCCGCGTCCGATCCCTCGCTCGACCTGCCCGTGGCGACGCTTCGCTTCTGGATGATCTGCGACCGCCCGGAGGCCGCCGACGCCGCGGCGGAGGCGCTGCGACAGGCCAGCCGCACCGATCCCCCCGCGGTGATCGCGATCGCCGATTGGCTGGAGTCCCGCAACCGCCTCGACGAGGCGGTGAGCCTGGTGGGCGGCCAGATCGAGCAGCAGCCCGACGCGGGCCTGCTGCTGGCGTGGGCCGCGGACCGGTTCGCGCATCCCGGCTGGGATCTCGTCGGCGGAGGCTCGCTGCGGGCCCGCGTCGCCGAGGCGGCGCCGCTGCTCAACGAGCTGGCGTCGCTCGCCCGCGAGTCCACCTCGGCCAACGGCGGCCTGCAGCCCTCCGCGGCGCAGCTCGAGCGGATCGTGGCGCTGATCGAGGCCCATCCCCGCGACGAGCGGGTGTGGGGCCTGGCGATCCGGATGCATCTCGCGGCCGGCGACGCCTCGCGGGCCGCCGATCTCGCCCGCCGCGCCACCACCTCGCTTCCCCGCAACCCGCAGCTGCAGCTGCTGCGGGCCCGGTCGGAGCTCGCCGCCGCCTCGCCGGCGGAGGCGATCGCCACCGTCTCGTCGCTGCGGAGCAACGAGTCGATCGACCGCTTCGAGATCGACGCGATCGAGGCGGAGGCGGCGATGGCCCTGCAGGATCCCGAGCGGGTGCTGCGGGTGCTGGCCCCCTACCGCACCGGAGGCGGCAGCCGCTTCGAACGGATCCGGGGCCTGCTCGCCGCGGCCGAACTCGCCGCAGGTCGGCCCGACGCCGCCGCGGAGCTTCTCTCGGGCGATCCGCGGCAGCTCGCGATGGTGGCCATGACCACGCTCTCCAACCTGTCGGCGGCGACCTCGCAGTCGCTGCTCCGCCGCCTCGAGCCGCTGATCGCCGAGCAGCCGGAGATCGCTCTTCCGCTCGCCGCGCAGCTGCTGATCCAGTTCAACATCCGCGAGGAGGCGCTCTCGCTCGCCCTTGCGGACGCGCTGCTCGAACGGCCCGGACAGGCCGACTCGCCGCAGCGGCGACTGCTGCGGGGCGACCTCGCCGCCGCCCGCGAGGAGCGGGCCGCGGCCATCGAGATCTACCGCGGCGTCATCGACGCCTACTCCGCCGATGCGAGGCGATCCCTCGCGGCATGGACGAGCCGATCGCCCGAGGAGCAGGCGGCCAGTCTCGCGGACCGCTCGATCCTCGCCTCGGCCCTCAACAACATGGCCTATCAGATGTCGAAGCTTCCCTCGCCGGGGCCCGAGGCGCTGGCGGCGGTGGACGAGGCCCTGGTGCTGCTGCCGGGGGTCCCGGCCATCCGCGACACCCGCGCCAAGGTGCTCGTCGCCCTTCGCGAGATCGAGGCTGCCCGCGCGGAGGCCGAGGCCCTCGTGGCCGCGGCCCCCGAGGACGCGGAGTTCCGCCTCACGCTCGCACAGATCCTGCGGGCCGCCGGGGCGATGCCTGCGGCGCGGCGGGAGATCACGGTGGCGTACGGCCTGCTCGAGAAGTTCCCGGGGCAGTTCCCCCGCGTCCGCCGGGAGCTCGATCGCCTCGAGCGGAGCCTCGGCACCGAAGGCGGCGTGCCGGGCGGCGATCTCATGCCCTCCCGACGCTGAGCGTCGCCACCGGCGACTCAGCTCGGCGGAGCGGGCCGATCGCCTGCGCCCGCGGCGCGGCGGCGATCGTCCTCGGAGGCGGTCTCGCGAGGTCCATCGGCTCGGCCGTCGTCGCCGTCCTCGTCGAGGTCGTCCACCACCGGCACGTCGAGCGACGCCGCTCCCGGACGGACCGCGAGGGTCCGCAGCGCGAGCAACCGGGTGCGGAACCGCTCCCGCAGGCCGATCGGTGCGATCGCCGCGAGCATGAAGAGGGTCACGAGCCGCATGAATCCCGTGGCCCCGAAGAGCGCCGCATAGCCCTCCGGCCCCACGCCCACCCATCGGAGGATCGTCGCGCCGAGCAGCGAACCGAGCACGATCGCGGCGCAGTTGGCGAGATTGAAGAGCGTCAGCACCGGCGTCCGCTGCCGCTC
>CAZQUA010000012.1:0-14232 GCA_964596455.1 uncultured Isosphaeraceae bacterium
GTACCGATGCTCTGAAGCCGTGTTTTCGTAGCAGGTCACACACCGCGAACGGGTCTAGTTGTCGCTCGCAGTACTCCCCGGTGATCGGATTTCTGCACCACGCCAGCGGTGGCGGCACGGGCAGATCATGCCCATCGCAGTATTGGGCAGCGAGCGGTTCGATCTCGGTACGCGTGAGGCCGGCTGTTGCCTGGCTGATCCGCTCCACCTGATCCTGACTCAACGATGGATTCGCCTCCAGCGCGATCCGGCTACGCATCACGCCGTATGGCTCAATATCACGATTTTCGATCGGTCTGAGGAGCTTAAGTTCCGCAATGTATGCCGGATCCGAGTCTCTCCTCTGCCACACCTTCGCTATCTCGGAGACGCCACGACGATTGAGGGCGTTGTTGTCGTTCGTGAAGACCGCTCTACCACCCGATCGCAGCAGCGACCTGCAGCGATCAAACATGCGATCGAGGTCATGGACAGGTTCGAGAGTCTGATTGCAGATGATCGAGTCGATCGACTTCGGCGCGAGACTGAGGTCGCAGATGTCGCCCGTCATGGTCCGAATAGGCAGACGTTGTCCTTCGGCAGCCTTGTCGTCAAGGAACGACTGGAGCGGGGCCGTCATGCTCTCGCGGATGTCGTTCGCGATGACGAGTTCCGGGTCGCCGATCAGGGCGATGGCGATCGAGTCCCATCCAAATCCGCATCCGATGTCCAACACCGTGCCCGATCGCACGCTGCCGAGACGGCAGAGTTCGTGAATGAACCAACGATGACGCGGTCCGAAGCCCTCACCATCAACGAAGTTCCTTCCGTACTCCCGCAAGTCAGGATTGGATGAACGAGTCACGTACTCGGATACAAGATTGCTGGCACGGCGCTCTGCGGACATCACGATGACCCCCTAAGGAATGACTCGATAAGGCGGAAGGGGGAATCGGTCACTTGCTGACCAAGTGTTCAGCGCTATCGCAATGCTTGGCGGAGCACCGGCAATCACCGCCCGATAACTCGATCGAGCGACGGACCCTCTGGGGCGGGTACCTTCATGGAAGAACCCATCCGTCCCTCACCGATCACCTTCCCACGGAACCCCCGCCCCCGCAACGACACCGCCCCGGCCATCGGCCGGGGCGGGTGCGTTTCGTGCCGCGATGCGGCGCTTCAAGTGGAGCTGGACGGGCTCGAACCGACGACCTCCTCGATGCCATCGAGGCGCTCTCCCAGCTGAGCTACAGCCCCATCGGATCCCCCGGGCGGCGGGTTGTCGCCTCTCGCGAGGCAATCCGGAACGCTAGCGGATCCGCGGGGTGCGGGCAAGCGTCCGGGGCGAAACGCTCGACGGCGGTCAGCCCGCGAGGGCCTCGATCTTGGCGACCAGCGCCGCCTTGTTGGGCACGCCGACGAGCTTGTCCACGACCTGCCCGCCCTTGAAGAAGAGCAGGGTCGGAATCGACTGGATCCCGTAGTTCATCGCCACGTCCCGCTCGGAGTCGATGTCGAGCTTGCCGATCTTGACCCGCCCCTTGAACTCGGAGGCGAGCTGGTCGATCGTCGGGGCGATCGCCCGGCAGGGACCGCACCACTCCGCCCAGAAGTCGACGAGGACCGGCTCCTGCGAGGCGAGCACCTCGCTCTGGAAGTTGGCGGTGGTGAAGGCGATGGTGTCGGCGCTGGCCATGGGCGAGTTCTCCGCGGGCACGGGGTTCAGGGGGAGGGGGATGGTAGCGAATCGCCCGCCCGGACAAGCGATTCCATGACCCGCAGGCCCTGCACCGTCGCCGCAACGTCGTGGGTGCGGATGATCCGGGCACCGCCCGCCCAAGCGGCACACGCGGCCACCACCGAGCCGGGCATCCGGGCGAGGGGATCGGCGACGCCGGCCGCGGCACCGATGAAGCTCTTGCGGCTGACGCCCACGAGCAGCGGCCGGCCGAGCCCGGCGAGGCGGGAGATCCCCGCGAGGAGCGCGTAGTTCTGCTCGACGCTCTTGCCGAAGCCGAGGCCGGGGTCCAAGGCGATCGCCGCCGGGTCGACCCCCGCCCCCTCGGCGACCGCGGCCCTCGCGAGCAGGAACGACTCCACCTCCCCGAGCAGGTCGCGGTACCGCGGCGGCGACTCGTGGCGGTCGCTGTAGCGATCCTCGCCGGGAGGCGCGAGGCGGTGCATCAGGACGAGCCCGCAGCCGTGGCTGCCGCGGGTTCCCACCAGGTGCAGCAGCGGCGGGTCCTCGACGCCCGCGGAGACGTCGTTGACCGCATCGGCGCCCGCCGCGAGGGCCGCCTCGGCCACCGCGGCAAGCGTCGTGTCGACCGAGATCGGGATCTCGCTCCGGCGACGGATCGCATCGATGACCGGCACCACCCGGCGGATCTGCTCCGCCGCCGGCACCCTTGCGGCGCCGGGCCGCGTCGACTCGCCGCCCACGTCGACGATCGCCGCCCCCGCCTCCGCCATCGCAAGGGCCGCTTCCGCCGCCTCTTCGGCATGGCGGTAGACGCCGCCATCCGAGAACGAGTCCGGGGTCGCGTTGACGATCCCCATCACCGCCCAAGGATCGAGCGACAGCGATCGGCCGCCCGCGATCTGCCACGACCGCACCGGCGCCGCGTTCACGGCGTTTCGCCGCCGCCTGCGGCAGGAGGCGGAAGCGCCGCGGCGCCCCGCTCGCGGATCGCCTCGACGATCCGGTCGAAGGCGAGGCCGAGCACGCCCGCCGGCAGCACCGCCGCCGACTCGACCCGATGCGGCGCCACCGCGAGGCCGAGGCCGATCGGCTCGATGCTTGTGGGGATCTCCGGCAGATTCTCGATGCCGCCCGGCACGATTCCCGCCAGCTGCCGCAGCAGGCGGCCGAACTGCCCCACGCCGATGAACGCGACCGCCTGGGCGTTGGCGGGAAGCCAGGACCGCATCGCCCGAACGGCGCCATCGTCGGCGAGCGATCCCCCGCCGCCATCCGCGGCGGCGAGGGCCCGGGCGAAGACGTCGGGCCGCTGGCTGAAGGTCAGCACGCCCCGCGACTCGCCGGCCTCGGCGCGGAGGAATCCGTTGAGTCCGCGGCTGCCGAAGAGCACTTGCCACAGCAGCTGCCGCGTGGCGAGGTCCTGAAGGCCGGCCTCGCCGCCGCCCTCCCCCGCCGGAATCACCACCTGCTCGACGGCGAACGCGTCGACGATGCGGCCGTCGCGGAGCGTGCGTCCTCGCTCGAAGCTGCCGCTGCGGCGAAGGCCGCCCGACTCGCCGCTCGCGGCAACCACCTCGGCAGCCACCCGCTCCCGAAGCGCCGTCGCGTCGGCGACCTCGAGCACCAGGGCGGAGTCGTTGAGGAACCCGCCCGCGGCGAGCCCGAGTCGGCTCGGGTAGGCCGCGAACTGCGCCGACTGCAGAAGCTCCGCGACGCCGAGCCATGCCTCCGCGTCGACGCCCGCGAGCGCGGCCGCCTCCCGCAACGGTTCGGCGCCGCCGAGGCCGGCGAGGTTCATGGCCGCCGCGGCGTAGAACGCCTGCCGCGGAAGCCGATCGAACGCCGCGGCCTTCGCCGGATCGGTCCGATCCGTCAGCGACCCGAGCGGCGAGCCGGGGCGAAGCCTGGCATAGCTGCGAATCGCCACCCCGAGCGGATCGAACTCGACCGCCACGATGCCGTCCTCGAGCGAGGCCTCGATCGCCCTCGACCACCGCTCCGCGGCCTCGCGGTCGAAGGCGACGCCCGCCGGCATCGCCTCGGCCTCGAACCGCCGCGACTGCGCGAAGAGGTCGGCGATCGCCTGCGGCCCGCCCCAGGCGACGAGATCGGCCCGTTCCAGAGCGGCGAACCAAGCCTCGCCGACCCGCGATCGCCACGCCTCGAGGATCCCCTCGCCCGGGTCGTAGGCCGCCACCGCCGCGGCATCCCCGCACAGCAGCACGAAGCCGTCGATGGGGCGGGCATGCCAGAGGCGGCCCTCGGAGTCGCGATACGCACTCTCGCCGGACTCGGGAGCCTTGGTGAAGTTGGCCTCGAGGAAGCCTGCCGGATCCAGCGTCGGCACGAGGATCCGCGGCGAGGCGATCTCGCCAGCGGCCGCCGCCGGCATGAAGGCCACCAGCGGCCCCCGATCCTCCACCGCCGCGGAGATGCCGAGCGTCGCCTTCAGCTGGTCGATCGGGCGGCCGAGCAGCGCCGTGCCGGGGCGATCCATCCGCTCGATCAGCTGGCTCAGGTCGTCGCTCGCCCGCTTGAGCGAGGGCACCGCGACGAATCCCGCCGCATCGGGCGGAACCAGCCGCAGGGCCCGCGGAAGTTCGCCATGCGAGGCCGATGCGGCGAGCAGCGTCAGCGACGCGATCGACGCCCGCAGGGCGTTGCCAAGGGTCGTTCGCACGAGGGGTCTCCGGGGCGTGCCGCGGCGCATCTCGAGGCGGCGGGATCTTCGCCTCGTACTCTACGGCCCGTCCGGATCGCCCGTCCGCATGCTGCGACCGCCTCTTCGCGGCCGGATCATCGAACGCGGCACAGCGCCTCCGCCCGCGCTGCCCGCCGTCCCGGATCAGGCGCCGGGGGTGCTCGGGGCGGCTGCCGGCATCGGCGCCGCGAGGGCCTTCTCGATCGCCTCGACGAGCTCCTTCGAGTCGGGCTTGGTGCCCGAACCCCAGAAGGCGATCGGCTGGCCGTCGCGGCCGACGAGGTACTTCGAGAAGTTCCAGCCCGGGAGCTTCCCGGTGCGGGTGCCGAGGAACTCGAAGATCGCCGACTGCTCGGGGCCGGCCTTCACCCGGGACTTCTCGAGGATCGGGAAGGTGACCTCGTAGCGGCTCGTGCAGAACTCGCGGATCGCCTTCGCGTCGGCGAGCTCCTGCCCGCCGAAGTCGCCCGAGGGCACGCCGATCACGACGAGGCCGCGGTCCTGGTGCTTCTCGAAGAGCGCCTGCAGGCCCGCGTACTGCGGCGTGTAGCCGCAGCGGCTCGCGACGTTGACGACGAGGGTCACCTTGCCGGCGTACTGGTCGAGCTTCGCGGGCTCGCCCTCGAGGGTCTTCGCATCGATCGAGTAGAGGCTCGCATCCTTCCACTTGGCCATCAGTTCGGGGCTCTGCGGGGCATCTTGGGCGCAGGCGGCGGCGGAGACGCCGGCGGTCGCGAGCAGGGCGAAGAGGAATCGGCGGAAGGGAGCGGGCATCGGCGGGCCTCCGGGGCGTTGCGAACCGTCCGGTTCGCCGCCCGCGGCCGCCCGATTCAGCCGGGGCCTCACTCCACGGTGACGCTCTTGGCGAGGTTCCGCGGCTTGTCCACGTCCCGGCCCCGCAGCAGCGCCGCGTGGTAGGCGAGCAGCTGCAGCGGCACCACCGTCACGAGCGGCTGCAGGCACTCCGGCACCGCGGGCACCCAGAAGACCTCCTGCACGAGGCGGCGGATCTCCTCGTCGCCCTCGGTCGCGACCGCGATGACGTGGCCGCCGCGGCTGCGGACCTCCTCGATGTTGGAGACCACCTTCTCGTACTGGCTGTTGCGGGTGGCGAGGAAGACCACCGGCATGCCCTCGTCGATCAGGGCGATCGGCCCGTGCTTCATCTCCGCCGCAGGCATCCCCTCGGCGTGGATGTAGGAGATCTCCTTGAGCTTGAGGGCCCCCTCGAGCGCGACCGGGTAGTTGTAGCCGCGGCCGAGGAAGAGCCAGTTGTCCCGGTCGACGTAGCGGGCCGTCGCCGCCTTGATCGCGTCGCTCTGCGCGAGGATCCGCTCGATGTGCTCGGGGATCCGCTGCAGGTGGCCCATGAGGTCGCCCACCGCCTCCGCCGACAGGAAGCGGCGGCGGCCGATGAATGCGGCGAGCATGGCGGCGACGCAGACCTGCCCCACGAACGCCTTGGTCGAGGCCACGCCGATCTCCGGCCCCACCCGCAGGTAGACGCCCGCATCGGTCTCCCGCGAGATCGTCGAGCCGACCACGTTCACGATGCCGAGGGCCATCGCGCCCCGCTGCTTGGCCTCCTGCAGGGCCGCGAGGGTGTCGGCGGTCTCGCCGCTCTGGCTGATCGCCACGACGACGGTGCCCTCCTCGACGATCGGATTGCGGTAGCGGAACTCGCTGGCGAACTCGACCTCGGTGGGGATCTTCGCGAGGTCCTCGAAGAGGTACTCCGCGACCATGCCCGCATGCAGCGCCGTGCCCTGCCCCACCACGGTGAGGCGCCGCGCCCTCGCGAGCTCCCTTGCGAACTGGCTGACGCCGCCGAGGACGATCTGGCCGCTCCGCAGGTCGAGGCGGCCCTTCATGCACATCCGCAGCGACGACGGCTGCTCGTGGATCTCCTTCAGCATGAAGTGCTCGAAGCCGCCAAGGTCGATCTGGTCGAGGTCGAACTCGAGCTCGCGGATCTCCGCGGTCACCGGGACGTCGTCGACGGTGGTGGTGCGGAAGGAGTCGCGGGTGAGCCGCGCCACCGTGTAGTCCTCGAGGGTGAACGCCTGGGTCGTGTGGGCCACGATCGCCGAGGAGTCGCTCGCCACCACGTACTCGTCCTTGCCCACGCCCACCATCAGCGGACTGCCCTTCCGGGCGACGACGAGCACCTCCGGCTCCTTCTCGCACACCACCGCGATCGCATAGGCGCCGGTGACCTCCCGAAGCGCCGCCTGCACGGCCTTCTCGAGGTCGCCTCGGTAGAGCTCCCCGATCAGGTGGGCGAGCACCTCGGTGTCGGTCTCGGAGGTGAAGGCATGGCCCTTCTCCTCGAGGTAGCGCTTGAGGGTCGCGTAGTTCTCGATGATGCCGTTGTGGATGATCGCGATGCCATGCCCGAGCTTCGCGTCGTCGCGATGGGGGTGGGCGTTCGTCTCGGTGACGCCGCCATGGGTGGCCCAGCGGGTGTGGGCGATGCCGAGGCTGCCGTCGAAGCCCCCCTCGGCCTCGACCACGCCCTCGAGGACCGAGACCCTGCCCACGGCACGGGCGGTCTTCATGGCGCCGTTGAGGACCGCCAGGCCCGCGGAGTCGTAGCCGCGATACTCGAGCCGCTTCAGGCCCTCGAGCAGGATGGGCGCGGCAGGCTTGCGGCCGATGTAGGCGACGATTCCGCACATGGTGTGGCTCTCCAGGGCTGCGGCCGCCCCCCGGGGCGGCGGACTCCCGTTGCGGACGCCTTCTTGAGGCGACCCATCGCTATCGGCGGCATCGTGCCGCGGTTCCGCCCCGACCTTGATGCTACGCCCAAGGTCCGCTGCGGCAGTCCGCCCGACGCGGGTTATCGCCCGCGGCGCGGCGGCCCTGCGGATCTCCGGCGGCCGCTCGATGCATCCCTCCCGGCTGCTAGCATCGATCCGTGGACGACCTCTGGAGCGAAGGGCGAGCGGCGCGTCGCCGTGCCGCCGAGCCGCTGGCCGAGCGGGTCCGCCCGACGCGGCTCGCCGAGGTCGTCGGGCAGGAGCATCTCACCGCCGCCGGCGGCCTCTTGACACGCCTCGTCGCCGCCGGACGCGTCGGTTCGCTGATCCTGCACGGGCCGCCCGGCACCGGCAAGACCACCCTCGCCCGCCTGCTCGCCGTCGAGATCGGCGGCCACTTCGAGTCCGCCCATGCGGCCCTGATCGGCGTCGCCCGCATCCGCGAGGTGATCGAGCAGGCGGGCCGCCGCCTCGAGGAGTCGGGCCGGCCGACGCTGCTCTTCCTCGACGAGATCCACCGCTTCTCGAAGTCGCAGCAGGACTCCCTGCTTGCCGACCTCGAGCGGGGCACGCTCTCGCTCGTCGGCGCGACCACCGAGAATCCCGCCTTCGCGGTGCACGCGGCGCTCCTGAGCCGCTCGACCCTCGCGGAGGTCCGCAGCCTGTCGGAGGACTCGATCCGCCGCATCGTCGCGCGATCGCTGCAGCATCCGCGGGCCTTCCCCGCCGCGCGGATCGATCTCGCCGAGGCGGCCCTCGACCTGCTCGCCCGCCGCAGCGATGGCGATGCCCGGCGGGCGCTGTCGGCCCTTGAGATCGCGGTCGCCTCCTCGCCCGCCGGGAACGACGGCACGATCCGCGTGGGCCTCCGCGACGCCGAGGAGGCGATGCAGCGGAAGGCGCTGCGGCACGATCGAGACGGCGATGCCCACCATGACCTCCTCAGCGCGTTCATCAAGTCGATGCGGGCCTCGGACCCCGATGCCGCGGTCTTCTGGCTCGCCCGCCTGCTCGCGGGCGGAGAGGACCCTCGCCTGATCGCCCGCCGCATCGCGATCCTCGCGAGCGAGGACATCGGCCTCGCCGATCCGCAGGCCCTGCCGGTGGCCGCCGCGGCCTGGGCGGTGGCCGAGCGGGTGGGGATGCCGGAGTGCCAGCTGACCCTCGCCCAGGCGGCCATCCACATGTGCCTCGCCCCCAAGAGCGACGCGGTGGCGAAGGCCATCTGGACGGCGATGGCCGAGGCGGAGGAGTCGCCCACCGTCGTGGTGCCGGAGGCCCTCCGCGACCCGCGGTCCCGCGATCCTGCAGGCAGGCGTCCGCTCGCCGCCGGCGATCGCTACCGCTCGCCCCACGCCGCCGAGGACGGACTGGGCACCGTCGAGCTGCTGCCGCAGCCGCGTCGCTTCTACGAGCCCTCGGATCGGGGCTTCGAGATCGAGATCGCCCGCCGCCTCGCCTCGCGACGGAAGGCCGTCGAGGCCGCGGCCCGACCGTCCTCCGCCGACGCCGCCGCGTCGGCCGAAGGCCCGCCGTCGTGAGCGCCGAGATCGCCGCCGCGAAGCGGGAAGCCCGCCGAGCCGCCGACGCCGCCGCGGCCGCGATCCCCGCGGAGGACCGCGCCGCGGCCAGCGGGGCGATCGCGCGGTCGCTCGCCTCGCTTCCCGCCTGGCGGTCGTCGCGAGTGGTGCTGCTCTACACCGCCATCGGCTCCGAGCCGGACCTCTCCTCGCTCGTCCCCTCGGCGCTTGGCGAAGGCAAGATCCTGCTGCTTCCCCGATCGCTTCCGGAGACCCGCTCGATCGAGGCGGTGCGGATCGACTCGCCGGGCCTCCCCCTCTCGGCCGATCCGCTGGGGGTGCCCTCGCCGGGCGGGCCGGCGTTCGATCCCTCAAGGATCGACCTCGTGGCGGTGCCCGGAGTCGCCTTCGATCGCGGGGGCGTCCGCCTTGGCCGCGGCGGGGGCTACTACGACCGCTTCCTCGCGACGCTCCGCGGCGACTGCCTGCGGGTCGGCATCTGCCTCGACTGCCGCCTTGCGGATCGCCTTCCCGCCGAGCCGCACGACCTCGCCATGGATCTCGTGCTGACGGAACGGCGGACGATCGAGACGCCGCTGCGGAAGTCGCCGCCGCCGGGCCGATGAACCCCGGGTTCCGTCCCATTCCGCCCATCCTGAAGAAGGGGCAGCCTGCGGGTATCGTGCCGTGCTCGCACGACGCCTGTCCGGCCCGTCGATCCACGCCGGCGGCGATCCGCCGGCGATGGCGGGTGCCCGTGTCGAACCTGCGAATTCCGCCGACGAGCTTGGAGACCGTCCGATGGCCCTGAAGAGCCAGATGATCCGTGCCGGAGCCCGCCCGCCGATCCTGACGAGCTCCCGTCGCCGCCGACGCGGGCGGATGCGGTGGATGCTGCCGATCGCGGCGATCGCCGCGATCGCGGGCGCCTGGTGGATCTTCTGGCCCGCCTCGGATCGCCCCTCGCCGGAGACGGCCGAGCGGGATCCGCTGCTTGCGGCGGTGCCGGATGCCGAGACGCCTCGCCCGGCCGCCCGTCCCGAAGCCCGTCCGCCGGTCGCCGTCGCCGATGCCGCAAGCGCTACGGCGACGCCCCGCACGCGGCCGGCCCCGGCCACGCCAGCCCCAGCTCCATCCCGACCGGTGCCAGCGCCGGCAGCGCCGTCGGCCGACTTGGCGACGTCTGCCTCCGCCGCTTCAGCGACACCGGCCCCGGTCCTCCCGGCACCCCCCGCCGAGCCGACTCCGATCGAGCCGGCCGTGACGGCGCCGACGCTGCCGCCGCTGGCCGAGACCGTCACGCTGCCGACCTCCGCCAACCGCGTGTCGCGGCTCGTGGAGCTCGCCGAGCGGGATCCGGTCGAGGCCCGCGCCGCCCTGACCGAACTGCTTCTCGCTGGCGAACTGTCCGCGGATCAGGAACGAGTTGCCCGAAGCGCGGTCGAACGGATCAACGCCCGCCTGGTCATGTCCCCCGAGCCGGTTGCGGGCGATCCCTTCAGCCGGATCTACCAGGTGCAGCCGGGCGACAGCCTCGAGCGGATCGCCCGCCGCGAAGCCGGCAACGCCGTCGACTGGCGGTTCATCCAGCGAATCAACGGCATCCGCAATCCGCGGGCGATCCAGGTCGGCCAGCGCCTGAAGCTTCCCGTGGGGCACTTCCATGCGGTCGTGGACAAGGGCGGGTACCGGATGGATCTCTTCCTGGTCAACGACTCGGGGCGGGTCCTCGTGAGGTCCTTCCCGGTGGGTCTCGGCGAGCTCAACTCGACCCCCGAAGGCGTCGCCAGGGTCCGTCCCGGCAGCAAGCTGATCGATCCGGAGTGGCACAATCCCCGCACCCGCGAGTACTTCCCCTCCGGGCACCCGGAGAACCCCATCGGGACCCGCTGGATCGGCCTCGTCTCGGTGCAGGATGGCGACCAGCTCTTCGACACCTACGGGATCCACGGAACCATCGAGCCGAACTCGATCGGGCGATCCATCTCGATGGGCTGCATCCGCCTGCTTCCCGGCGACGTGGAACTCGTCTACGAGGTGCTCACCGAGGCCGGGAGCACCGTGGAGATCCGCCCGTAGGTTCGGCCTGACGGGATCCTCCGGCTCTCGGCCATGCCACCGTAAGGACCCCGTCGCCGCGCCCTCCGGGAGGGGCCGGCCTCGGGCCCTCACGCCGTGGGCAGGTCCCACGAGGCCGCATAGGCGTCGCCGGCCTGGCGAAGCACCTGCCGCAGGAGGTCGTCAAGCAGCGTCGAGGCGCCGATCCGGAAGAGATGCGGCGAGAGCCACTCCGCCCCAAGGGTCTCGCGGACCATGACGAGGTAGTGCAGGGCCTGCTTGGCGGCCCGGATCCCGCCTGCGGGCTTCAGGCCGATCCGAGGGCCGCCCGCGAGGAAGCGGTCGCGGATCGCCTCGATCATGACGAGCGAGACCGGCATGGTCGCGGCGGGCGAGACCTTGCCGGTCGAGGTCTTGATGAAGATCTCCCCATCGCGGGGCGGCGGCAGGCCCGGGGTGCCGCAGGCCGCATCGATCGCGAGATCCGACGCGCGGCGGACCGCATCGAGGGTCTCGAGCTCCCCGGTCTCGAGGATGATCTTGAGATGCGCCCCGCCGCAGGCGGCGCGGACCTCGCGGATCTCCTCGCGAACCGCGTCGAAGCCGCCCTCGAGGAAGCGGCCCCGCGAGATCACCATGTCGATCTCGTCGGCGCCGGACTCGACGGCGAAGCGGACCTCCTCGACCCGCAGCGAGAGCGGCGATTGCCCGCTCGGGAACGCCGTCGCCACCGAGGCGACCCGCACGCCGCTGCCGGCGAGGCTCTCGCATGCCACCGGGACGAGGGGCGGATAGACGCAGACCGCCGCGACCGGCGGGACCGCCTCGAAGCGGGCCTCGCGAGGATCGCCGCCGCGGGGGAATCCCGGCAGCGGCGCGCGGGCACGCCGGCAGAGCGCCCGCACCCGCTCCGCGTCGTCGCGGCCCTCGAGGGTGGTGAGGTCGAGCAGCGAGATCGCCTTGCGAAGGCCGATCGCCTTGGAGCGGCCCTTGATCGAGCGGCGGGTGAAGGATGCGGCACGCTCGGCCGCCATCACCGGATCGACCGGCGGGGACGCTGCGGCGGTCATGGTCACCCTCCGCCGCGGGCCGCGGCGAAGATCGTCGGCAGATGCACGCCCGCCCGATAGACCGCCCGCCGGTCCGTGGTGGAGGGCACCTCGTAGACGTAGAGCACCTCGGTGCGGCCGTCGATCAGGTAGAGGAACTCGGAGGGGTTCGACGCCGGCCCTCGGCCGCTCGGGGCGGTCACGAGGGTGAAGCCGCCCGGGCTCGACGCGGCCATCTCGGCGTTCGCCGCGGGCAGCCGGCCGGCCTCGAGGATGAGCATCGCCCCGATGACGAACGCCGAGGCCCACAGCGGCGCCGCCCGGTTCATCGCGACGCTCCCGCAGGCCTGGCCGCCGAGCGACCCCGCGCCGTCACGGCTGACCCCTCAGCAGCGCGCTCGCGTCGGAGGCGAGGCTGCGGTAGCCGACTCCCTCGAGACGCGCCGTCGTCGGGTTCCACATCAGCGCCACGAGCTCCTCGCGGGTCTGGTCCACGACCCACACCGCAGGGATCGCCGAACCGGCCACCCGTCCCGCCACCATGACGTAGTCGCTGCGAGGCGGCGACTGCGCCTCGGCAGGGCCCGACCACGACACCCATCCCAGCGCCGCGAGCAGCGCCGCGTTGAGGGCGATCAGCGTCGGGACGCCGCCGCCACGCCTTCGGTCGCGGCGGGTCACGGTCAGACGTCCTGATGGGAACGCTTGGAAGGGTAGAGGCTGATCGCGAGGACGATGCCGGCGAGCAGGAGGATCAGCAGGTAGCCGACGACCGGCTTGACCGCCGGATCGTTCGCCGGCGTCGGCGGGGCCCCCTGCGCTGCAGCGGCCTCGGCGAGGAGCGGCAGGGCCGCCAGGAGGATCGCTGCGGCGGCTCGGGGCAGTCGGATCGGGTTCATCCCCTTAGGTTACGGGTGGACGAGGCGGGGGGCAATGGTGCGTCCCGAGCGGTCGAGGCGCAGGCACGCCCCCGGCAGGCACCGCGAGGCACCATGCCGGGGGCGTGGCGGATCGTCTCGAGGCGATCAGGCCTTGACGAGGCGGCCCTTGATCGACGCCACCCGCTGCATCGCGTTGCGGGTGTCCACGATCAGGCGGGCGTGCCGGCCGAGCAGGCCGTAGTCCACCGCATCGTGGTCGGTCACGATCAGGACGAGGTCCGCTCCCGAGATCACCCCCTCGTCGAGCGGCACGCTCCGGAGCTCGAGGCGGTGCTTCCGCATCGGCGGGAACTCCGGCAGGTGCGGATCGTGGTAGGAGACCTCGGCGCCGTGGTCCACGAGCAGCTCGATGATCTCCGCCGCGGGGCTCTCGCGGGGGTCGTCGATGTTCTTCTTGTAGGCGATCCCCATCACGAGGACCTTCGCGCCCTTGAGGCTCTTGCGGTCGTCGTTGAGGGCGAGCATGCACTGCTCGATGACCCAGTGGGGCATCGCGGTGTTCACCTCGCCGGCGAGCTCGATGAACCGCGTGGCCTGCCCGACGGCGCGGGCCTTCCAGGTGAGGTAGAAGGGGTCGATCGGGATGCAGTGCCCGCCGAGGCCCGGGCCGGGGTAGAAGGCCTGGAAGCCGAACGGCTTGGTGGCGGCGGCGTCGATCACCTCCCACACGTCGACCCCGAGCCGCGTCATGACCGTCTTCATCTCGTTGACGAGGGCGATGTTGACGGCGCGGTAGATGTTCTCGAGGAGCTTCGCGCTCTCGGCGACCTCGGCGCTGGAGACGCGGTGGGTCTTCGCCACCACGCGGCTGTAGAACGCATCCGCGAGGTCGCCGCTCGTCGCGTCGGTGCCGCCGACGAGCTTGGGGATCTGCGCCGCCGAGCGGCCGGGCGAACCGGGGTCCTCCCGCTCGGGGCTGTAGGCGAGGAAGAACTCCTCGCCGCCCCGCAGGCCGCCCTGCTCGAGGATCGGCAGCATCTCGTCGCGGGTGGTGCCGGGATAGGTGGTGCTCTCGAGGACCACCAGCTGCCCCGGACGCAGCACCTTGGCGACCATCTTGGTGCTCTCGAGCACGTAGGTGAGGTCCGGCTCGCGGTGCGGCCCGAGGGGCGTCGGCACGCAGAGCAGGATCAGGTCGGCCTTGGCGAGCTCGGCCGGCGCCGCGGTCGCGGAGAACTTCGCGTTGGAGGCAAGGTCCTTGAAGAAGTCCGCGCCGAGGTGCTCGATGTAGGCCCTGCCGGCCTTGAGGGCGTCGATCTTCCGCTGGTCGATGTCGTAGCCGAGGACGGGATAGCCGCCATCGAGGATGGCCTTGGCGAGGGGCAGGCCCACGTAGCCGAGGCCGACGATCCCGATCACCGCGGTGCGGTTCTCGATCTTCTCGCGAAGGAGAGTGGCGTGTCCGCTCGACATGACGGCTGTTCCGGATGGACTCATGGTCGATTCGACTCCTCAGGCGGGACCGCCGGCGAGGCCCGGCACCGGTTCTCCGCGAGGAGGGATCATCGGCGGATTGGGTTCCG
>CAZQUA010000012.1:14332-21475 GCA_964596455.1 uncultured Isosphaeraceae bacterium
CCCATCAACCCCCGAACAGCGCGTCCGGATCCTCGAGCATCGCGACGACGCTCGCGAGGAACGCGGCACCCGCGGCCCCGTCGACCACCCGGTGGTCGCAGGACAGGCTCATCGGCAGCACCGTGCCCGCGTAGAAGCGGCCGCCCTTGACGAGCACCCGCTCGCGGGCACGACCGAGGCCGAGGATCGCAACCTCCGGGTAGTTGATGATCGGCGTCGCGAAGAGGCCGCCGTGGGTGCCCACGTTGCTGATCGTGAAGGTGCCGCCGACGAGATCCTCGCGGGCCACCGTCCGGTCGCGGCATCCGTCGGCGAGGGCCTTCACCCGGTCGGCAAGCTCGACGGGGCTCTTGCGGTCCGCGTCGCGGATCACCGGCACCATGAGGCCGTGCTCGGTGTCGACCGCGCAGCCGAGATGCACCGGACCCTTGCGGAGGATCGTCTCGGCGGCGTCGTCGACGATCGCGTTGAGCTCGGGATGCCTCCGCAGGGCCCGGCACGCCGCGAACATCACGAACGGCAGCAGACTGAGCTTCCGGCCGAGGACCTTCGCGTACTCGCTCCGCTTGGCGAGCAGCGCCGTGACGTCGGCCTCCTCGACGACGGTGAAGTGCACCGCGGTCTTGACGGAGAGGTCGAGGGCCTGGGCGATCTTGCGGCGGACGCCGCGGAAGGGAATCCGCTCCGAGACGCCCTCGGCATCGACCGGCGGACGGTCCGCCGGAATCGCCACCGCGCGGGGCGCGAAGCCGCCCGCCGCCGCCACGGGACGCGAACCGCCTTGCGAAGCGGCGGCCTCGACGTCGCCCGCGGTCACGCGACCGCCACGGCCGGTGCCCTCGATCGCATGGATGTCGAGCCCCTTCTCCTTCGCGATCCGCCGGACCGCCGGCGTCGCCAGAGCCTTCCGCCGGCCGTTGGCGGCCGCCGCGGCGGGCCGCCTCGCGAAGCGGTCGGAGATCGCAAGTTCGCCCGCCATGGTGCCCACGACGGTGCCGGCATCCTCCTCCTGCGAGGCGGGCGGCGTCGGCTTGTGCGGGGTGTCGCTCGAGGAGGGGGCCGCCGAGGGCGGCGGCGGCTTGGCGGAGGGATGGGCCGCCGCCTTGGCGGCGCCGGAGACCGCATAGCTCACGAGCGGCTTGCCGACGAGGAGGATGTCGCCCTCCTTGCCGTGCAGTTCGCGAATGGTGCCCGCCCAGGGGCTCGGGACCTCGACGACGGCCTTGTCGGTCTCCATGTCCGCGAGGATCTGGTGCTCCTTCACGGCGTCGCCCGGCTTCACGCGCCACTTGAGGAGCTCGGCCTCGTGAACGCCTTCGCCGAGGTCCGGCAGGATGAACTGGCTCTGATCGACGGGTTGCTTGACGGCCATGGGACGCTCTCGTCGCGGCGGAGGGGTGATGGGCGGCGGATCAGTAGGTCAGGCACTCGTCGATCGCCTTGCCGATCCGCTCCGCCTCCGGCAGGTACTCGAGTTCGAGCTTGTAGTAGGGCATGATCGTGTCGAAGCCGGTCACCCGCTGCACCGGCGCCTCGAGGTGGAGGAAGCACTCCTCCATGATCCGCGTGGCGATCTCGGCGCCGAAGCCGCAGGTCCGCGGGGCCTCGTGCACCACCACGGCGCGGCCGGTCTTGCGGACGCTCGCGGCGACGGCGGGCATGTCGAAGGGATAGATCGTCCGCAGGTCGATCAGCTCGATCGAGCGGCCGCTCCGCTCGATCGCCTGCATGCACTGCACCACCGAGGCGCCCCAGCTGACCACCGTCAGCTCGTCGCCCTCGCAGACCACGCGGGCCTCGCCGATCGGGATCGTGTACTCGTCCTCGGGGACCTCCTCGCGGAAGGCCCGGTAGATCCGCTTGGGCTCGAAGAAGATCACCGGGTCCGGATCGCGGATCGCCGAGAGCAGCAGGCCCTTGGCGTCGTAGGGCGACGCGGGCATCACCACCTTCAGGCCCGGCTGATGGGCGTAGATCGCCTCGGGGCTGTCGCTGTGCAGCTCCGGGGCGTGGATGCCGCCGCCCACCGGGACGCGAATGGTGATCGGCACCGTGAAGGCGCCGCGGGTGCGGGTCCGCATGCGGGCGGCATGGGAGCAGATCTGGTCGTAGGCGGGGCCGAGGAAGCCCTCGAACTGGATCTCCGGCACCGGCCGGAGGCCCGCCATGGCGAGGCCGACGGAGGTGCCGATGATGCCGCTCTCGGCGAGCGGCGAGTCCACCACCCGGTGCCCGCCGAACCGCTTGTGCAGGCCCTCGGTGACTCGGAAGACCCCGCCGTTGGGGCCCACGTCCTCGCCGAGGATGATCACGCGGTCGTCGCGCTCCATCTCCTGGACGAGCGCGAGGTTGATCGCTTGGACGAGCGTGAGGTTCGCCATCGGTTCAGCCCCTTGCCTCGTGCATGGCGCCCTGATCCTGCCCGATCGAGCTCGTGCGGGCGGTCTCCCGCTGCAGCACGAGCTGGGGGTCGAGGGTCGCGAAGGTGTGGTCGAACACGTCGCTGCGGGGCGGCGCCTCGATGCCCTCGGCGCGGTGCACCGCGGCGGCGACCTCCCGCTCGGCCCGCTCGTCGAGCTCGGCCTCCTTGGAGTCGTTCCAGAGCTTCCGCTCCTTGAGCAGGTTCCGCAGGCGGATCAGCGGGTCGCGGGCCTTCCAGAGATCGACCTCGGCGGCATCGCGGTAGCGGCGGGCGTCGTCGGCGGTGGTGTGGTCGCCGAGGCGGTAGGTGACCGCCTCGATGAAGGTCGGGCGATGCTCCTCGCGGGCCCGCTTGGCGGCCTCCCGCACCACCTTGACCACCGCGAAGAGGTCGTTGCCGTCGCACTGCACCGCGTGCATGCCGTAGGCGAGGCCCCGCTGGGCGATCGTCGGGGCCGAGCACTGGATGCGGCCCGGGACCGAGATCGCCCAGTAGTTGTTCTGGCAGAGGAAGACCACCGGCAGGTCGAGGTTCGCGGCGAAGTTCATCGCCTCGTGGAAGTCCCCCTCGCTCGTGGCGCCGTCGCCGAAGAAGGTGCAGGCGATCTGCTTCTCGCCGCGGTACTTCGCCGCCCAGGCGAGGCCCGCCGCGTGCAGCATCTGCGTGCCGATCGGGATCGCGAGCGGCATGCAGAAGAGCTCCCGCGGGATCGCGTTGCCCCGCTCGTCGCCCATCCAGTGCAGCAGGACCATCTCCATCGGAAGGCCCCGCCAGAAGAGGCCGCAGTTCTCCCGGTAGCAGGGCACCATCCAGTCGGACTTGTCGAGGGCGTAGGCGGCCCCGAGGCTCGCGGCCTCCTGCCCCATGTTCTGCGGATAGGTGCCCATGCGGCCGGACCGCTGCAGCTTGAAGGCCACCTCGTCGAGGTGCCGGCAGACCTTCATGTGCTCGTAGAGGCGGACCAGGTCCTCGTCGGGGATCAGGCCCTCGGCGAGCGTCGCGTCGAACTTGCCATGCTCGTCGAGGATCGAGACATGCTCGATCTCCGCCTTCAGCACCGTCTTGATCGGCATCGCCGGACCTCCTCGGGCGGAACGGCTCCGCCTCGACCGCACCGGCGAGAACGGGCACCACCGCTCCCAAAACCGGATCGAGAGTGTAGCGGCTCAGCGGTCTCCGGCGCCTGTCGCGGCCGCCTCGGCAGCGGGATCGCGGAAGGGTCCCGAGGCCAGCCACGCCACCGCCACCGGCGCGGCCGCTCCCTCGCGGCGGCGCAGCGTGAACTCGTACCGCCCCGGCTCGACGCCCCGAAGCAGGACCATCTCGAGGTTATCGACCCTCGAAGCGCTGGCGAGGTTGCCCGCCCTTGCGAACTCGGCGGCCTCGGGGCCGGCCTTGTCGAGGCGGCGGATCGACAGGTCGAAGTCCGCAAGGCTCCACTCGAGGCCGCTCCCGCGGAACTGCCGGTTCCAGCAGGCGACGACCGCCAGCTCGCCCGCGCCGTCGGGAAGATCGATTCGCCACGAGGACTCCGCCGGCGCCTCGGCGGGAAGGAACGACCAGCCCCGCGATCCCGCCCCGGGCGAGTCGCCGCTCGCGGCCGGGTGGAACCCGCCGGTCAAGACCAGATGCGCCCGGTTGGGGTCGAGCCGCCCTGCCCCGCCGCTGCGATCGAGCGGCACGCTCGTCGAGTCGGCGAGCGGCGCCGACCCCTCCGGCAGGTTGCTCCACGAGGGCGTCCGCACCGCACCGGCGAGCAGCGCCGCTCGGATCGTCTCGTTCCGCTTCGCGGAGGGATGGGCCCGCAGGCTCGGCAACCGCTCCGCCGCATCGAGCAGCAGCGCCGCGGCGCCGGCGACCCAGGCGGTCACCCGGCTCGCCGCATCGGGCCCGACGATCTGCGGCGAGCAGCGGCCGCCGCCGTCGAGGGTGCCGTCGGTGCCGCGGCTCTGCGAGCCCTCGCTGCCCGCGGAGATCGTGTTGTAGGCCGATGCGAGCAGGCGGCTTCCCGGCCGCTGCCCCGCGACCGCGACGCCGTCGCCGCCGGCAAGCACCAGGTCGAGACGCTGCAGCACCTCGCGATCGGCCGGCCCGGCGCTGCCCACCCACGGGAAGCAGAGCACGCCCACCTGCGTTGGAAGGCGACGCGGCGGCGCATCGCGGCCGCCCCGCAGGAACTCCTCGAGGAACCACTGGCTCGAGCAGGAGAGGATCGCCGAGACCGACGGCGCGATCGAGACGATCGCGGCGGCCGTCATGGTGGCGTGCCCGCTCGATCCGCCGACGCCGCCGATCGCCTCGATGCGGACGCCCCGCAGCGCCCCCGCGGTCCGCTCGGGCATCCAGCCGCCCTTGTCGGGGGCCTCGCAGAGGAGCACCACCACCCCTTCGCCACGCGGCGCGTGCGACCCGAGGCGGCGCTCGAGCAACCCCCGCCCCACCGTCTCGCCATCGCCCATCGCGAAGCCGAGCTGCTGCAGACCCGGCCGCAGGAACGCGCTTGCCGAGACGAGCACCGCCGCGACGATCGCTGCCGCGAGCAGTCGCCGTCCGCTCATCGCGCCACCGCCTGACCGTCGGCGCGGGGATCGCTCGCGGCCAGCCAGCCCTCGTCGAGCCGCAGGATCGCCTGCCCCCGGCCGAAGCGATCCTCGAGCCAGCCCGCCGTGCGGATCTCGTGGCCGCGGGCGGCGAGGCCCTCGGCGATCGCCGGCGGGAATCCGGCCTCGAGATCGACGCGGCGACCCCCCAGCCACTGCCATCGCGGGGCGTCGAGGGCCGCCTGGGGATGCCGCCCGCCCTCGACGATCTCGAGGACGACCTGCAGATGGCCCTGCGGCTGCATGAATCCGCCCATGACGCCGAAGGGCATCGGTCGAATCCCGCCGTCGCCCGCACGAAGTTCCAGAAGGCCCGGGATGATCGTGTGGTAGGGCCGCTTGCGAGGCCCCACCGAGTTGGGGTGCCCCGGCCGGGAGCGGAAGCACGCGCCGCGGTTCTGCATGGCGATGCCGGTTCCGGGAACCACCACGCCCGAGCCGAAGCCCATGTAGTTGCTCTGGATGAACGAGACGCAGCCGCCCTCGCGATCGGCGGTGCAGAGCAGCACCGTCCCGCCCGGGAGCGGCGCCTCGGGTCCGGGATCCCACGCTCGCTCGCCGATGGCCGCCGCGGCCGCGGCGATCGCCTCGGGGGCGAGCTCCCGCGACGGGGCCTGCGGATCGATCGCGGGATCGGCCACCGCCCGCATCGCCGCCGCGAAGCCCCGCTTCATCGACTCGATCGCCCGATGCAGCCACTCGACCGAGCCGAACGCCTCGCCCGATCCGCCGCAAGCCTCGAAGCAGCCGAGGGCGACCAGCGCCGCGAGGCCCTGCCCGTTGGGCGGAAGTTCGAAGAGCGTGGCGTCGCGGAAGCGGACCGAGAGCGGCTCGACCCACTGCGACGCGTGGGCGGCGAGATCCTCGAGGCGAAGCGATCCCTGCCCGCGGCGGCTCGCGGCGTCGATGGCGACGGCAAGGTCGCCCTCGTAGAACGACCTGCCGCAACTCTCCGCGATCGACCGCAGCGTGCGGGCATGATCGGGCAGGCGAACCACCTCGCCGGGCCGCGGGGCCCGCCCGGCGGGAAGGAAGGTCGCCGCAAAGTCCTCGAAGGCGCCCCACCGCTCCGCGGCCCTCGCCCAGGCCGCCGCGGTCCGCGGCGACAGCAGGTAGCCCTGCTCCGCGGCCTCGATCGCCGGTTCGAGCAGCGCCGCGAACGGCAGGCGGCCGAACCGCTGCGAGAGATCCGCCCATGCCCGGACGGCTCCGGGCACGGTGACCGGATCCCAGCCCAAGGCTGGCATCTCCGCCTCCGATGCGAACCGCTCGGCGTCGAGCAGGGCCGGCGAGCGGCCGGAGCCGTTCAGGCCGAACCGCTTGCCCCCGACGATGCCGATCGCGAAGGCATCGCCGCCAAGGCCGTTGCTCGTGGGTTCGACGACCGTCAGGCAGGCGGCGGTGGCGATCGCGGCATCGATCGCGTTGCCACCCCGCCGCAGCATCTCCAGGCCCGCCTGTGCCGCAAGCGGCACGCTCGTTGCGACGGCCTCGCGTCCGAGCACCGGTTCGCGGCGGGAGTGATGGGGCAGCGACCAGTCCACGGCGTGGAGGGGACATCGGGCGAAGGGCCGGAGCGGCGACAGGATTGCGGGGCGGGGCGGGCGGGACGCCCGCGGTCCACCCGCCACCCGCAAACGGCCGCCGACGTCATCCCTCGTCGATGCCGTCCATTCGGTCCATCGTGTCCATCAGGTCCCCCACCCCGCCCTCACCGACCCGCCGCAGCCTCCACCGCCCGCCCCTTCTCGATGCGGCGCTTGGCGTAGGCGATCGCGGCCTCCGCCGTCGAGGGCAGCGCCAACGACTCCTTCAGCACCTCGGCGGTGGTGTGCTCGATGCCCGCCACCTTCGCATCGATCTGCGACTCGGTCATGCCGAGGTAGAGGCCCGCGAGGCGGATGAGGCCGCCGGAGTTGGCCACGAAGTCGGGGGCGTAGACGACGCCCTGCGCCTTGAGGGCACGGCCGTCCCGCACCGGATCGACGAGCTGGTTGTTCGCGGTGCCGCAGACCACCCGGCAGCGGAGGCTCGGGATCGAGTCGGGGCCCAGCACCGCCCCGAGGGCGCACGGCGCCAGCACGTCGAGCTCCTCGTGGAAGAGGTTGCGGTCGTTGCCGA
>CAZQUA010000013.1:0-21198 GCA_964596455.1 uncultured Isosphaeraceae bacterium
GACCTTCCTCGAGCATGTGCAGAAGGGCGGGCCGGTGATGATCCCGATCTTCGCGCTCGCATTCGCGGCGTTCTCGGTGGCCCTGCTCAAGTGGATCGGCCTCTCGACGGTGCGTCTGCCCTCGCGGGGCCGGGTCCGGGCGCTGCTCGAGGCGATCGGCCGCGGCGATCGCCCCGCGATGGAGAAGGCGGTCGCGAAGATCCCCGGCCCGATCGGGCGGATGCTCGCGGCAGGCGTCGAGCAGATCGATCGGCCGCGGGGCCTGATCGAGGAGGTGATGTTCGAGCGGGTCCTCGCGACGCAGCTGCGGCTGCAGCGGTTCCTCCCGTTCGTGGCGATCAGCGCCGCGGCGGCGCCGCTGCTCGGCCTGCTCGGCACCGTCACCGGCATCATCAACACCTTCAAGCTCATCACCGTCTTCGGCTCCGGCGACGTGAAGACGCTCTCCGGCGGCATCTCCGAGGCCCTCGTGACCACGGAGTTCGGCCTGATCGTCGCCATCCCCTCGCTGCTGATGCACGCCTTCCTCAGTCGCAAGGCCAAGCGGATCGTGGACCGCATGGAGACGGTCTCCCTCGAGTTCCTCAACGAGATCGCCCGCCGCCGCGACGCCTCCGAGCGGCAGGCGACCGCCGAGGAGTCGCGGGAGCAGCTCGCGGCGCAGGTGCGGGAGATCGTGGCGGACCTGCTCGCGACGAAGGTCGTCCGCGAGGTGGGAAGCGGCGCATGAGCGGTCCGGCGACGAGCGGATGGACCCCGGGGTCCTTCCTCCAGGAGGCCGTCGAGATCTGGATCTCCGGCGGCTGGGCGATGATCGCCATCGCGGTGGTGGCCCTGCTCATCTTCGGCACCGCGACCCACATCCACCTGCGCCTCCGCGAGCTCGGCTTCGACCGGGTGCCGCCGCGGCGGTGGCGGGCCTGGATCCGCCGTCCCCAGGATGGCGAGGGACGGGTGGGGACGCTGATCCGCGGCCTTTCCGTCCACCGCACCCCCGAGGCGGTGGGGGCGTTCTTCGAGCGCCTGCAGGCCACCGAGGTGGCGCCGTTCCAGCGGGATCTTCGGATCCTCAAGGCCTGCGTGGCCGCGGCGCCGCTGCTGGGCCTGCTCGGCACGGTGATCGGCATGCTGACCACCTTCGCGGCGCTCTCCACCGGCTCCGGCGGCGACAAGACCATGGCCGCGGTGGCGGGGGGGATCTCCGAGGCCCTCATCACCACCGAGACCGGCCTGGTGATCGCCCTGCCGGGACTCTTCCTCCAGTACCGCCTCGCCCGCGGGGTCGAACGCTACCGCGCGTTCCTCGCGGCGCTCGAGACCGGTTGCGCCCAGCACCGCTACGCCCTCGTCCATCCCGCGCCCGCGCCTGCCTGAGGCCCGCCGCCCTGCCCGGAGCATCCCACCGCCATGAGCCGCATCCGAAGCCTCACCGCCGAGTCCGCCGAGCCCGGCATCGACATGTCGCCGCTCATCGACTGCGTGTTCATCCTGCTGATCTTCTTCATCGTGACCACCGTCTTCGTGGAGGAGACCGGCGTCGAGATCGACAAGCCGCAGGCGGCGACGGCCTCGCAGCTCGAGAAGAACAGCATCCTGATCGCCCTGACCGCCAAGGGCGAGATCGTCTACGGCGGCCGCGAGATCGGCGTGAGCGGGATCCAGCCGCTGGTGCGTCGCCTCATCGCGAGGGAGAGCCTGCCGGTCATCGTGCAGGCCGACCAGGCGTCGCCGTCGGGCCTGCTCGTGCGGATCATCGACGAAGCCAAGCTCGCCGGCGCCACCAAGGTGAGCGTCTCCTCCCGCAACCAGGCCCGCTGACCCCCGATGAGCGAGCAACTCGAACGAAGGATCGCCCGACGCGCCGCCCACTCCGGCGTGGTGGTGCTCGGCGCCCTCGGCGGGACCGCGTTCTTCTTCCTGGTGCTGCCGCTGATCCAGGCGATCCACCAGCCCCCGTCGGGGGACTCGATGCTGACCAGCCTCGCCATCGCGGACGTGCCGCCGCCCCCGCCGCCGCCGGAGGAGGAACCGGAGGAGGAGGAGCAGGAGGAGGAACCGCCGCCGGACCTCGAGGAGGAGGTGCCCCCGCTGGACCTCTCCCAGCTCGAGCTCGCCCTGAACCCCGGCCTCGCCGGCGACTGGCTCGGCGGCGACTTCTCGAGCGTGCTGGCCACCGCCGCCTCGGGCGGGGACACCGTGGACGCCCTCTTCTCGCAGTCGGACCTCGATCAGGCCCCGATTCCCATCCACCAGGTCCCGCCCACGCTCACGCCGCCCATGCGGAGCCGGGCCCCGGGAAGCGTGGTGGTGATCTTCGAGGTCGACCCCAACGGACGCGTCCGCAATCCCAAGGTCAAGCAGTCGAGCGATCCGGTCTTCGAGCCCGCGGTGCTCGCGGCGATCCGCGAGTGGCGGTTCGAGCCGGGCAAGCGGAACGGCGAGCCGGTCCGCACCCGCATGCTGCAGCCCTTCGCCATACCCCGATGAGACCCGCCGCGGCATCGCCGCTCGCCGGCCGCCGCCTCTGGAGACCTTCGCGATGATCCCGCTCGCCTGCCTTTCGATGCTGCTGCTCGCCCCGCCGCCGCTTCCCACGCCGCCGCCCTCGGCGGTGCCGCAGACGCCGGCCAACGTGTGGCGCTCGCCGGCCTTCCGGCAGCTGATGATCGAGAGCTTCCTCGCCGAGAGCGACGTGGAGCCGAAGCTGACGCCGCTCGAGACGCGGCAGATGCAGGAGATCCTCGACCTGCTCGGCCAGGAGGACGAGGCCGGCAAGGCCGAGGCGGAGGCGTCGCTCCGCCGCAACGCCGCCCGCCCCGACTCCGCGGCGACCTTCGACTTCACCCTCGGCCAGATCCTCTTCCAGCGGGACGACCTCGAGGGGGCCAGCGCCGCCTATGCCGCGGCGGCAAGCAAGTTCCCGAAGTTCCGCCGCGCCTGGCGGAGCCTCGGGATCATCGCGATGCGGCGGCAGGAGCACGCGGCGGCGATCCCCTCGCTCGTGCGGGTCGTCGAGCTCGGCGGCGGCGATGCGGTGACCTACGGCCTGCTCGGCTTCGCCTACGCGAGCACCGGCGACGACCTCGCCGCGGAGAGCTGCTTCCGCATGGCGGTGCTGCTCGACCCGGAGACCCTCGACTGGCGGATGCAGCTCGCGAGGACCCTCTTCAACCAGAAGCGGTACGCCGACGCCGCGGCGCTCTGCGGCACCCTGATCGAGCGGTTCCCCTCCCGCGGGGACCTCTGGCTGCTGCAGGCCAACGCGCTGCTCGGCCTCGGGCAGGCGATGAAGGCCGCGGAGAACTTCGAGATCGTCGAGGCGATGGGGGAGGCCACCTCGGACAGCCTGAACCTGCTTGGCGACATCTACGTGAACGAGGGCCTCTACGACCCCGCCGTCGATGCCTACGCCCGCGCCATGGCGGCGACCCCGCCGAGCGACCCGGACCGGGCGATCCGCGCCGCCGCGGCGCTGGTGGCCCGCGCCGCCTATCCCGCGACCCGCCGTCTGATCGCCGCCGTGGAGGAGGCCTCCGGCGACGGTCTCTCTGCGGAGGACCGCAAGACCCTCCTCAAGATCGATGCCAAGGTGGCGGCGGCGGAGGGCGACGGCGAGCGGGCGATTCCGGTGCTCGAGCGGATCGTGGAGCTCGATCCGCTCGATGGCGACGCCCTGGTGCTGCTGGGCCTCGCCCAGCGTCGCGCCGGCCGGGTGGAGGAGGCCGCGTTCGCCTTCGAGCGGGCCGGCGCGATCGAGGCGTTCGAGGCCGAGGCGAAGCTTCGGCACGGGCAGATGCTGGTTGCGGAGACCCGCTACCGCGAGGCCTTGCCGCTGCTGCGGCGATCGCTCGCCCTCCGCGACAGCGAGAACCTCCGCGCCTTCATCGAGCAGGTCGAGCGTGCCGAGCGGTCGGCGCGGGGCCGCTGAGAAGAGGAGATCGCCGCGATGCAGTTCGAGGACGAGTCGGCGACGGACGCATGGGGCGAGCCCCGCCACGGCATGATGCCGGCGGAGGACGCGCCGGCGGATCGCCGCGAGGCGCCGCTGGCGGGGGACGGATGCAGCCGCGGGCCGGAGACCCCGGAGGATCGCCCCGTCGCCGGCGCGAGCGTGCACGGCTACTCGATCCTGGCGAGGCTCGGCTGGCGGCGGGCCGGCATCGCCTACGAGGCTCGCGTGGAGGAGAGCGGGCGCCGCGTGATCCTGCTGCTGCTGCCCGCCCCGCTTGCGGACTCCGCGCGGATCGCCCGCTTCCGCCGCGAAGCGGAGCGTCTGGTGCGCCTGCGGCATCCGCATCTGCAGGAGGTGATCGCCGCGGGGGTCTGGCATCGCGATGGCGAAGCCGTCGGCTACCTCGTGGTGCCGGGGGAGTTCGGCGAGACGCTGCCGGAGCATCTGCTGCAGCGGCGGCCCGATGCGGCGTCGCGGGTCCGTCTGCTCGCGGGGGTGTGCGAGGGGCTCGAGCATGCCCATCGCCATGGACTCGCCCATGGCGATCTGCGGGCCGCCGACCTGCTCGTGGGACTCGACGGCCAGGCGCGGCTCTGCGAGGTGGGCGTCGCCCGCCTGCATCGGATCATGGCCGGCTCGCTTCCGGAGGAGGTCGCCGCGACCGATCCGCTGCCGAGGGCGGCGCTGCCTCCGGAGGAGAGCTTCCGGGACGTCCTCGCCCTCGGCGAGATCGCCCGCAGCGTGCTCTCCTGGGGCGACGAAGAGGCGTCGCCGCCGCCCGCCGCCGGCCGATTGCGGGAGATGCTCGCGGCGTCGCCGTGGGCGAGGCATGAGGGGCCGCTCGGGCTCGCGAGGTCGCTTCGGGAGGCGGTCGGCGGCAGCGCCGGTGGCATCGCGGCGGGCGATCGCGGCCGCCGTCGCGAGGCCGGGCGTGGCCTGCGTCGCCTGCGGGACGCGAGCGTGTGCGTGGCGACGGGCGCGGCCTGCCTCGCGATCGGCCTGGCGATCGCACACCTCGGCGAGGGGCGTCCGGATCTGCGGTCCACCATCGCGTCGCAGGCGGCGGCGCCATCGCAGGGCGATGCGGGGCCGGATCGCCTCGGCCGTCTGCTGGCCGAGGATCTCCCGGCCGCGTTGCGGTCGGCGGGCGTCGGACGCGAGGTCTCGCTCGAGCGGGCCCTCGACCTCGCCGCAGCGCCGCTCGCCGCGGAGGGATGGGCCGCCACGGGCCGCGATGCCGCGGAGGCCGCCGAAGCCCACGAGGCGATCGCCGCCGCCTACGAATCCATCGGAGCCGACGAGGCGGCGGCATCGCAGCGGCGACTCGCGGTGCGGGCGTTGGCCGGCGAAGCGGTCCCGCGGCGCCTGGAGGCGGAGGCGAGACTGGCCCGAAGCCTGCTGCGCCTCCGTCGCTTCGAGGAGGCGATCGCGGTGCTGGCCGCAGCGTCGACCGCCGCCGATCGGCACCTTGACGGGGACTCGGGCATCACGCGGCGGATCGTCCACGACCTCGCGGTGGCGAGGTTCCTGGAGGGCGACGATGCCGCGGCGGCGATCGCGACGCTGTCGCGCCTGCGGGCGACGGCGGCGAGCGATCGCCCGGAGCTTCTGGGGGAGGGGGAGATCGCGGCCAGCCTGTCGGCGGTTCTCGAGGCGACGGGGCGGATCGAGGAAGCCGAGGCGATGCTTGCCTCGAGTCTCGCGTCGGACCCGGCAGCCTCCTCCGTGCCGATGGACGCGGCGTCGCGGCAGGCTCGCCTCGCAAGCCTTCGCCTCGCCGCGGGCAAGCCTGCCGAGGCCCTGACCGCGGCGGAGACCGCCTTCGCCATCGCGTGCGAGGGCCTGGGGTGGCAGCACCCGGCCACGGCGGAGATGGCGGCACTCCTCGCGGCGGTTGCCGACCGGAGCGGCGACCATCGCCGGGCGGCGGCGATCGCCGCATCGTCGCTCGCCGCGGCGCCGCAGCTTCCGGCGGTGGCGGCGGCGAGCCTGGAGCTGCGCCGCATGCACGCGTGGGCGCTCGCCCGCGGCGGCGATCTCGCGGCGGCGGACGAGGTGGTGCAGTCGCTGCTGGCGGATCTCGAAGCCGAGGCGGGCCCATCCCATGCCCTCACCCTGTCGGTGCTCGCCTCGGCGGCGGCCCTGCGGTTCGAGGCGGGAGCGGAGCAGGAGGCTGCGGCCCTCGCGGCCGAGGGGGTGCGGCGGCGGGCGGCGGCCGGTCCCGCGGAGGGTGCGGAGCTGCTGCGGAGCGTCCTCGAGTTCTCGGCGATCGTCGCCCGCAGCGAGCGTCCGAGCGAGCATCGCGACCTGGCAGAGTCGCTCGGCCGCGAGGTCGCGGCCGCATCCGGGCCGGATCATCCCGCGACGCTTGCGGCGCGGCGGGCCCACGCGGGCGTGCTCCGCGAGGAGGGGCGGCTCGACGAGGCGGTGGCGATCCTCGAGGAGGTCGCGGCGCGGGCGATCGCCTCGCTTCCCGACGACGATCCGCTGCCGGTGCATTGCCGCAACGACCTCGCCTACGCGCTGCTGCTGCGGGGCGATCTCGCGGCCTCCGACGAGGTGCTTCGGGACGCCTGGGCACGGGCCGCAGGCCGCGGCCCCGCCTTCGAACCCGCCTCCCGCCACATCGGTCAGCTCGCCCGCGAACTCGTGAAGCGCCTGCGTCGGAGCGACGCGGCCGACGCGGATGAGACGATCGCCTTCTGGAGGGAGCGGATCGCCGGCGCCTCGCCGGGCTGAAGGTCTCTCGGCAGGCATCGGCAGGCACCGCCCGGGCGGGCGGTGGCGGCGGATTCGCCGCGCGGCTCGAGCGTGGCCTCGCTGCCGCGGGCGGCTCCGGCATGACGACGGGCCGCTTCGATTCGAAGCGGCCCGTGGGGGTGGTCGCCGTCGCCGGCCGAGACGCGAATGGCCGTGCCGTCAACGCGAGTGGCAGGACTCGAACCTGCAACCTACGGCTTCGTAGACCGTTGCTCTATCCAATTGAGCTACACTCGCCCGCTGCGAAGAACTCCGTTGCCGGGCGGATGCCGGGTGGATCCCTCGCTAGATCGGGAAGTATATCGAGCGAGTGGGGTTCTGCGAGGTCGCTCGCCGTGGCCGGTTCCGACTTGACCGGACTCGACCGGTCCCCGCGGGGCCGCCGAGAACGCGGCCGAAGAAATGGGGGCGCCGCCGGAGAGGGGGAGCCACGGCTGCAGCGGCGTCCCGGCGAGGATCAGGGGATCTCGAGCGTCGCGGGGGTCGCGACGGGGACCGTCGCCGCAGAGGCAACCGAGGCCTCGGCCGAGGCGGGGGGCGGACCCGCCACCGCCGACGCGTCGACGAGCGACGAGGCGGCGAAGGGCAGCAGCACCACGCAGGCGCCGCCGACCACCGCCGCCGCAAGCGGCCACCGGCTCGGCCCGGCGACGATGCCCTCGGCCTCCGCACCGGGAGCCGCGATCGTGGGAAGGCCCGCGAGGCGCAGGTAGTACCAGGCGCTGACGGCGCTGTTGAGGGCCATGATCACCACCAGGGCCACCTGCCCGGCATCGAGGCCGGCGATGAAGAGATCGAGCTTGCCCCAGAAGCCGAGCAGCGGCGGCAGGCCGATCAGGGATCCCGCCCCGATGGCGAGGGTGGCCGCCGCGGCGGGGTGCCGCAGGCGAAGGCCGGCGAGGGAGTCGAAGTCGTCCACCTCCTCGCCCCGCCGCTCGATCGATGCGAGGGCCCCGAAGATCGCGAGGTTCGTCGCCGCATAGGCGAGCAGGTAGAACAGCACCGCGTCGTACCCGCCCGCAGCGGGCCCCGCGACGATGCCCACGAGCATGTACCCGGAGTGGGAGATGGAGCTGTAGGCCATCATCCGCTTGACCGACCGCTGGAGCAGCGCCCCGATGTTGCCGAGGGTCATGGTCAGCACCGCGACCATCCACAGCATCGCCGCGATGGCCGGCGAGAGGCGGGCATCCTCGGCCGACGGGCTCCAGCCGAGCGAGGCGAGCAGGGCCATCAGCGCCGCGAGGCCGGTGACCTTCGGCGTGAAGGACAGGAAGGAGGTGACCGGAATCGACGCGCCCTCGTAGACGTCGGGGGCGTAGAAGTGCATGGGCACCGCAGCGATCTTGAAGGCGATGCCGAGGATCGCGAAGACCGCGCCGGCGACCGCAAGCGGCGAGTCGAGGCCGCCGGCGAGCATCGCCGCGGCGATCGGCTCGAGCTGCATCGACCCCGCGGCCCCGTAGAGCAGCGCGAAGCCGAAGAGCATCAGGGCGGTGGACATTGCCCCGAGGAAGAAGTACTTGACCGCGGCCTCCTGGGCCTTCCGCGAGGCCCGGCCCATCGCCACCATGATGTAGGTCGGCAGCGAACTCAGCTCGATCGCGAGGAACAGCCAGATCAGGTCCGGCGCCGTGGTGACCAGCATCGCCCCGGCGAGGCTGAAGAGCAGGAAGGCGTGGAACTCGCCGCGGGTGACGCGGATCGGATCGAACGCGGCGCGGCCCGCGGCGAAGGCGTCCTCGAGGCGGCGGTCGACCGAGCCGACGCCGATGGCGACGAGGCCGATGCCGATCGCGGCGATCAGGCCGCGGGCGTAGAGGCCGAGCATCGGAATCGGCAGGCCGGCATCCGCGGCCCGCTCGGGGGTGTGCACGACCAGGACGGCCGCGAATGCCGCCGCGAGGGCGACCATCGTCGCCAGCGGCACCGCCCCGCGGAGGGCCGGCCGCTTCGAGAGGCCGAGCACGCTGACGGCCACCGCCCCGAGCAGCAGCAGGAGCTCCGGTGCGAGCAGCACCATCCGCTCGTTCATCGGCATCGTCGGGGACGTCAGGGACGGCATGGCGGCCAGCATGGCGGGGAGGGTCATGGCGCCTCTCCCTCGGCGGCGGCCGCCGCCTCGTCGGCCCGCGACTGGAGCACCTCGCGGACGGCGTCGGGATAGTCCGTCAGCACGGTGCGGACCGCGGGATCGATCGAGACCAGCAGCGGCTTCGGATAGAGGCCGATGAAGATGCAGATCGCCGCGAGGGGCAGCAGCACCCCGATCTCGCGGAGGGAGAGGTCCTTCGGAAGGCGGGAGGGCTCGTGGTGCCCGTCGTCGGGGGGCAGCCGCAGCGGCCCCCACACCATCTTGCCGGTCATGCGGAGCAGGTACATGGCTCCGAGGATCAGGCCGAGGATCGCGATGATCGCGTACCACGGGCCGAGCAGGCCGGGATAGCCGGCGAGGCCGTCGTGCTCCGAGGTGAAGCATCCCCAGAGGCACAGGAACTCGCCGACGAAGCCGTTCAGGCCGGGGAGGCCCACGCTCGAGAGCACGAAGAAGACCATGAAGCCCGACCAGATCGGCATGTGCCTCGCGAGGCCGCCGAGCTGGTCCATGTCCTTGGTGTGGTACCGCTCGTAGACCATGCCGATCAGCAGGAACAGGGCCCCGGTGGAGAGGCCGTGGTTGATGAAGTAGAGGATCGAGCCCTGCAGGCCGATGGGGTTCAGCGCGAACATCCCCAGCATCAGCATGCCCATGTGGCTCACCGAGCTGTAGGCCACAAGCTTCTTCACGTCCCGCTGCACCCAGCAGATCATGGCGGCGTTGACGATGCCGATGATCGCGAGGATCGCGAAGAGGTTGCAGAGCATGGCGCCGCCGAGCGGAGCCATCGGCAGGCCGATCCGGAACGCCCCGTAGGTGCCGAGCTTGAGCAGGGCCCCGGCGAGGATCACGCTGCCGCCGGTGGGGGCCTGGTCGTGGGCGAGGGGCAGCCAGCTGTGCACCGGGAAGAAGGGGGTCTTCACCGCGAACGCCGCCATCAGCGCCAGGAACACCCAGAACTGCTCGGTGGCGCCGAGGCTGGTGGAGGCATGGGCCACGAGGTCGTCGATCAGGAAGCTCCACTCGCCCACCTCGGCGGCGCGGCTCGCGGCCACGTAGACGATGCCCGCGAGCATCAGCACCGACGCGAGGAAGGTGAACAGGAAGAACTTGATCGCCGCCGGCCGGCGGTCCGGGCCGCCCCAGATCGAGATCAGGAAGAACATCGGCACGAGGGTGAACTCGTAGCCGACGTAGAAGAGGATCGCGTCGCGGGACATGAACGCGAGCATCAGGGCGCTCTCGAGCACCATGAACCACGCGTAGTACTCCCGGTGGCGGGTGGTCACCGCGGTGAAGGAGCCCACCACCGAGACCGCCACGAGCAGCACCGAGAGCAGCACCATCAGCATGCTGACGCCGTCGAGGCCGAGCTCGACGGTGACCCCGAACTTCGCGACCACCTCGAAGCCCCGTTCGTCGGGCCAGAAGGACGCACTGGTCCACCCTGGGAACTGCACCGCGAGGAGGGTCGCCACCGCCGCGGTCGCGAGCGACCCCGCGGTCGCGATCCACGCGGCGAGGCGGGGCGGCGCCGCGGCGATCACGGCCGCGGCGGCGAGCGGAAGCAGCAGGAGAAGCAGCAGGCTCACGAGGCGTCTCCGGCGATCCAGGACCACATCGCCCAGAGCAGGATGAGGGCCACGCCTCCGGCCATGGTCACCGCGTAGCCCTGCAGGCGTCCGCTGTAGAGCGGCTGGAAGAGGCGGCCGAGCAGCGGCGGAATGCGTCCGAGCCCGTTGACGAGCACGCCGTCGATGAGATGGCGATCCGCGAGGTGCATCGCATGGCTGGCGCCCCAGGCGGGCAGGGTCGCCAAGGCGTGGTAGATCTCGTCGAAGTACCACTTGCGATCGATCGCGGTCGGCAGCCAGCGGATGGCCGGATGCGCGAGCAGGCGGGTGCGGAGATCGCTCGCGGCCTGCCGTCTCGCGAGGTGGAACCACCAGGCGAGGGCGATGCCGACGAGGCTGGCGATGCCGCCTGCGACCATGACGCCGAGGTGGGGGTGCATGCCCAGCACGGTCACGCCGTCGCCGCCGTCGCCGAGCATGGACCCGGCGCGGGCGCTCGATCCGGCGACGACCTGCTGCACGGCGTTCTCCCCGCCGGCAAGGGCGAGGTACCCCGGGATGCCGCTCAGCACCGCGCCGAGGGCGATCGCGATCAGCACGCCGTTGATGGCGAGGCGGGGGGCGTGGGGATGGAAGCCGCCATCATGGTCCCCGGTGCCATGCCCGTGCCCGTGTTCGGAGTCGTGGCCCTGGTGCCCGTCGCCATGGAACTCCTCGCCCGGGGTGCATTGCTTCGGGCCGCAGCAGACCCGGAACCAGACCCGGAAGCTGTAGTAGGCGGTGAGGCCGCCGGCGAAGAGCCCGATCCAGGCCGCGGCGCGGTAGCTCGGGGTGTTCTGCAGGAACGCACCCTCGATGCAGTAGTCCTTCGAGAAGAAGGCGCTCGTGAAGGGGAAGGCCGCCAGCCACAGGCACCCCACGAACATCGTCCACGCGACCACCCGCCAGCCGGGCATGTGCCGCAGGCCGGAGATCTTGCGAAGGTCGAGCTGCCCCGCGAAGCCGTGCATGACCGCGCCCGCGGCGAGGAAGAGGGTCGCCTTGAAGAAGGCGTGCGTGAACACGTGGAACGCGGCGCCGAAGCTCGCAAGGGAGCCGAGGCCGAGGAACATGTAGCCGAGCTGCGACACCGTCGAGTAGGCGAACACCCGTTTGATGTCGTGCTGGCCCATGGCGATCGTCGCCGCGACCAGCGCCGTCAGGGCCCCGATCCACGCCACCACCTCCATCGCCTCGGGATTGGCGACGAAGAACGGGTAGGTCCGGGCGATCAGGTAGATGCCGGCGGTCACCATGGTCGCCGCGTGGATCAGCGCCGAGACCGGCGTGGGACCCTCCATGGCGTCGGGGAGCCAGGTGAACAGCGGGATCTGGGCGCTCTTGCCGAAGGCGCCGATCATGAGGCAGAAGGGGATCGCCGCGGCGTCCCAGCTGCCGGAGCCGGAGACCGGCTGCTCCAGCGCCGCGAAGAGCGTCGAGAACTCGACCGAGCCGTAGTTGACCCAGATCAGGAAGATGCCGAGGGCCAGGCCCGCATCGCCGATCCGGTTCATGATGAAGGCCTTCTTCGCGGCGGCCACCGCGGCAGGCCGCTGGTAGTAGTAGCCGATGAGCAGGTAGCTCGCGAGGCCGACGCCCTCCCAGCCGAGATAGAGCAGGACGAGGTTGTCCGCCATCACCAGGCAGCTCATCGCGAGCAGGAAGAGGCTCACGCCGAAGAAGAAGCGGCAGTAGCCGACGCCCCGGTCGCTCTCCATGTACTCGCTCGCGTAGATCGCGATGAGCGTTCCGAGGCCGGTGACGAACAGCATCCAGAAGACCGTCAGCGAATCGACGTAGAAGCCGAAGTCCGCGGTGATGCTTCGCCACAGGGTCTCCCCGGCGACCTCCACCGCCGGCGCCGCCGCGGTCCAGTCGAAGCGGATCCAGTCGAAGAGATGGATCGTGATGGGCGTGCCCGGATCGGGCCGGAACGCGAGGGCCAGCACCGTGGCGAAGCTTCCGGCGATGGCCAGCGCGGTGACGACCGCGGGCAGCTTCGACCGCACCCGCAGCATGGCCATCGCCGCGCAGGCGATCATCGAGCAGAGCGGCAGGAGAAGGATCAGGCCCGCCCAACCTCGATCCCCCACGGCGGCGGCCGGGGGAATGGCGTCGGATGCGGCGAGGATCGCGGGCGCGAGGCTCATTCACGAAGCTCCGACCACGCCTCGGCGGAGAGGGTCTCGCGGCGGCGGTAGAGCAGCACCACCAGGCCCAGCGCCAAGGCCGCCTCCGCCGCGGCGACGGTGAGGATGAAGATCACGAAGACCTGCCCGGAGAGGTCCAGATGCATCCGCCCGAAGGCGACGAACGCGAGCGCCGCGGCCTGGAACATCAGCTCCGTGCAGAGGAACATGATGATCATGTTGCGGCGGACGAGGAATCCCACCAGGCCGATCGCAAGCAGCAGGCTGCTGACGAGCAGCACCACCCCGACCGAACCCGGAAGCGCCGCCGGCACCGCTGCAAGCGGGAGGGTCATGGCGATGCCTCCGCCGGATCGACGCTCAGCGGATCGAGGCCCGCGGCAAGGCGGCGTTCATCCTCGCCAAGCTCGATCTGCCGCCTCGCAAGCACGACCGCCCCGTACATCGCCATGAGCAGGATCACTCCGGCGAGTTCGAGGCTCGCCGGGAACGACGCGACGAGCGACATGCCCACGAGGCGGGTGTTCCCGGGCAGATCCTCTTCCGAGAGGGTCCACTCGACCTCCGCCTCCGGGGCCCCCTCGGCGAAGGCCACCGTCGCCGTAGCGACGCCCTCGTCGATCCGGAGGCGACGGCCCTCGGCGTCGGGCACCACGCCGACGCTGCCGGGGAACCGCTCGCGGGCCATCGAGTCGAGCAGGCGGGGCATCCGCTCGAGTTCGGCGAGCGACTCCCGGGTCGATCGCGCTTCCGCCGCCGCCGCCTCGGCCGGCGTCCGCTCGGCGAGGCTCGCGATCATGGCGCTCGAGGTGCCCGCGAGCAGCACCATGCCGACCGCCACCGCCGCGAGCGGCTCCCGCGGCACCGAGTCGTAGTCGACCGGGCCCTCGGCGGTGTCGGTGGGACTCTGCCGGGCAAGCATCAGCACGAAGAGATAGGTGATCAGGATCGCCCCGGCGTAGACGATCACGAGGGCGAAGGCCATGAACTCCGCCTCGAGCAGCAGGAACATCGCCGCGGAGGCGATCACCACCACCACGAAGTGGAGCGCCGCGAGCACCGGCTGCGACAGGGTGATCAGGCGGACCGCGGCGATGACCGCGAGGCCTCCGAAGCAGAGGGGCAGCGCCGTCTCGAACGGCTCCGGGGCGATCCGCCGCAGGCCTTCCGAGAGGAACACGCCCACCGCGCCGAGGCCGAGGATCGCCGCGGCCATCCGCAGGCTCCGCCGTCCGCCGGGCCGCCGCGGCTGCAGCAGCAGGAAGAGCGCCACCGCTCCGATCACGGTCGCCGCATGGAGTGCATTGAAGGTGAACATGGCGACCGACTGGTTCCGCAGACTCGCTCGCCGCTCTGCCCTGTCGGAAACGCCTGCAGGACCCGGACGCCCGTCCGGATCCGCGAGTGGATCCGGATGCCGGCCCGCGCCGATCCGACCGTGATCGGGCGTCCGTCCGACGAAGCGGGGAAGATAGAGAGACCTCGCCCACGCTGCAACCGAGCCCCGCAGCGCCTCGGGATTACCATCCGGTGGTGACCTCGGTGCCGACCCGCGGCTGGAGACGGGGCGTGCCCAACGCCCTGACGCTGCTTCGCCTGATCATGGCGGTGGCGTTCTTCGCCCTGCTCGGGACCGGCTTGGCGTCGGCGGCGACCCCCGAAGGCATCGCCGCGGTGGGCGCCGCCGCGATCGCCCTGTTCATCGCCGGTGCCGCGACCGACGCGCTCGACGGCTGGCTCGCCCGCCGCTGGCAGGCGACCTCGGTCTTCGGTCGGGTCATGGATCCCTTCGTGGACAAGGTGCTCGTGCTCGGCGCCTTCATCTACCTCGCGGCGCTGCCGGCCGATGCGATCGGGCCGGACGGGCAGCAGCTCGACACCGGCATCGCCTCTTGGATGGTGGTGGTGATCCTCGCGCGGGAACTGCTCGTGACGAGCCTTCGGGGATGGCTCGAGGGGCGGGGGCTCGCCTTCGGCGCCGATCTCGCCGGCAAGCTGAAGATGCTCCTGCAGTCGGTGGCGGTGCCGGTCTGCCTGTTCGTGGCGACCCAGTCGGAACCGCACGCGAGCGACGGGTGGCACCAGCTTCGGGATCTCCTCGTGGCGGCGACGGTGCTCGTGACGATCCTGTCGGCGATTCCCTACCTGCGGCGGGCCTTCGCCGCCGGCGGCGGAGCGGCGACGTGAGCGATGGCCGCCCCGACGCCGGCCCGCTCGGCTTCCGGGGCGGGGTGCTGACCGCCGGGGGCCTGGGCCTGCTGCGGCCGGCACCCGGCACCTGGGGATCGCTGCCGCCGCTTGCCGTGGCGACGCTGCTGCTGGCCACGGGCGGGGGCCGCCTCGAGATCGCCATCGCGATGGTGCTTCTGGTTGCCGCCGGTTCCATCGCCTGCGTGCGGTTCGGCGGATGGGCGGAGCGGCGGTGGCGACGCCGCGACCCGTCGGCGGTGGTCGCGGACGAGGTGGCGGGCATGGCGGTGACGCTGCTGGCGGTGCCGTGGCGTCCCGGGGGCGGGGACGAGCGGGGCCTTTGGGAGGCGGACCTTCAGCTCGCGGTCGCGGGCTTCGTGCTGTTCCGCCTCTTCGACATCCTCAAGCCGCCGCCGATCCGCAGGCTCGAGCGGTGCCCGGGCGGGTGGGGCGTGCTGCTCGACGATCTCGCCGCCGGTGCGTTGGCTGGCGGGGTGCTGCTCGGTTGGGTTTGGCTTGGGCCGCTCGGATGGCGGTGAGGCGTTGCGATCCGGGCCGGCCGGTCACTCGCCCCGGGCGATCGAGGCGACGATCCCCTCGAGACGCTGCGAGAAGCCGCCGCGGCTGAGCACGAGATCGGCGCCGGCGGTGCGGGCGGCATCGAGAAGGTCGCTCCGCAGGTGCCCCGCGAAGGCCACGATGCGGGGCCGGGGATCCTTCGGCATCGCCGCCTCGATCACGGCGATCGGATCGCCTTCTGGGATCTCCGCCTCGAGATCGACGATCAGCAGCGTCGGCAGCAGGGAGGGATCGGCGACCGCCGCGGCGGAGCGGACGCCGCGGTAGTCCACGCCGTGGGCGCGGGTGGTGGCGGCGATCTTCGAGCCGAAGAGCAGATCCGAGACGAGGGCGGCGATCTGGGGCATGGGGACGGTCGTCGGGCGTGCGCAGCGGGGGGTTCGCGAGGGCGGGGGCGGCGATCACTCCGACTCGGAGGCCTCGCCGCCGCCGCGGGTGGAGCTCTCCTGCAGCACGAAGCCCGCCAGCGCCGCGGTGCCGACGAGGATCGGCACGATCAGCTCGTGCTGGGCGAGGTGCTCCCGCACCGCGGTTCCGATCGCCTCGACGTGCAGCAGGCAGGCGATCGCTCCGATCACCAGCATCGCGGCGCCGCCGAGCGAGGTGAAGAGAATGATCGCCACGCGGAAGATCAGGAAGCTCGAGAGGGCGAGCAGGATGAAGCCCATCGCCGCGCCGGGCCAGGGGCTGCCGCTCTCGGCGCCCTGCACGATCGACCAGAGGTTGGCGCCGAGGAAGGCCCCGGCGAGTCCGGCGAACACCGCCACGGTGTACTTGAGCATCGGCGAAGCCACCGCTGCGAAGAGCAGGCCCATCGCGATCGCGATCACCGCGGATCGCCCGATCTGGTGGCTCAGGAGATGGCCGATGCCGAGACCGAGCATCGCCGCGAGGATGATCACGATCAGGCGGTGCCAGCGGTAGCCCTTGAAGAGCGAGACGCCGCCGACCACCATCACCGCCACCGCGAAGATCGCGGGCATTCCCGCAAGCGTCTCGAGCAGCTGCTCGGGTCGGCTCAGCAGATCGGCCTCGCGAAGGATCTGTGCCGGCGAGAGCGAGCCGGCCGTTCCGTCGGTTTGCCCAAGCAGCAGCGGACTGGTGGGCAGCGGCGCGAAGGTGGCGGGGGGCATGAGCGAGGCTCCGGAGGCGGCGTGGCGGCCGCTGCCGGGCGACGGCGGTCCGCGAACCTCACCCGTTATCGGCGCGGACCGCCTGCCGCTTCCACTGAAGCATCGCCCCCGCGATCGCCAGCACGCCCCATAACCCCAGCCAGAGGCCCCCAGGCAGACGGGTGGCGGCCCACTCCGGGAACGCCCAGGCGAGGAGGGTGGTTCCCCCGGAGAGGATCAGCAGCGATCCGAGCAGGGCCGAGGCGAGCTGCAGCGCCTGCCGCCTCAGGATCATGCCGAACCCGAATCCCAGCAGCATGCCCACGCCGCCGCTTGCGGCCACGAGGGTCCGCCCCGCCGGAGGCAGCGCGGCCCATCGCTCCTTGAGCCAGGCCTGACCGAGTTCGAGCGAGCGGCGGATCTCCATCCACTGCGAACCCTGCTCCGCCGCTCCCTCGGCGGGCGGGGCCTGCAGAGCCAGCAGCGGCGGCATGGCCGGAGGCTCGGCCGAATCGAACGTCTGGCGGAAGGAGGCCCGCTCGATCGGGGCGGGTGCCCATGCAGACGCCGGAGCGTCCTTCAGATCGATCCAGCCGCGTTCGATGGCGACGGTCGTTCCGAGGACGCCCGCCAGTCCCAGCAGCACTGCAAGGCCTCCGGCGACGGCGAAGCGGAGCCCGATCGCCCCGATGACCATCAGGGACACCCCGCCCACGATCGCCGCGGCGACCGGCGGAAGGGCCGGGGCAAACGCGGCGGCGAGAGCCATTCCCAGCGGCACCCCCACGAAGATGCCCATCACCATCAAGGCCAGACGAAGGAACCGCTCGCCGTACCGCCACAGCATGAGGCCCACGAGCATGCCGATCCCCGCCGGCACCAGGCCCGCGACGGGCAGGCTCTCGCAGAGTTCGGTGAACCGTCGCTGCACTTCGGAGAGGTCCACGCCCTTGGTGAACTCGAGGGCATCGGCCGCCGCTCGCAACTGGTCCGGAGAGGGCATGGTGGTGCTGCTCATGGAAGTGGGGTCCCGCACGATGAAGAGGAGGGCGAGGCCTCCGGAACTTGCATGCGAACCGGTCGGATGCCGTCGCCGCGAAGGGGACAGTACCCTTCGCGAATGCATTCGCCCAGCGCCACTCCGAACCGCCTTGCGGGCGAGGCGAGCCCCTATCTGAGGCAGCACGCCTTCAACCCGGTGCAGTGGTGGCCGTGGGGGGCGGAGGCGATCGAGGAGGCTCGCCGCCGCGACCGGCCGATCTTCCTCTCGATCGGCTACAGCACCTGCTACTGGTGCCATGTGATGGCGAGGGAGAGTTTCGAGCACGACGGCACCGCGGCGGCCATGAACCGCGCCTTCGTGTGCGTGAAGGCCGATCGCGAGGAGCGTCCGGACCTCGATGAGCTGATGATGGCGGCCTGCACGACCTTCACCCGCCTCGTCGAGGGGCGGGCGAGCGGCGGCTGGCCGCTCTCGGTCTTCCTTGAACCGAGGTCGCTGAAGCCGTTCTTCGCAGGCACCTACTTTCCGCCGGTGCCGGCGCACGGACGCCCGAGCTTCCCCGATCTGCTGCGGGCCATCGAGGAGGCCTGGTCGAACCGCCGCGGCGAGATCGAGGCCCAGAGCGAACGACTGGGAGGCCTCGTGGCGGCGTCGCTTGCCGCTCCCGAGGCTGCGGCCGCCTGGCCGCCGGCGCTTCTGGACGAGGCCGCCAACGCGCTGCTGTCCATGGAGGATCGCCGCCATGGAGGATTCGGCGGCGGCCCGAAGTTCCCCCAGCCGGTTCACCTTCGCCTTCTCGAGGAGGCCGCGATCGGCCGCCCCGCGATCGCGGCGTCGATCGGCCGTGCCCTCGATGCCTTCTCGATCGGCGGCCTGCAGGACCATCTCGGCGGCGGCTTCCACCGCTACTGCGTCGACGCCTCGTGGACCGTGCCGCACTTCGAGAAGATGCTCTACGACAACGGGCAGCTCGCCTGCCGGTTCGCGGCGTCGCTCCGCCGCCGGCCCGACCGCTGGCACGCCCGCACGCTTCGGCGGACCCTCGAGTGGATGCTTCGGGAGATGCGGTCGCCCTGCGGAGGCTTCTTTGCGGCGATGGACGCAGAGGTCGATGCGAGGGAGGGCGCCAGCTACCTGTGGACGCCGGCGCAGGCGGCGGAGGCGCTCGCGGCCGCGGGCCTCGAGGCGCTGCAGCCCTTCGCCGAGCAGGTGTGGGGCCTCGACGGCGAGCCCGCGTTCCGCGATCCCCACCATCCCGACGACCCGCCGGCCTGGGTGCTTCGCCTTGCGGCGAGGCCGGAGCGTCTCGCCGAGGCGATGGGCCTGTCCATCGAGGAGTTCGAGGACCGCCTCGGGGCCGCGGAAGCAGCCTTGCTGGCGGCGCGCAGCCGACGCCCCCAGCCGGCGATCGACGACAAGGTCCTCGCGGGCTGGAACGGACTCGCCATCGCCGGCCTCGCGGAAGGCGGCGCGGCCCTCGGCGACGGCGGTGCCGGATTCGTCGCCGCCGCGCGGTCCGCGGCGGCGGCGGTGCTGGCCCGCCTCGCGGCGGACGGGCGATTGCTGCGGGTCCGCAGCGGCACCGCGGCGATCGAAGGCCTGCTCGAGGATCATGCCCTCCTCGCGGAAGGCCTGCTCGCGACGGTTCGCGTGGGCGGCGGCGGGGACGGTGGCCTTCTCGCGGCGGCGCAGTGGCTCGCCGCGCAGGCGGACGAGCGGTTCGGCGATCCGGACGGAGGCTGGTTCGACACCGAGCCGGGACGGCCGGACCTCTTTGTGCGGCCCCGCACCCTCGACGATGGGGCGGTGCCCTCGGGAAGCGGCACCATGGCGCTCGTCCACCTCGAGCTCCATGCCCTCACCGGCGAGGCGAGGCATCGCGACCGCGCCGAGCGGGCGATCGATCGCCTCTCCGCGGCGATCGTGGCCAGCCCGGTCTCGGCAAGCCTCTCGGTGATTGCGGCCGCGAGGATCGGCGAGCTCCGCACGGGGCCTGCCATCCCCGGCCCGGCGGCGGTGCGGGCCCGTCTCGAGCCGCCCTCGCCGCGGCTCCCCGAGGATGGGTTCGCCGCCGCGACGCTGGTTCTCGAGATCGAGCCGCCCTTCCACATCAACGCCCACGATCCCGGCGAGGCCGGCCTCGAAGGCCTGCGGATCGAGGCGGCGGAGCCCTCGATCGAGGTGCGGGCCGCCTATCCGCCGGGGGATCGATACCGGGAGTCGCTGCGGGTGCACGCCCGCGAGGTCCGGGTTCCGCTCGAACTGCGGCGCCGCGGCGAGGGCGCCGCGGCGATCCTCGTCGCGGTGCAGGCCTGCACCGACGCCGAGTGCCTGCCGCCGCAGCGGCTTCGGGTGGAGGTCCCATGAGCGATCGCTTCGCGCTGCCGCGGGAGGGACGCCTTCGCGTCTCCATCATCTCCACCGGCGGCACCATCGAGAAGACCTACGACGAGTTCGGCGGGGTTCTCGCCAACGCCCTCTCGGCGCGGGTGAGCGTGCTCGACGTGATGCTCGCCTCTCTCGAGCTTCGCGATCTCGAGATCCGCCGCGTGGCCCTGATGAACAAGGACAGCCTCGAGATGACCCCCGAGGACCACGAGGCGATCGCCGCCGCGGTGGAGGCGGAGAGCTGCGGCAGCGACGGCGTGGTGGTCGTGCACGGCACCGACCGCCTGCAGGTGAGCGGCGAGCGGATCCTCGAGCGTCTGCAGGGCGGCCTGCGGGTGCCGGTGGTGCTGACCGGGGCGATGCGTCCCTTCGAGCTTCGCCGCACCGACGCCCTGCAGAACCTGACCGAGGCCCTGCTGTCGCTGCGACTGCTTCCGCCGGGGGTCTTCTGCGTCATGCACAACGCGGTGCTCGCCTTCCCCGGCGTGGTCAAGGACCGCGCCGCGGGCACCTTCGTCCGCACCCCGTCCCCCTCGCCATCGGAACCCCGCCATGCCTGATGCCCCGCCGCCCGCTTCGGAGAGGCCCCGCCGCGGCCTCCGCCTTCTCGAGTGGGTCGAACGCACCGGCAACCGCCTGCCCGACCCGGTCACGCTCTTCGCGGGGGGGGCGATCGCGGTGCTGGCGATCTCGGCCCTGGTGGCGGGATGGTCGGTCGAGCACCCGCTCGATGCCTCGCGGACGATCGAGGTCAAGAGCCTCCTCGATCGCGAGGGCCTTCGCTGGGTCTTCACGAGCATGGTCCGGAACTTCACGGAGTTCCATCCCCTCGGCGTGGTGCTCGTGGCGATGCTCGGGATCGGCGTGGCCGAGCGGACCGGCCTGATCGCGGTGGTGCTGCGGGGCGTGGTGGCGGTGACGCCGCGGGGCCTCGTGACGCCTTCCCTCGTCTTCGTGGGCGTGCTCTCGAGCCTCGCCGCGGACGCGGGCTACGTGGTGCTGCCGCCGCTCGCTGCGGCGATCTTCGCGAGGATGCACCGGGCGCCGCTTGCGGGCATGGCCGCGGTCTTCGTCGGGGTCGCCGGGGGCTTCAGCGCGAATCTCGTGGTCACGAGCCTCGATCCGCTGCTGCAGGGACTCACGCAGGAGGCGGCGACGCTCCTCGACCCCGAGGCGGTGGTGCGGGTCGACGCCAACTGGTGGTTCATGGCGGCTTCGACGGTGCTGATCACCCTCGTGGGCTGGGCGGTGACCGCGAAGGTGGTCGAGCCCCGCTTCTCCCGGGAGGAGATCGACGCCCAGATCGCCGCGGGCCTCGCCGCGAGCGGCGGCGCCGACAGCGGCGAGCGGATC
>CAZQUA010000014.1:0-10545 GCA_964596455.1 uncultured Isosphaeraceae bacterium
CCACGAGGCAGATGAACATGTCCGGCTCGAACCGCTGCATGAGGTCGAAGTCGAAGGCGCTGAAGAGGCCGTGCCGCCAGCGGAAGGTCGCATGGGTGTTGACCACGACGTGCCGGTGCTCCGCGGGAGGGGAGGTGGCGGCGATGACGTCCCGGAAGGCGGCTCGCCGCAGCGTCGCAAGGCGGCTCAGGGAGAGGTCGAGGATCCGGCCGGGACGGACGTCCGGGGCTTCGGCATACATCATGTCGCCGAGGTGGAAGAGCTCGAGGCGATGCCCCTCCTCGCGGGCTCGCCGGGCGACGCCGTTGAGGTAGGGCTTCTTCTCGACGCCGATCTGGCCGGTGACGATCGCTCGCATCGCAGGTTCCTTGCCCGCCGCGGGAGGCGGCAGGGAGTCGGGGTTCAGGTGGTGTCGGCGGCGTCGCCGGCGGGACGCCGCGTCCGTCCGGCGGGGCGGTAGTTCCGAAGCCACGCGGCGCGGGCGCGGGGCAGGGGATGCCGTCGCCGCCACGCCTGCAGGGCCACCGGCACGGCGGCGGAGATCGCGAGCACGGCGACGACGACGCCGACGAGCAGCAGGAGGGTGTTGGCGAGGTTGTCGCTGCCGAGTTGCCTTCCGATGAGATAGCCCGCTCCCACCTGAAGCGGCACCGTGATCAGGCAGCAGGTGAACTCGACGAGCAGGAAGTGCCGCCACGGCATGTGCAGCAGCGCCGCGGCGGTGAGCACCGGGCTTCGCATGCCGGGCATGAACCGCGCCGCCACCAGCACCCACGCGCCGCGACGGTCGATCTGGTGCTTCACCTGCAGCAGCCGCTTGGGATGGACGAACCGCTTGAACCAGCGGCGATGCAGCAGCGGCGTGCCGAAGGTCCGCAGGTTGAAGAACCAGATCAGGTCGCCGGCGATCACCCCGACGTAGCAGGCGATCAGGATCGGCACGAGCGGCCAGCTGCCCTGTCCCACCAGGATGCCCGCAGGCAGGTTGACCACGTCCTCCGAGACCGGGATCCCGAAGCCGGAGAGCAGCAGCAGGCCCACCACGAGCCACGGCGCCCAGGCCCCCAGCGAGGCACCGTGTTCGGTCAGCCAGACTTGCAGGTCTTCCACGGGATCGGGTTCCGATCGGAGACGCCCTTCGGATGGCGGGGCAGGCCGGACCGCCGCGGGATCGAGGCCCCGGCAGCGGTCGCTTCGGGAGGGCGGCGAGAGACGGGAAAGTCTACAACGACCCCTTCGCGGGACCCCGAGGGACGGCGGATTCCGGCAGGAATCATCGGTCGGCGATCGGCTCGAGCAGCACGACCGCATGCGACTCGATCGCCCGCCCCTCCCCGACCGCATCGACGCCCTCGTGGGTCTTTCCCTTGAGGTTCAGGCGATCGCGGCCGCACCCGAGGATCGCCGCGACCGAGTCGACGATCTCGCCCTTGCGGGGACCGATCTTGGGTCGTTCGCACACGACGGTCATGTCGAGGTTGCCGATCCGATAACCCCGCGAGGCCATCCGCCGGGCCGCCTCGGCGAGGAACGCCCGAGAGTCGCCGGCCTCGTGGCGGGGATCGTCGTCGGGGAAGAGTTGCCCGATGTCCGGCTCGCTGAGGGCGCCGAGGATCGCATCGGTGACCGCGTGCAGCAGGACGTCCCCATCGGAGTGCCCGACCGGCCCGGTGGGGTGATCGAAGCGGATGCCCCCGAGGACGAAGGGCCGCCCGCGGCCGGCCGGCGGGGGTGGTTCGAGGCGGTGCAGGTCGTATCCGTGGCCGATTCGGGCGGCAGGCGGCGGCGAGGAGGCGTCCGGGGACATGGCGAGGACGATAGCGATCCCCGGCGGAGGCGACGGATTTCGGGGGGTTGCCGCTCGATTGGCCGATACCTCCCGGTCACGCCGCTGCCTCCGGTGGCGGGCGGCGGACTCCCCGTGCCTTCGCGACGGTCAGCCATGCCCAGTAGCGGTCTTCCCTCGATCTCGGTCCTCTCGCTGCTTCTGCTTGCGGGCTGCTACGCGCCCGATGGCGGCGTGGCCCCTTCGACCGGACGCGGCTTCACCTACATCTCCACGCCGTACATGCCCTTGACGGTGACCATCGTGGACACCCGGACGGAGGAGCCGTTCTTCGTGATGGCGATCCCTCCGGGGCAGCAGCTGACCTTCAAGTTCCTCGACGGCGAGGGCGACGACTCGACCTGGACGCCCGATCGGATGCAGTGGGAGCTGTTCCCGGAGAAGAGCGGGTTCGGGCAGCTGTCCAACCAGCTCACCTGCCCGCCCGCGCACGTCCGCCGCATCGACCTGACGCTCCGTCCCGCCCCGGAGGATCCGCCGGTGCCCGACGACGAGTCCCTCCGGGTCGATCAGTTCGAGAACGGCACGCCGCCGGAGTGGTGGACCCCCGAGGGCGGACCGGTGCCCGCGGGGCGGACCCGCATCTACGACTGACCCGCGATCGCCCGCGGCGGGACGCGTCGCGGACGGGTCCGGGCAACGCGGATCAGTCGCGCCTCGGCAGCGCCTCGCAGGCCTGGCGGAACGCGGCGGCCCGCTCGCGGTAGTCGGCGTGCTGGTCCCAACTCGCGCAACCGGGACTCAGCAGCAGCACGTCGCCGTCCCGAAGGCGCCGCGATGCATCCCGGACCGCCTGCTGCAGGGTGCCGCTCAGCGTGACCCCGGGATGCCCGGCAAGAACGGTGGCGGTGGCGCCGATCGCGTAGAGGCCGGCGAGGCGGTCTGCGAGGGCCGCGATCGGCGAGAGGTCGGATCCCTTGTCGGCCCCCCCGGCGACGAGGTGGATCCGCGAGGGATCCTCGAACGCCGCGATCGCAAGCAGGGTCGCATCGGGGGTGGTCGACTTGGAGTCGTTGAAGGCTCGGATGCCCCGCGGCGCCGCGATCGCCTCGAGGCGGTCCGGCAGTCCCGCGAAGGACCGCAGCGACCGGTGCAGTTCGGCGGGTTCGATCGTCGGCCGTCGAGGGTCGCCATCCATCGCCGCAAGCACGGCCGCGAGGGCGAGCCGGGCATTCCGCCGCTGATGCTCTCCGGGCACGCCGAGTTCGAGGCGGTCCGGATCGATCGCCTCGACGAAGCGGCGGCCCCCGGCGGCGGGGCCGCTCCACCAGTCGCCGCCGAGGCGGGCGGCTTCGGCGGCGGCGTCGGGTTCATCGAGATGGAAGCGGGTGATCAGCAGCGGCCTTGCCTGTGCGGCGGTGATCGCCGCCTTGCTGCGGCTGTAGTGGGCGAAGTCGCCGTGCCAGTCGAGATGGTTGGGACGGAGGTTGGTGAGGACGGCGATCGGAGGCGACCACGGACGCGGGCCCTGCCCGAGCCAGTGCAGCATGAAGCTCGAGAGCTCCAGCACCACCCACGCCTCCGCGGGAATCGTCTCGAGACGGTCGAGCAGCGAGCCGCCGATGTTGCCGCCCAGCGCCGCGGGCACGCCCATCGCGTCCAACGCAGCGGCGGCCATCGCCGCGGTGCTGCTCTTGCCGGCGCTGCCGGTCACGCCGATGAAGCGTCGTCCCGGCAGCTGGGCGATCGCGAGCTGGATCTCGGTGACGATCGGCACGCCGCGGGCCGCCGCCGCCTGCAGGCAGGGATGCGACCACGGATGGGGGACTGCAGGACTCGCCACGACGAGGTCGGCGTCCGTGAAGTCGATCTCGGCATGGCCGCCGAGGCGAAGCTCAAGGGTTCCGGCCGCCTTCGGCGCGAACGCCCGAAGCTCCGAGACGGGTGCGGCGAGGCGATCCTCGGGAGCGGCATCGGTCACCCGCACCGCGGCGCCGCGGGCCATGAGGAACCTCGCGGCACCGAGGCCTCCCCCGAAGCGTCCGAGGCCGAGCACGGTGACCTTCGCGCCCTCGAAGGAGGAGCATCGCATGCGTCGCGAGTGTACGGGCGGCTCGCGGCGGCGGTGGCTCGCCGCCGCGGCAAGGCGAGGCGAGCCGCGATAGATTCCTTCCGTGCCCCGCGACACCGAAGGCGACCAACGGGACGCGGTTCCGACGAGGGCTCCAAGGAGCCAGGCGGCGATCGCCGCGATGGTGCTCGGCATCGCCGGCCTGCTGCTGCCATGCTGCCCGCTGGTGCCGCTCGCCGGCTTGGTGCTCGGGGCGGTGGCGAGGGCGAACATCCGCCGGCGGGCCGGGGCCCTTGGCGGAGGCCGCCTCGCGCTGGCGGGCCTGCTGCTCGGCGCGGCGGGCCTGCTCGGGCAGATGCTGCTGCTGCAGTCCTTCGCGAGCCATCTCGAGCGGTCCATCGAGGAGGCGTGCGGCCGGATCGCCACCGAGGCATGGCGAGCCGCCGAGTCCGGCGACGCCGCCGCGGCGGCGACGGCGGCGGGCTGGCCGTGGCAGGATCCCGCGATCGCCGCGATGCTCGCGGACGCCGCGGAGGCCGATCGCCGCTACGGCGGGTTCCGGCATGTGCTGCTCTCGGAGTTCCGCATCGAGCAGGGGCCGGACGGGCCGACGGCCGCCGCGAGCAGCGTCTGGCAGTTCGAGCGTCGCCGCCTCGTCGGGCGGATCGGATGGGAGATCGGGCCGGAGGTGGATCTCGGCACGATGGCGCCGAAGGTGCGGCTCCGATCGCTCCTGATCTCGGATCCCCGGGAAGGCGACCTGGAAGTGCGGCGATGACCGCCGGGACCGCAGCGGAACCTACACTCCCCGTCCGTTCCTTCGGATGAGACCGAGACCCATGGCCCACGACGACCTCTACCAGCGTGCGGACGATCGAGACCTGGCGCCGCGATTCGGCGACGAGGTCGATGGAGGCCTCCAGTCGTTCGAGCGGGAGCCTCGCACCAGCGGCCTCGCGGTCGCCTCGCTCGTGAGCAGCCTGGTCTTCTGCTGCCCCTTGGTCACGGTGTTCGGCCCGATCCTCGGCATCGCCTACTTCGCCGCCGCCGCCGGCAAGCCGTGGCTTCGGGGGCGGGGCCTCGCGATCGCGGGAATCGTCGTCGGAACGCTCGCCACCGCGGTGGCGGCGTTGGGCCTCTGGGCCATGGTGTCGATGTTCTTCCGTGCGATGGAGCTGCCCGGCGAGGCGATCGCGAAGATCGAGCAAGGAGACGAGGCGGGCGTCCGCGAGCTCTTCATGCCCGGATCGATCCCCTCGGGCAGCCGCGAGATCGAGGCGTTCGCGGCGGAGCTCGATGCCCGCTACGGCGCGTTCGTGTCGGCCACCGTCGATCAGATGGCGCCGCCGCCCGTTGGCGGGCCCGAGCAGGCCATCGTGGTGCCGATGCTCCTGACGTTCGAGCGCGGCACCGTCTCGGCGATCTGCGAACTCGCGCCATCCCAAACCGGGTTCGAACTGCAGTTGCGATCGATCGAGATCGTCGATCCGGAGCTGGGCAACCTGCGACTCCCTTCCGACGGACTGCCGGGCGAACCTCCCGACGCCGAGGCCGAGTCCGAGGCCGAACGTCGGGGCGATGCGGAGGAGGCGGCGCCGTGACCGCCGAGCCGCCCGGCCGGGGGGAGGCTCCGCCCCCGATCGTCGTCACCGATCTGGTGAAGCGGTTCGGGCCGCAGACGGTGCTGTCCGGCGTCAACCTCGAGGTGCACCCGGGGGAGACCCTGGTGATCATGGGCGGCTCCGGCTGCGGCAAGAGCACCCTGCTGCGTCTCATGATCGGCTCGATACCGCCCTCGTCGGGTCGAATCGAGCTGCTCGGGCACGATCTCGCTTCGCTCGACGAGGAGGGACTCGACGCCGTCCGCCGTCGCTTCGGCATCCTGTTCCAGTCTGGAGCGCTCTTTCAGTCGATGACGATCGCCGAGAACGTGGCCCTGCCGCTGCAGGAGCACACCTCGCTCGATCCGGCGATCATCGAGATCCAGGTGAAGATCAAGCTGGAGCTCGTCGGCCTCCGCGAGCACGCCGACAAGCTTCCCTCGCAGATCTCCGGGGGCATGAAGAAGCGGGCGGGCCTGGCCCGGGCGTTGGCCCTCGATCCGGCGATCCTGTTCTACGACGAGCCCTCCGCCGGCCTCGATCCGGTGACCTCCGCGGAGATCGACCAGCTGATCGTCGACCTCACCCGCAAGCTCGGCGTGACGAGCGTCGTGGTCACCCACGAGATGGATTCCGCGTTCACCATCGCCGATCGGATGGTCATGCTCGACAAGGGCCGGGTGCTGATGCAGGGACTGCGGCAGGAGTTCGACGCCCTGCGGGCGACCTCCGCCGAGGCGGCGGCGTCGCTCGATGAGACCTCGCGGATCATCCGCCAGTTCCTTCGGGGCGATCCCGAGGGGCCGATCACCCAACGCCGCGAGGAGACCGCCTTCGCAGAGGACCTGCTCGGGAACTCCTGACGCGAACCGCCGACGCGAGGGCGATGGCTTCTCGGCGTCGGGCGAGGCGATCGGCCGGCGCGACTCGCGACCCGCAGCAAGAAGGATGCGGGAGCCGCCTGATTCGAGGCCGAGGGCCGGGGCGTGCCGGACGACGCCGAGCGAGCGTGAGGCTCCCGCCGTTCCGTCTCCGGTCAGGTCGTCCAGTTCGTGAGCAGGATGCCCAGATCGGCGCCATCCACGATGCCGTCGCCGGTCAGATCGGCGGGGCAGTTCTGCGGCGTGCCGCAGGGGCCCCACGCCGTGAGCATCTGCCCAAGATCGGCGCCGTCCACCACGCCGTTGCCGTCGATGTCGCCGGGGATGGGCGGGTTGATGGGGTCGCAGGCGATCCTCAGCACGCCGGTGCCGGTCGAGTCGACGATGGCCGATCCGACGCGAATCACGAACGACTGCCCGGCCGCCGCCGGGAGCAGCACCGAGGCGCCGGTGCCGCAGGCGGCGAAGTCGTCGTTGCAGGCGACCGGATTCATGCCCTCGGAGGGGCATCCGCTGCCGGAGTAGACCGCGACGTAGCTGTCGAACGCGGCGTCGCAGACGTCGATCTCGAGCAGGCCGGAGCAGGGTGCGACGTGCTGGAACCAGACGTCGGTCACCATCTCCCACCCGGTGACGTTGCCGCAGGAGAAGGGCATGGCGGGGCCGGTGGCGGTGGCCCCGACGGTGGTGAACGGAGTGGAGCCGGCCGTCACGACGATGGCGTTGCTGCACTCGTCGTTGGCGGGCGGAGGCGTGGTGGGCACCAGCCGCACCTCGACGTCGTCGACGAACCAGAAGTCGTTGGACTCGTTCACCTCGGGCCGGAAGCGGATGCGGAAGCCGTCGTGCCGGGCGTTCAGCGGAAGGACATGCCGGTGCTCGGTGAAGACGGTCTCGTTCACGCCGTCGGACTCGATGGTGTTCAGCGTCACCCACCGATTCAGGTTGTTGGCGTACTCGACCACCAGGGTCTCGCCGGCCTCGACGCCGGTGTGCTGGGTCCAGTAGACGACCTCCACGGGCTCGCTGATCCCGCCGAGCAGGATGAAGTTGCTGCGGATGTCGTCCTTCTGGTAGGGCCCCGACCCCGAGGCGTTGAGGAGCATGGCCCGGGTGGGGCTGGGGGGGTTGCTGCTGCTGGTGGAGCCGCTGACCCCCTGGTTGTAGATCCAGCGGTCGCTGCTCATCGAGGTCGAGGACACCTGCTCGACGAAGGGGATGGAGATCGGGGGCGGCAGCAGCGTGTCGCAGTTCACCGCGTTGCGGCGGTTGACGATGGTGTTGATCGAGGTGGCGCCGAACTTGAGGTTCGACCCGGAGATGCCCCCGCAGCCGCCGTTGCTGGCGCACATGATGTGGCAGGAGCCGCCGCTGCAGTGCTGCGCCGCCCAGTTGTGACCGAGCTCATGCGCGGAGAGCGAGAGACGGAAGTTCAGCGAGGTCGTGTAGCGGCTCTCCACCACCGAGTACCCGAGGTTCCCGTTGCTGCCGCAGTCGTTGCCGCTCGCGTTGCAGATCGTCCCGAGCCAGGCAAGGCCGATGGTGCTGCCGAAGTTCTTGCCGCTGAAGTGCTGGGCGATGTTGCGGGGGATGGAGGACTCCGGGGCGGAGTTCCAGGTGGTCCGGAACTGGCAGAGCACGTCGTCGATCGACGAAGCGGTGTAGGGGGCCCCGGAGGAGGTGCGGACCACGATCGCGGAGATCTCGTAGGTGATCTGGGTGTCGCGGGCGTAGATCAGGTCCACGTTGTTGATGATGTTCTCGATGTCGTTGACGGTCTGGGCGACGCTGCTCATGTTCTTCAGGAAGAACTCGAAGTCGGCGTCGCAGCCGATGCGGACGAGGTACAGGTCGTCGCCCGCAAGGCCGCCATGCCCGCCCTCGTCGCCGTCGCCGCCGTCCGGACCCTCCATGCCCGCCCCCATGTCGAACCGGTCGTTGCCGCAGCCGCGGCCGTCGGATCGGGCATCGCTCGAGCGGTACACGAAGTGCCGTCCCCGCTCGCGGCCCGCGGGAGCGGACGGATCGATCGGCTCGACGATCAGCTCGGGCTGGCCGGGGCGATTCACCACTGCCCAGAGTTGGCCTTCGATGATCGAGGCGGCAACGGAGCTTCCGGGAGCGCCCTCCACCTCGCCGCGATAGGTCCGCACCGGCGGTGCGGGGGTCTCGTGCAGCTCGCCGTCGCCGTGATCGACGAAGACCTTGAAGCCGGCGTCCCGAACGCTCCACTGCCGAAGTCGAAGGGTGATCGGTCCATCCTCGGTGGCGACGAGCACCGTGGCCTCATCGGGATTGCCCAGCGGAGCGTCGATGTCCGCCTCGATGAAGCGGTCGAGATTCTGCAGGCGAAGGCCCGCACCCGCTGCATTCGCGGTGCTCGCGATCGCGTCTCGCGAGCGGCTGCGAGGAGCGTCGCCGGAACGGGGCTTGGCCTGCGCCCAGGCGGCGGCACCGACCGCAGCGGCGACGAGGACGGCGGCAGCGATTCGGGATCGGTCGAGCATCATCGGGTCCTTCCAAGGGGGCTGAACATGTCCCGGAATCGCGAGTCGAGGTACGGGGGAGGAGGCAGAGGGGACGGGTCGGAGGGGGCTCCTACGCCGCAGGCCCTTCCTCAGTTTCGCCAGAGATCCGCCGCGGGCCGCCGGAGGCGTGGAATCGAAGTCGAGGCATCGTCCATTCCGGCGGCAGCGTTTCCCAAAAGGCGGGACCGGACCTTTCGATCCGGTCCCGAGGTTCGCAACATGCGAGGTTTGAAGTTCAGTTCCAGTTCTCGAGCAGCAGGCCGAGATCCAGGCCATTCACGATGCCGTCCCGATTGATGTCGGCCCGGCAGCCCGAACCGTCGGGGCACGCGCCCCACGAGGCAAGCAGCACGCCAAGGTCGGAACCGCCGACGAGGCCGTCGCCGTCGACATCGGCGTTCACGGGGATCTCGCCGATCGGGGCCATGCCGCCGAAGCCGATCGAACCGCTCGTCTTGAAGAAGCCGAGCGTGCCGGTGGCGGGCTCCGGCGGTGCGTCGCTCGTGAACCAGAAGTTGTAGAGCGTGCCCCAGCGAAGGGCGTTGGCGTTGGGATCCTCTTGGAAGGTGGAGCTGGTGCTCCAAACGATCCGCTCATCCTCGACGGTGATCTCCCAGGGACTCGTCGAATAGGGCTCGCCGGAGTGGTGGTCGATGTGCCGGAAGCCAAGGTCCGAGATCGCCGCACCGGCACCGCGGGGGATGAACAGCGATCCGCCGCTGCGGTCGGAAGTGATGTTCTGGATGGCGTACTCGTACCGATAGGTGCCGTCGCCGTTGTCGGTCACGAGGTAGCCCACGAGGAACCGCCCGTCGCCGGGCACGTCGACCGGGACGATCGTGACCGTGGGAATCACCTGCTGCCACGCGTAGATTGCGGGCTGCTGCTGGAAGGTCGGACCCGTGGTGTTGAGGTTGTAGCCGCCGCTCTGAAGCGAGCCGACGGTGACTTCGCGGTAGGAGGCGTTGTTGGCGCTGTTGCCGGCGGCGGCGTCGTCGGGGCTGATGTACATGCCTTCGACGAACCAGCGGGCGCCCGGATTGAGGCTGGGCTGGAGATCGGTGTTCGCCACCTGGATCCGACGGCCGAGGGTCGCAGGCGCCGGCGGGGCGGAGAACGGATAGGGGAAGACCCCGGTCGATGCGTTCACCTGCGAGCGGGGTCCGAGGTTCGACTGCTGGCCGTTGAGGCTTGAGGAGTAGGGATCGGAGCAGCCCACGCCAAGCAGCGAGGGGCAGCCGCCGCCCGCGGGCGTGCAGGGACCGCAGAGATTCTGCTGCAGGGCACAGAAGCCGTGCTTCAGCCAACCAAGGCCGATCTGCTCGATGCGGCCGTTGCGGACGCGGAAGAGGTTCTGGGCGATGACCGGGTGCTTGTTGGTGTTCGCGTACCACTCGAGAACTTCGTCGCCGATGTTGCAGCTGGTCGTCGCGACCGAGTAGGCGGTGATGCCTCCGACGGTGCCGAATCGCTGCATGTTCGGAAGGGCGCCGACGATCACGTCGGGCCCGATCCCGCCGGCGATGCCGCCTTCACTTCCGCCGCGAGTGCTCTTGCCTCGCTGCGGAAGGGCATCGGCGGAGTACTGCCCGACGAGGATGGCCGAGGCGGCGACGATCACGCCGCCCAAAGTCAGTCCATGCATCATGTCTTCAGAGCTCCAGGATCAAGAGGAAGC
>CAZQUA010000014.1:10645-11970 GCA_964596455.1 uncultured Isosphaeraceae bacterium
TCCGCTGCATGACCTTTAGAGTAGATGGAGTCCGACATCGGGGTCGGCCGAGTTTCAAGGTTTGCGGAAAAAGAAGGGGGCCGCGGAGGTCGCCCGAGAGGCGAGGCGAGGTCGCCGAGGGGGGGTGGATCGGAGCGGCGGCGGATCGCTGCCGGCCACGGTCGGCAGCGGAGACCGCGGGCCTCCGAGCGAGCCCTCGCCGGGATCACCGTTCCCCGCAGTTGAACCCTGGAGCGGCGCCGCCGCCTCAACGAGGGAGCATGCCGCTCCACGGCGAGTGCCGGCGATCTGTCTCCATGTCTTCGGGCAGTGCACGGCGGGGTCCGAACCCTGCGGTTCTCGGTCGGCAAGCGGGCGGGGAAGCACCGCCCCTTGGGGAACGAGGCCAAAACAACACCGCCGCCGCCCAAGGGCGGCGGCGGCATGTGGTTGATCCAGCCTCAGGAACTGGAGGGGACGCGACTCAGTTCCGGCGGCGACGGCCACCGACGAGTCCGCCGAGGGCCAGGAGGGCCACGGCGCCCGGAGCCGGGACGAACGCGGCGCTGAAGCTGCCCTGACCGAAGCCACCCTGGGTGCCGAGACCCTCGTTCCACGACATTTCAGCCGCGAAGGAGAGGGACCGCGAGGTGGTGATGCCGACGACCACGAACCGACCGATCTGGGTGCGGAGCGTGGCGGGATCGACCCGACCCTGCAGGTTCGGCGGATTCGAGTTGAACCAGCCAGCGAGGGGGGCGATGGTCGGACCAGTGCCGGGGCTGAAGTTGGGGTCGAGCGAGGTGGTGTTGGTGCCACCGACCGGACCGCCGATCATGACGAACGAGTCGATCGCGGGATTCACGAGGCCGGGGATGTTGCCCGAGCCGGTGATGTTCCACGCGCCCGGCTGGCCGCCGAGGGTGTTGAAGTCCTGGTGGTGGAACGCGCTGCCATCAGTGGTGCTGATGTTCGCGTTGAACACGTTCAGGACCGTGCCCACGTTGTTGTCGAAGTTCGCGAACACGTCGATGACGGCGTAGTCGGTGCCGCCGACGTTCACGGAGTACGAGTCGGAGGTGAACCCGACGAACGCCGCCGAAGCGGTGCCGGCGAGGAACATGCCGGTGGCCGCACCTGCAGCCAAAACTCCCTTCCTAGTCATTGCCAAGTCTCCCAATTCCCGGGCGGAAAACCGCCGTGATGCCGATTCCGGAGGCACGCTGCTTCCGGATCCCACGCATGCAATGTAGATCAGGACCGGGAGGGGTCAAGCGATCTCTAGGGATTTTGGAGCACCCGGGTCCCCGGCGAGGGCGGTTTGGACCGTTTGGCGGACCTCGATG
>CAZQUA010000014.1:12070-20966 GCA_964596455.1 uncultured Isosphaeraceae bacterium
GTGATCAGATCGCCGGGAGTCCGCCCTCCGACCTGACGGGTCCGAGTCGCCGCCGTGTCCACTTGGCCCGCACCACCGCTCGTTTGCGGGTCACGCTCCCACCGCAGTTCCACCCCACCCGCCGCAGCGCCGGCGGCACTCGGCGAGGAACGGGTGGGACGATCCGACCCCACCCGATCCACAAGCACCGGCACCGTCCGTCCCACCCAGGACTCGTGGACACGGCGGCTGACCTCCGCCTGCACCGCGAGCAGGCGGTTGTTGCGAAGCCGCTTCACCTCGTCGGGCACGTCGTCGGGAAGTCGCTCGAAGGCGGTGGTGCCCGGGCGGGGCGAGTACTTGAAGATGAAGTTGTTCTTGAACGGCACCCGCCGCAGCAGCGACTCGGTCGCCTCGAAGTCCTCGTCGGTCTCGCCCGGGAATCCCACGATCACGTCGCCGGCGATGGTCACGTCCGGAAGCCGCTCGATCGCCCGATCGACCGTCTCGAGGTACTCCGACACCGAGTAGCCGCGGTTCATGAGCCGCAGGATCCGGTCCGATCCGGACTGGGCGGGCATGTGCAGGTAGCGGCAGATCCGCGGACTCGCGGCGAGGCAGTCGAACAGATCGTCGCCGAGGTCCCTCGGATAGCTCGTGACGAAGCGGATCCGCTGCAGCGAGGGCACCTCCTCGTGGATCCGACGCAGCAGGTCCGCGAAGGTGGTGACCCGCCGGCCCGCCGCGACCGGCCGACGGAAGGCGCCGAGTCCGGGGCCGACCTGCGGGGCCTCCCGGCCGTCGACGGTGACCGCCAGGCCATGCTCGTAGCGGTAGTGGTTGACGGTCTGCCCGAGCAGGGTGACCTCGATCACGCCCGCTTCGGCGAGTCGCCGGCACTCCTCGACGATGTGGTCGGGCGGGCGATGCACTTCGGCCCCGCGGGTCCGCGGGACCACGCAGTAGGTGCAGAACTTGTTGCAGCCGCGGGTGATCCGGACGTAGGCGGACCATGCGGGGCGGTCCGGGGAGGGGTCGAAGGCCCGCCCGAGATCGAGCGTCTCGAGGCCATCCTCGGCCGCCGCGAGCGTGGCGGTGCGGCGGCTGCGGTTCCCCGCAAGGGCCACGCGGTCCTCGACCGCGGCCCGCTCGGTCCGGGCGAGGTTGTCGAGCAGCATGGGCAGGCGGTCGAGTTCCCCCGGGCCGCAGAGGAGGTCCACCTGCGGATAGCGGCGGAGGATCGCCGCTCCCTCCCGCTCGGCCATGCATCCGAGCAGGCCGAGGATCACCGCATGGCCCTCGCGCTTGCGGGCCCCGATGATCCCGATCCGGCTGCGGACCTTCTGTTCGGCGGCGTCCCGCACCGCGCAGGTGTTGTAGAGGACCGCGTCGGCGGCGTCGGCATCCTCGACGAAGGTGTGCCCGAGCGCCAGCAGCTGCCCGCGGACCAGCTCGCTGTCGAGCTCGTTCATCTGGCAGCCGAAGGTCTCGAGGAACACCTTCATGGGAGGGGCAGGGCGGGGTTCGAGGAGGCGGCCGGCCTCACATCCAGCCGCGTCGGAGGGTGAAGACCATGGAGGCGGCCGCGATCGCGGCAGGCACGCCGCCGACCGCCACGAGGGCCGCGATCTCGCCGCTGCTCAGGGACATGGGCGGAGTGTAGTCCGCCCCCTGCGGCCCTCCCCCGGCGGGCGGCGATCGTCGCGGCGATCGAACGCGGTGCGGCAGGTTGTCCGATATCGACCCTTGCATGCGTCCCGGCCATGGCATCGTCCTCGCAGCGATCTCGCTGCTGCTGCTCGGCGTCCTGATGGTCAACTCCGTATCGCTCGCGAAGCGGGCGGGGGAGACCGCGGGGGCGCTCGCGGAGTCGCCCTCGCCGGGCCCGGTCGATGCGGCCACTCTGCTCTGGGGACGGCCGACCCTGTATGCGGCGCTCGCGGCGGTGATGCTCGCGGCGGGCTCGCTGGTCCCGGTCGGGGCCCTCTCGCGACTTCGCGGCGCCGCCTCGCCGCTGCCGTGGATCGTCGGCGGCAGCGTGCTGCTGCTGCTGCTCGTCTACGCGCCGACCGTCGGCCGTGAAGTCAAGGGGGCCCATCGTTGGGTGGAACTGGGGCCCCTGAACCTCCAGCCGAGCGAAGTCGCGAAGTGGTTCCTGCCCGTCGGTCTGGCGTGGTGGTGCGTGGCCCGCCGAGAGCGGATCCGATCGTTCCTGGGCGGATTCCTCCCGCCGTTGCTCGCGGTGACGGCCATCTGCGGGCTCGTGGGCATCGAGGACCTCGGCACCGCGGCGCTGATCTTCGCGGTGTCGATGCTGGTGCTGCTCGCCGGCGGCGTCCGCCTTGGGCATCTGCTGCTGCTGGTTCCGGTGGGCGTGCTCGGCGCCGTCGCGGCGATCCTGCACAGTCCCTACCGACTCCGCCGCCTCGCCGCGTGGCAGGACCCCTTCGCCGATCCGCAAGGGATCGGCTACCACGTGATCCAGTCGCTCACGGCGATCGCGGGCGGCGGCCTCTCCGGCCGCGGCCTCGGGCATGGCGTGCAGAAGTTCGGCTACCTTCCCGAGGGCACCACCGACTTCATCTACGCGATCATCTGCGAGGAGCTGGGCCTGCTCGGAGCGGTGCTGACGGTCCTGCTCTACACGGTGCTGCTCGGGTGCGGCCGCAGCGTGCTGCTCGCCCGCGGGGCCGCGGTGCAGCTCGGCGACGCCGGCGATCGGGCGTTCTCGCAGCTCCTCGGCCTCGCCATCCTGCTCAACGTCGGGCTGCAGGCGCTGTTCAACATCACCGTGGTCGTCGGCCTCGCCCCGACCAAGGGCATCGCCCTGCCGCTGATCTCGCATGGAGGCACCGGATGGCTGCTCACGGCGTTCTCCCTCGGCCTGCTGCTCTCGATCGAACGGGAGACCCGCATGCCCCGCCTCCGGCCGGCGGTTCCGGCGCCGCCGGTGGTGCCGGCGTGACGCCCGCGTCGAGTGCGGCGATTCGAAGCGGCCCACTCCGGATCGCCTTCGCCGGCGGCGGCAGCGGCGGCCATCTCTCGCCGGCATTGGCGGTCGCGGAGCGCCTTCGGCAGCGGCAGGCGGCGGTCGAGATCCTCGTGCTCTGCTCGCAGCGGCCGATCGATGCCGAGGTGCTCTCGGCCGCAGGCCTCCGGTTCGAGGCGCTGCCGTCGGCGGCGGCGTCGCTCCGGCCGAGCCGCCTGCCGGCCTTCCTCCGGTCGCAGTGGCAGGGAGTCCGGCAGGCGATGGCGATCCTCGGCCGCGAGCGCCCCGATGCGGTGGTGGCGGTGGGGGGCTACGCGAGCGTGCCCGGCGCGGTCGCGGCGCGGCGTCTCTCGATTCCGCTGCTGCTGGTGAACCTCGACGCCCGCCCCGGCCTGGCCAACCGCCTCGTCGCGGCGATCGCCGACGAGGTCCTGGCGGCGGTGCCGACCCCGGATCGCCCCGGATTCGCTCGGCGCCTGGTGGGGCCGGTGCTTCGGCGGGACGCGCGGGCCGAGCACGATGCTGCGGCCTGCCGGCTCGAGCTGGGCTTGCGGCCGGAGCTGCCGACGCTTCTCGTGACCGGAGCGAGCCAGGGATCGACGAGCTTCGATCGCCTCATGGCCCGCTGGATCGCCTCCGAGCCGGGACTCTTCGAAGGCTGGCAGGTGCTGCATCTCGGCGCCGCGGATCCTCTGGCGATGCGGGCCCGCTACGCGGAGGCCGGCGTCGCCGCGAAGGTCGAGGCGTTCCTGCATCGCATGGGGGCGGCGTGGGGGGCCGCGTCGCTCGCGATCAGCCGCGGCGGCGCGAACTCCGTCGCGGAAGCCCATGCCAACGCCGTGCCGACGGTCTTCGTGCCCTACCCCCACCACCGCGACCGCCACCAGGCGCTCAACGCGGCGCCGCTTGCGGCGATCGGCGGGGCCGTGGTCGTGGAGGACCGGATCGATCCGGACCGCAATCTCGCGACCATCGCCGCGGCGGCACGGGCGCTGCTGCTCGACCCGCCCCGGCGGCGGCGGATGCAGAGCGCCCTTCGGGCCTCGCCGCCCGCCGACGGGGCCGCCGCGATCGCGGCGGCCGTCCTGCAACTCGCCGGCGGCCGCCCCGACTGACCTCGCCTTGCCGCCTCAGCGGATCGTCGGCAGCCACGCTGCGAGCAGGTCGATCGCCGCCCGCAGGTCGCCCTTGTCGATCATCTCGGTGACCGTGTGGATGTAGCGGGTGCCGCAGCCGATGGCGATCGTCCGGGCGCCGCTGCCCGCCCGCTGGATCGCCGCGCCGTCCTGCCCGCCCCGCGGCAGGATCGCCCGCTGATGGGCGATGCGATGGCGGCGGGCCACGCCGCAAAGATCCTCGACGAGGCCGGCGTCGGCGATCATCGAGGAGTCCTGGATCATGATCGCGACGCCGTCGCCCTGCCGCGTCACCCGCTGCGTGTCGGGGACGCCTGGGGTGTCGCAGGCGAGATTCACGTCGAGGCCCACGCCGATCTGCGCCGCGACGGCGTTGGCGGCCGTCTGGGCGCCGCGGAGGCCCACCTCCTCCTGCACCGTGAAGGCGACCACGATCTCCGCGGCATGCCGGCCGGCGGTCCCGCGGGACCGGGCGAGTCGACGCATCGCCTCGATGGCGAGGAAGCAGGCGAAGCGGTTGTCGAGGGCCTTCGACACGACCTTGGAGGGCAGGTCCAGGAACGGTTCCTCGAGCACCACGAAGTCGCCGACCTTCACCTGCCGCTGCACCTCCTTGGCGGGGCGGCCGAGGTCGATGAAGAACTCCTCGATCGGCGGCACCTTGCTGCGGTCGGCCTCGCTCGAGATGTGGATCGGCTTGCCGCCGGGATTCATCACGCCATGCCAGTCCCCCGCGGCGGTGCAGACCCGCACCCGCCGGGAGAACAGGTTGCGGGTGTCGAAGCCTCCGGCGGGGTTGACCCAGAGGTGCCCGCTCGAGTCGACGTCGCGGACGTAGAAGCCGATCTCGTCCATGTGCGCCGCGAGCAGGACCCGCGTCGCCTCGCCGCGGCGGCCGGCCTTTGCGGCGGTGGGGCGGCGGACCGCGATCAGCGAGCCGAGCGCATCGGTGCGGACCTCGTCGAACAGGCCGTCGATGGCCTCCTCGATCACGCCTCGCACCCGCTCTTCCCGCCCGGGGATGCCCGGGGTCTCGCAGAGGCGTCGAAGCAGATCGATGTCGAGGTCGGCCATGGGAGCGATCTCCTTGATTGCGAAGGGAAGGTCGGTCTTCGGGATGTCGAAGTCGCCACGCATGCTACCGGCGACCCGATGCGTCGCCCGTAGAATCCGTTCGCCATGGACGCTTCACCCGCCACGCTTCGCGAGTCGCCGCTGCGGTCGCGGCATCTCGAGTTCCTCGAGCGGGAGTCGGCGCGGCGGCAGCGGGAGGTCGAGGCGGCCCGCGGCCCCGAGGCGGTCTCGCGGCGCCCGCCGCCGCCGGAGGCGGAGTACCTGCCCTACGGCCCCGACGACCCGGCGGCGATCCGGTGCGAGATCCTCTCCCGCCTCGACTCGGTCGAACTCGAGTACGCGGCGCTTCGCCGCGGGGCGGCGGTGGTGGACGCCAACCACCGCGGCACCCTCGTCGTCCACGGGCCGGAACGGCGTTCGTTCCTGAACCGCATGGTCACCGCGGAGCTGAAGGATCTCGAGCCCGGTGTCGCCCGCCGCGGGTTCTGGCTCAACCGCAAGGGTCGGATCGAGGCCGATCTGCTGCTTGCCGAAGTCGGAGACCGCATCGTGGCGGATCTCGACATCCATCAGGCGGCCGCCGCGGCGGCGAGCCTCTCCAACTACCTGATCAGCGAGGAGTGCTCCGTCGCCGACGAGAGCCACCGCTTCCATCGCCTCTGGCTCCTCGGGCCGCTCGCGGCGGAGGCGCTCGGAGCCGCGATCGGCCCGTCCGCGGCGGTGCCGCCGCCGGGCGGTGCGGCGTCGCTGCAGATCGGCGGCGCCGCGTGCGTGGCGATCGCCTCGGACCTGCTCGGCGAGCGAGGCTTCGAGATCGCCATGCCCCGCGAGGCGGCGGCGGCGGTCTGGGACGCGCTCGTCGATGCCCCGCTGCCGGGCGGGCGGCGGGTTCGCCCGGCCGGATGGCAGGCGTTCAACGTGGCGAGGATCGAGGCGGGCACGCCGCTCTTCAACATCGACTTCGGAACCGACGCGATCCCCAACGAGACCGGCATCCTTCGGGAGCGGGTGAGCTTCACCAAGGGGTGCTACCTCGGGCAGGAGGTGGTCGCCCGCCTCGAGCATCTCGGGCGGCCCAAGCGGATGCTCGTGGGACTTCGCGTGCGGGGCGACGCCCTGCCCATCGCCGGCGGGCAGGTGTTCTCCAAGGCGGGCGATGGACTCGGCGAGGTCGTGGGCACGATCACGAGCAGCACCGTCAGCCCCATGCTCGGGGCGGCGCCGATTGCGCTGGCGATGGTGCGGATCGCCGAGGCGGCGGCCGGCACCGTGGTGCTGGTGCATGCCGACGGCATCGAGTCCGAGGCGGAGGTGGGGCCGCTCCGCTTCGTGGGCCCCGCGGCGGGAGCCTCGCGATGAACGGCGAATCGGCCGCGGCCAACGGCGTGGCGGCGGGCATGTCCGCGGGCGAGATGGTGCTCTTCGTCGCCGGCGGCGTGATCACGGTGGCGTTGCTCGTGGCCGCCGTCGTGTTCTGGGTGGTGCTCCATCGCGAGGAGCGGCGGGCCGAGGCGGAGCGGGGCCGGGAGCCGGAGGCGTGAGCGGCGGCGGCCCGGTCCCCGCGAGCGTGCGGATCTGCGAGGTCGGTCCGCGGGACGGCCTCCAGAACGAGGCGGGAGACGTCCCGACCGACGCGAAGGTCGCGTTGGTCGAGTCGCTCGCGGCGGCGGGGGTCCGCGAGATCGAGGTCGGCAGCTTCGTGGATCCCCGGCGGGTGCCGCGGATGGCGGACACGGCGGAGGTCTTCCGGCGGATCCGGCGCCGCGAGGGCACCTGCTATGCGGCGCTGGTGCCGAATCTCCGCGGCCTCGAGGCGGCGCTGGCCGCGTCGGCGGACAAGATCTCGGTCTTCGCCTCGGCCTCGGAGTCCTTCTCCCGCCGCAACGCCAACGCTTCGATCGCCGAGACCCTCGGGCGGTTCCGCCCGGTGCTCGAAGGCGCCGCGGCCGCGGGCCGCCCGACGCGGGCCTACGTGAGCTGCGCCTTCGGCTGCCCCGACGAGGGGGCCGTCGATCCCGCCGCGGTGGCGGCGCTCTCGCAGGAGCTGCATGCGATGGGCGCGGACGAGATCGACCTCTCCGACACCATCGGCGTGGCGGTGCCCCGCGACGTGGAGCGGGTGCTCGATGCGGCGCTGGAGCGGGTGCCGCTCGCCGCGATCGCCCTGCACTTCCACGACACCCGGGGGACCGCCGTGGCCAATGCCTGGACCGGCCTGCAGCGAGGCGTCGCGATCCTCGACAGCTCCTGCGGCGGGCTTGGCGGCTGCCCCTTCGCACCCGGCGCGACCGGCAACCTCGCGACCGAGGACCTTCTCTATCTCTGCCACCGCAGCGGCGTGGCAACGGGCATCGACCTCGAGGCGGTCGCTCAGGCCGCCGCGGGGATCGCCGCGGTGCTCGGGCGTTCGCTGCCCTCGCGGACGCTTGCGGCGTGCGCGGCCGCATCGGCCGCGACCGGCCAGCGGCGGTGAGCGTCGGGGGCCGCGAGCCGGTAGCGGCCGCGGTCGCGGAGGATCCGCCGCAGCTCCACGCCCTCGGGGCCGATCAGCACGCCGCACGGCCGATGCGGGGCCCCGAACGCGCCGGTGTTCAGCACCAGGCGGTCGCCGACCGCCCAGGCGCCGGGCAGGTGGGAGTGCCCCACGACGACGATCCTCGCGGCCGGCGCGTAGCGGGCCGCGAAGTTCGCGACGAGACCGGGGTACTCCCGCCAGAACATCGCGATGCGAAGCAGCGCGAGGGGCCGCCGCAGCAGGCTCCAGGCGCCCCGCGGCCGCCGCTCCGACGCCAGCGCTTCCCACTCGCAACCGGCCGCGTCGCGGCTCGCCCCGAGCACGCAGTCGAGCGAGCCCCGCTGCTGCGGCGGATACCCGTCGAGGTGGCGCAGGAAGGACTCCTGCAGCAGATCCGCGGCCGGGCTCCACGGGGCGAGGCTCGGATGCACCGCATCCCCGTGCATCAGCAGGATCGTCCCGCCGGCGAGGAAGAGCGATCGCCGCGGCGACACCAGCGGATCGTGGTTGCCCGCGATGAGGGTGAGGCGGATCCCGCGGCGGTCCGCCAGGCGCCGCAGCGCGTCGACGCCCCGCGCCGCCTCGTGGCGATGCCGCGGATGGTGCAGCTCGGCAAGGTCGCCGTTGACGACGAGCTCGCCGGCCTCATCGAGCAGCGGCTCCAGCGCCGGCACCATCCTCGCCGCGGCGTCGCGGGCGAGGTGGAGGTCCGACAGCACCAGCAGGCGTTCGTGCATGCTCGCATCCATCCGTCGCGTCCGTCCGCGGGTCATCCGGGATCGGCGTGCTGCTGGGCTCCCGGCCCGAAGGTGAGCTGGTTCTTGCCGCTCCGCTTGCTCTGCAGGGCGAGGTGATCGGCGTGCCGAAGCAGCGTCGAGGCGTCGAGGCCGTCCCAGGGATAGGTCGCGAGGCCCGCGGAGATGGTCACGGTGCCGGGAGCCTCGAGGCCGAGCTTCGGCAGACGCATCCGGAAGACCTGCGACTGGAAGCGGCGGACCACCTGCTCGATCGACTCGAGCGGCGCGGCGCCGGGGCTGCGGGGCCCGGAGGGATCGGAGAAGATCACCACGAACTCGTCGCCGCCGATCCGGAAGACGTGGTCGCCCTTGCGGATCACCGAGCGGAGCACCTGCACCACCTCGCGAAGGACCTCGTCGCCGGCCTCGTGGCCGAAGCGATCGTTGTAGGTCTTGAAGTTGTCGA
>CAZQUA010000015.1:0-20720 GCA_964596455.1 uncultured Isosphaeraceae bacterium
CCGCCGATCGTGTGGCGGCGCCGCGGGCGGCTTGATCCGCCGCGGGACCCCATGGGCGACCCGATGCCGTGACCCGAGGCCCTTGAGCGGCGGCGAGGCGCATCGCCGCCCTCGTGCCTACGGCGGCATCCCCCCGCCCTCCGCCACCGCCTGCATCGCCGCGGCCCCGTCGAGGAAGTGCGCAAGCATGGCGTCCTCGTTGACCGCCAGGTGCTCGCGACGGGCAAGGCGATCTCGCTGCACCTCGGCGCCGGCGGCGTAGGCCCGCGCCGCCTCGGCGGCGAGACGCCGGGCTTCGGCATGATCGCCTCGCTCGCGGGCCTGCTCGACGAAGATCGCCAGCGTGTTGCCGCGACGCATGTGGGCCTCGACGCGGCGGCGGCGGAGGAGGCCGATCTCCGGCTCGGCCTCGCTGATCGCGACGATCGCCGCTTCGGCCTCGGCGAGCGACGCCTCCGCCTCGGCGAGGCCGATCAGGCCGAACTCGATCGCGAGGAAGGTCCGGGTCATCTGCGAGATCAGGACGACCGACCTCGAGTTGGTGGTCGAGAGGATCGCGTCGTCTCGCCGCATGGCCTCGATCATCTCGTCGTACGTCCCGAGGATCCGCGACTCGTTCCCCTCGCGGAACTCCGTGTAGAGCAGCCACCACATCGAGTTGAGCGCGTTGCTGCGGTGGAACCAGGCACGGGGGCGATCGGGGTGGGCCTCGACCAGCCGCGACGACGCCTCCAGCGCCTTCGTGAAGAACTCCATCGCCCGATCGCGATCGCCCTCGACCCTCACCCGGTCGCCGATCCCCAGGCACGCGCGGCAGAGGCCCATCAGGGCATCGGCCTGCTGCGGATCGACCGCGAGGACCGACTCGGCCAGCCCGATCGCCTCCAGCCACGCGGCATGCCGCTCCTCGGGCGATCCTCGCCCGCTGATCGCCACGGCGTCGGCGTGGGCCGCGAAGCCGAGCGACTCCGCGTCGAACCCGCCCGAGGCCTGCGCGGCCAACCGCGCCAGTTCCGCCGCTCTCGCGAACGCCTCGCGGCCGAGTTCGTCGGCGCCTGCGTTGGGCTGCTGCAGGCGATGCACCTCGCCGAGGGTGAAGACCGCCCGCGCCAGCTCGAGGGCCGCCTCGCGATCGCTCGCGAGGAAGCCGTCGTCGCCCACCGCCTCGGCGTAGGCGAGCCCGATCTCGAGCAGGCGCTGCCGGGCGGCGGTCGCCCCCGGGATCGTCCGCAGGGCCTCGGCCACCTCGACGAGCACGCCGTCCGCGACCGAACGCACCAGCTGCTCCCGCTGCACCACCATCGCCTTGGACGCGATCGCCTCCGACTCCGCCCGGTTCGCCTCGACCGCGAGCAGCGTCGAGACCGCGGTGCCCGCAAGCAGCAGCAGCGTCGCCGCAGCGGCCAGCGAACTCGCGGCGGGATGCCGCTTCGCCAATCGCCACGCCCGGCCGAGGCGGCCGATCGGACGCGCCTGCGGGGCCACGCCCGCGCGGACCCTTCGCAGCTCGTCCCGCACCGCCGCCGCGTTCGGGTAGCGGTCCGCGGGGTCGAACGCGAGGCAGCGATCGACCACCACCGCGAGGTCCCGCGGCAGCGAGCGATCCGCCTCGCGGATCGGCGGCGGCGGGGTGTCGCCGATCCGCCGGATCGCCTCGTAGAGCGGCACGCCCTCGAGATCGATCGGAGCACGACCCGTCGCGGCCTCGAAGAGGAGGCGGCCGATCGCCCAGACATCCTCCCGCGGCCCGCCGCTGCGACCTCGGGCCCGCTCGGGACTGATCGAACCGAGCGAGCCGGCGGCGTCCGGCTGCATGGTCAGGCGATCCGCGATGGTGTGGCGTCCCGATGCCGCCGTCTCCTCGAGCGAGGCGATCCCGAAGTCGACGACCGCCAGCGACTCGTCCTCCCGCACCAGCACGTTCGAACTCTTGATGTCCCGGTGCACCACGCCCTGGGCGTGCGAGGCCGCAATCGCCTCGGCAAGGCGCTCGCCAAGGGCGAGGACCAGGCGATGCCGCACCCGCCGATCGCCGGCACTTCGGCGGTCGACGAACCGCAGCAGCGGCTCGCCGTCGACGAACTCGGTCACGAGGTAGTCGCGATCGCCGAGGCCCTTGGCCGCATCGGTGCCGCCCCGATAGAGCCGCGCGATCGATGGATGCTCGAGGAGGGAGAGCGCCGCGATGTCCCGATGCCTCGCCGCCGCGAGGGCGTCGTCGCCATGGCCGGACGGCCGGTCGAGCAGCTTCAGGGCCACCCGGCGGCCGAGGCCTTCGCCGAGGCTGCGGTCGATCGCCTCGTAGACCTCGCCGAAGCCGCCCCTCGCGACGAGCCGCACGATCTCGCAATCGCCGAAGCGGTCGCCCGCGGCGAGGGCCCCGACCGCCGAGCCGACGACGGCGTGGGCGTCCCGCCAAGGCTCGACGGCCCGATCGAGGCCCGCCCGATCGAAGATCGCCGCAGACCGCCGGTCCGCGATCAGCAAGGTGCGGAGCGCCTGCGATACCTCGGCATCGGCATCCTCAGGCAGGTGCGCCTCGGGCACGTCCCCCGCGGGCAAATCTTGGGCGGAGCCGCCATCCACCGCCTGCTCGAACCGGTCCCGCAGACGCCGCCAGGCTGCGGCGGCATCGGCATCGAGCGGCCGCCCCCACGCGAGGGACCACCTCGATGCGTCGGTCGAGCCGCCATCGTCCGCGTCACCCATGGCCTCGTCGAGAAGGGACCCCATCCAGATAGGGAAGCGTGAGGCGGCACCGGCTGCGACACGATTCCTCGCAAGGAACTTATCGATCGCCGGCGTCTGGGCCGGAATCCCCTTCGGGATCGCGGTGGAGGCCGGCGGCGAGCGGAATCCCCTGGATCTCGCAGATCCGCCTCGCGAGCCATGCCCGGGCGGCCCGCCAGTCCCGATTCACCGACCGCTCCGAGATCCCCAGCGAGAGGGCGATGTCGCCGGCGGAGAAGGCCCAGAACGACCTCAGCACCACCACGGTGCAGGCCCTCGGGTCGATCGATGCGAACTCGTCGAGCGCCTGCCGAAGGGCGCGGCGATCGTCGCCTTCGATCCACGGTGCCTCGGTCGGGCGGCGGCGATCCGCCGCCGGCTCGGGCAGTTCGTCGATGGGAGACGGCCTCGCGCCGCCGCCCCGCTTGTCGGCATCCCGCCAGCGGCGCTCGTCGATGATCGACTCGACGGTGGCCTTCGCGAGCGTCGCGAAGAAGTGCTCCCGCGAGTTCCATCGCTCTGCCGGCGCGGTCTGCCCCTGAACCAGCAGCGTCCGTTCCCACGCCCGGTGGAGCAGATCGGTGGTGTCGAGGCCGCCGAACCCAAGCGACCGCGACTTGACCCGCTTCACGACGGCGCGGCACTGGGCGTAGAGCGCCTCGATCTCCGGAGCCGCAGCTGACGAAGGCTGCGGAAGCGGGTGAGCGTTCAGGAGCCGCGTCAGGCTGGGATCCCGATCCTCGTGGGTCATGACGCTCCACCGCCAACGCCCGCTGCTGCCCCCGCCGATCGGGAACCAGGACCCCCGGGGATGGGGAAGCATCAGGTTAACCCCTACGGCACCGCTGCCAACCGTCTTGCCCTGCGATCTTTACGAATGACTGGACAAGGCCGGTCGCCGCCGCCGCCACCGCGTCGGGCAGCGGCCGCTACTCGGTCTCGGCCTCGGCCTCGCCGCTCAGGGTTCCCGGCGACGCGGGCTCCCGCGGCTCCGCGGGCTGCTCGTCGATGAGCTCGCGAAGGACCACCGTCGCGAAGGCCCCCTTGGGCAGATCGAACGCCACCTTGACGTAGCGGCCATGCTCGTCCACCCCGCCCTCGAGCTCCGGGTTGGCGGGGAAGATCCGATAGGGCCGGCGGGAGCCATCCACCCCGAAGCGGTACTCGCCAAGGCGATCCGGGTCGATGCCGAGCGACGCGAGGGCCGCCCGCTCCCGCTCGCCGGGAACGCCCGCGGCGGCGAGCATCGCGGCGCCCCACAGCGGACCGGTCGGAGAGATCTCGCCGCGGGCGAGGCGATCCGCGGTCGCGGGGTCGGCAAGGTCCTCCGCCTTCACGAGGAAGCAGGCTCCGCCCTCGTGCCGCATGGCCACGTCGCCGATCTCGAGGCGGTCGATCGAACCGGACTCGAGCCGCGCATCGAGCAGGGCGTTGTAGATCGCGCTCTGCAGGGCGCTGATCCAGAAGCTGCGGACGTGCTCCCCCACCGAGAGGACCGCCCGGCGAGGGTCGTCGCTCTTGAGGAGCTTCCGCGCCGCCACCCGCTCGCAGTGGTCGTTGGGGCCCCACGCCTCCGCGGCCTCGGCGATCCGCCCCGCGTCGAAGGCCTCGCGGCGGGCCTGCTGGTGCTGCGGGAAGGGCGAGCCGCGGCTGCCGAGCAGCTCCTCGACGATGCCCCGCCACTCCTGCCGCAGCAGCATCGCCCCGAGGCGGTGGTTGTTGAGGCGGTAGCCGAACCGCTGCAGGCCGAAGTAGTTGGGCGTCCCGCGGCGGGTGAGCTCCTGCAGTCGCCGCCAGATCGCTGGCGCTGCAAGCGGGTCGATCCGGCGGATGCGGATCACGAAGCGGTTGCCGGCGAGATGCCCGCGGCGAAGCTTGTTGGCGTGCCGGACCGCCCACAGCACCCCGAGGCGATCGGTGCCGAGGTCGAGCGGCGGCGGCTCCCGCCCGGGCAGGTGCACCGAGACGGTCTGCTGCACCACGGCGATCCGGTCCTTCATGCCGGCGGCGCCGATCGCCGACTCGCTGACGCCGAAGTGCCGCTGCAGGCGGCGGAGCATCTCGCTGTGGGCCATGTGGCGTCGCTGCAGGCCGAGGTAGAGATGCTCGCCCTCGCCGCAGGGGTCGTAGAGCGGCAGCTCCTCGACGAGAAAGTCCTCCGCACGCTCCTTGATGACTCCGCTCGGCCGGCCTTCCGCCGGGAGCAGCAGGCCCTGCGGACCTGGTGGGCAGGGCGGAGGTGGGGAGGGCGGGGCCGGGGACGCGGCCTCGGCGGCGCCGCTCACTGCCATGGCGGCTCGCCCTCGTCCTCTTCCTCCTCCTCGATCTCCGGCTCGACCACGTCCTCCTCCGCCTCCTCGGCCTGCTGCATCTCCAGCGCGAGGGCGGGATCGCTCGAAGCCTCCTCGAGGACCTTCTCGGCGACGAGGATCGGCACCTGCTCGGCCACCCCGAGGGCGATCGCGTCGGAGGGGCGGGAGTCCACCTCGATCACCTCGCCATCCCGCTCGATGCGAAGCTTCGCGAAGAAGGTGCCCTGCCGCAGGTCGTGGATCTCGATGCCGGCGAGGGTGCCTCCGAGCGAGCGGATCACCGCGGCGAGCAGATCGTGGGTCTGCGGCCGCGGAATCTCGATGCCCTTGAGGCGACGCTCGATCGCGAACGCCTCCGGCAGGCCGATCACGATGGGGAAGGTCCGTTCCCCGCCGATCTCGCTGAGCTCGATGATCTGCATCTCGAGCATCTCGCGGATGAAGATGCGGGACAGTTCCATCGGCACGGACATGGCGGGACTCCCGGCGGCCCCCGTTCGGGCCGCGGGGCGATCGTAGCAGCCGCCTCGGCGTGGCCGTCCGCGAAGGACGCCCCCAGCCTCGCCCCACGCCGCCGCCTTCAGCTGCCCCAGGCACCGAGCAGGATCGCGAGATCGCCGCCATCGACGCTGCCGCTGCCGTCGAGGTCCGCCTCGCAGCTTCCCGCCTCGCCGCAGGGGCCCCACGCCGCGAGCATCGCCGCAAGATCGGCGCCGTCGACCACGCAGTCGCCGTCGAGGTCCGCCGGCGGCGGCACCGCCGCGACCGCGGCGCCCGCGGAGAGGCGGCCGTGCCCCGTGAAGAGGTCGTAGCCCGCGGCGCCGAGATCCTCGGCGGTCTCCTCGAGGATCGCCCGGATCCGGCCGACGCAGAGGCGGGGATTCGCCGCGAGCATCAGGGAGATCGTGCCGCTGACCTGCGGCGCCGCCATGCTCGTGCCGGTCTTGTTGCCGTAGAGGTCGAAGCCCACCAGCGAGCGGATCGACTCGGCCGGGGCCACGAGCGAGAGGTTGCTGCCGTAGTTGGAGCTCGGCCAACGGGCGTCGAGATTGGTGCTGCCGCCCACGGCGATGGTCTCGGCCCACCGCGCCGGGAACGAGAGGTTCGAGGCGCCGGAGTTGCCGCTTGCGGCGACGAGGATCACCCCCGAGTCGGAGGCGTAGCGGACCGCGGTCCGCAGCAGGTCCGATCCCACCGAGTACTGCAGGCTCATGTTGGCGATGTCCGCGCCGGCGTCGGTGGCGAAGACGAGCCCGTCGGCGACCATCGACTCGAGGCCGCTGCAGGGATTGACGACCACCACCGGCAGCAGGCGGACCTGCCAGTCGAGGCCCGCGACCCCGAGGGCGTTGTCGCCGCGGGCGCCGAGGATTCCCGAGACGTGGGTGCCGTGGCTGGCGCAGCCGTCGAGGGTGCTCGTCGAGCCCTGCGGCACGTTCCAGCCCTCGAGCAGGCGTCCCTCGAGTTCCGGATGCGGATTGATCCCGCTGTCGAGCACCGCCACGACGATCTCCGGGCTGCCGGTGGTGCGGGCCCAGGCGGCCGCCGGGTCGATGTCGCTGCCGATGCTGCCCGCGACGCCGTTCACCGTCTGCCCGGTGTTTCGAAGATGCCACTGCATCGGGAACAGCGGATCGTCGGGCGGGAACGATCCGCCGCCGGCGATGCCGCCGATGCCGTCGATCTCCGCACGCTCGATCCAGCCGCCGAGGCGTCCGAGCGTCGCCGCGATCGCCCGCGTGTCCGATCCCAACGGCACCTCCGCCCGCACGAAGCGGTCGAGGCCGAGTTGTGCTGCGAGGGCCGCGTTGGCCGGCGGGCGAGACAGCGAGGGCACGATCGCCGAGATGCCCGCCGATTCGAAGATCGCCGCGACCGCGAGATCGCCCCCGCCGCCGCCGCGGCGCAGCGTCCAGCGGCCGTCGGCAAGACGATGCGTCGACACGCCGGGGGCGAGCCGGATCTGCACATGACCCGAGGCGAAGCCGCCGATCTCGTCGGGACGGAGCGATGCGGCGGGAAGGGTCGCCGCTGCGGAGGGGCGGGCTTCCCTGGTGCCAGGCTCGGCCTTGGGGCCAGGCGCGGCGGCGGGCTTGCCGGCGGAGTTGGCGGCGGGCCGCAGGTCCGAGGGGCGGGACTCGCCGAACGCCGCGGCCGATCCGAAGCCCGACAGCACGATCGCCGCAAGCAGCGCCTGCGGCGATCCGCCGCGTCGTCGAGCATGCCTCGCCCTGGTCGTGCCCATCGGTCGCTCCTGCGAGAGGCCCACTGCATCCGCTTCCGCGGCAGACTCACCGTACGCCGAGACCGGGCGAAGGCTCCCTTCGAAGCACGGATTCGCCGCAAACGAGGCCGTTCGCGCCGCGGATGCCGCATGATGGGGCGATCGCCGGAGGCGGCACGGTTATAGTCCCCCTCTTCGCGGCGGCGGCCCGATGGTTGCGGCGGAGGATGCGGCGGAACGGCCGCCCGCTTCCCGCCCTCGCCGACCGCCTTCGCCTCGCCACCGACTCGAGGCGGTGCCTGGAGATGGCATCGCCGCCTCCGCCGACAAGGACCCCCTTCCATGACCGCACGCCGTCACCTCTTCACCTCCGAATCGGTCTCGATGGGCCACCCCGACAAGGTCTCCGACGCGATCTCCGATGCGATCCTCGATGCCTTCCTGCAGCACGACCCCCGCGCCCGGGTGGCCTGCGAGACCCTCGTGACCACGGGCCTCGCGGTGGTGGCCGGCGAGGTGACCGCCTCCGAGGCGGCCCGCGGCGCCATCGACATCCCCGGAATCGTCCGCCGGACGCTTCTCGAGATCGGCTACGACGACGGCGCCAAGGGCATGGACGGCCGCTGCTGCGGCGTGAGCGTCTGCCTCGGGACGCAGAGCCCCGACATCGCCCGCGGCGTGGACACCTCCCACGACGGGCAGGCCAAGGAGCAGGGCGCGGGCGACCAGGGCATGATGTTCGGCTTCGCCTGCCGCGAGACCGAGTCGCTCATGCCGCTGCCGATCGAACTCTCCCATCGCCTCGTCGAGGCCCAGGCGGCGGTGCGGCGGAGCGGCGGCATTCCCGGCCTGCGGCCCGACGCCAAGAGCCAGGTGACCGTCGAGTACGAGGGCCTCGAGCCGAAGCGGATCGACACGGTGGTGCTCTCCACGCAGCACGATCCGCAGTGGAACGGCGCCGCCAAGCAGGCGGAGCTCAAGAAGGCGGTGATCGAGAAGATCGTCAAGCCGGTGCTCGGCGGATGGTGGAACGACGGCATCACCGTGCACGTGAACCCGACCGGGCAGTTCGAGGTGGGCGGACCCCACGGCGACTGCGGCCTCACCGGACGCAAGATCATCGTCGACACCTACGGCGGCCGCGGCCGCCACGGCGGCGGCGCCTTCAGCGGCAAGGACCCCTCCAAGGTCGACCGCTCCGCCGCCTACATGGCCCGCTACATCGCCAAGAACATCGTGGCCGCGGGCCTCGCCGAGGTCTGCGAGGTGCAACTCTCCTACGCGATCGGCGTGGCCGAGCCGACCTCGGTCTACATCGACACCCAGGGCACCGGCACCATCGGCGACGAGGCGATCTCGGCGCTGGTCCGCGAGCACTTCCGCCTGACCCCGCAGGGCATCGTCGAGTCGCTCGACCTGCTGCGGCCGATCTACGCGGTCACCGCATCGCACGGGCACTTCGGCCGCACGCCGGACCCGAAGGCGGGCACCTTCACCTGGGAGCGGACCGACAAGGCCGAGGCGCTGCGGCGCGCCGCCGGCGCCGCCCTCGCCGCGGTCTGACGCGGCGCGTGTCCGGCCCCGAGGCATCGTCGCGCGATCCGCTCCTGCCCGAGGGCGCGGCGGTCTCGCCGCGGGAGCAGGCGATCGAGCGGATCGCCGCGATCGTGGCCCGCTTCCCCGACCTCGGCCTCCCCGAACCGTCGCCGGCGCCGCGGCATCCCCTCGCCCGGGCGATCGAGCACGAGGTGCGGCGGCGGTGGCTGACGCTCGCCGCGGTGGTCGGGCATGCCCTCGACCGAGGCTCCTGGCGGAGCCTCGAGGCCCGGGTGAAGGCCCCCCTGCTCGCCGGCGCCGCTCAGTTGCTGCTTCTCGAGGGCGAACCGGATCACGCCGTGGTGGATTCCGCGGTCGAGTGGGCGAGCCGCCGCGTGCGCCGCGGCGCCGGGGGCCTTGTGAACGCGGTGCTGCGACGCATCGCGGGCCTTCGCGGCGAGGTCCTTCCGGCGGACGATCCCGAGGCCGTCGCCTTCGCCGCCCATGCCGATCTGCTGCCGCTCGCCGACGGCCGGGCGATCCGCCTGCGGGACAAGGTCTTCGACGCGGCGGCGATCGAGCGCCTGTCGGCCCAGACGAGCCACGGCCTCGATCTGCTGCTGCACTGGACCAGCGCCCACGGCTTCGCCGCCTGCCGGGCCTTCGCGACCCACGGCCTCGTGCGGCCGCCGCTGCTGCTTGCCGGCACCGACGGCCTCGCCGCGGACCCTCGCCTCGCACCCCACGAGCGGCCGGGGTTCTCGATCTGGCTCGGCGAAGCCTCCGGCCTGGGGGCCTATCTCGCCGAGCATCCGCAGGTGCGGGTGCAGGATCCCGGTTCCGCCGAGGCGGTGCGGGCGACCGCGGGCTGCTCGCCGCGGCGGATCCTCGACCTCTGCGCGGGCCGGGGCACCAAGACCCGCCAGCTTGCGGAGCTGCATCCGCAGGCGGAGATCGTCGCGGTCGAGCCCCACGAGGGACGCCGCCGCGACCTCGAGGCCCTCGCCGCGGGGCATCCGGCGATCCGGGTGCTGCCGCAGCAGCGCCTCGCCGAACTCGCCGGATCGATCGACCTCGCGGTGCTCGACGTCCCCTGCTCCAACACCGCGGTGCTGCCTCGCCGCGCCGAGGCCCGCTACCGCTTCACCACCCGACGCCTCGAGGGGCTCGTCGCCATGCAGCGGGAGATCGCCGATGCGGCGATCCCCCTGCTGTCGCCGCAGGCGTCGCTGCTCTACGCCACCTGCAGCCTCGAGCCCGCCGAGAACGACCGGCAGGCGGAGTGGATCGCCCGCCGCCTCGGCGGGAGGGTCCGCTCGATCTCGCTGCGGACGCCGCGGGCCGCTCCCGGCGATCCGCCGAGCCGCTACGAGGACGGCGGGTTCCACGCCCTGATCTCCCGCTGATCGCCGCCCGGCCGGATCCCGCTGGTACCATCCGCGGCCCGCCTCGGTCGCCCCTCCTGCGACCCTCGCTTCGCTCCGATCATGCGACTCCTCGACATCATCCGCCTCGATTCGATTCGGGTGCCGCTTGCGGCGACGAGCAAGCACGAGGCGATCGACGAACTCGTCGACCTGCTCGCGGAGCGGAACCGCATCGCGGATCCGTCGATGCTGAAGCGGGTGGTGTGGGAGCGGGAGATGCAGCGATCCACCGGGATCGGCGAGGGCCTCGCGATCCCGCACGGCAAGTGCCCCGGCCTCGCCTCGCTCGTCGCCGCGGTGGGCAAGCCCGCCGAGCCGCTCGAGTTCGACGCCATCGACCAGAAGCCGGTCCGCCTGGTGATCCTGCTCGCCTCGCCGGCGGACCGGATCGCCGAGCACATCCAGGCGCTCGGCCGCATCAGCCGCGGCATGTCCGACCCGAAGACCCGCGAAGCCGCCTACGCCGCCGCCAGCGCCGAGGAGCTGCTCGAGGTCTTCCAGCGGGCGGACGCGTAGGCCGCCCCGCGCAGGCAACGCCGCGTGGCCCGCAGCGCGGGGCCCGTGCCGCCTCGCCTCGCCGCGTCGTTCACGTCGCGGCGCCCTCGCCGGAATCGCTCTCGCCTCAGGGTTCGCCGCCCTGTCGCTGCCGTTCCGCCGCGGCGATCTCCATCTGCTCGGCGGCCTCCGCGGCGAAGCCCATCCCCTGCAGCAGCTCGCCGAGACCCTGCCGCAGTCGCCAGTCGGAGGGCTCGAGCTCGACCGCCCGCCGCATCAGCGGCAGGGCCTCCTCGAGCTCGCCGAGGCGGCCGTGCCCGAGGGCCATGGCGCGGTAGGCGAAGGCGTTGCCGGGGGCGATCTCGAGGGTGCGTTCGACGAGCTCGATGCCTTCGCGGACCTGCGGCTCCCCGCCCCGCTCGATCAGCAGCAGCGAGAGCCGCCGCATCGACCGCAGGTCGCCGGGGGCGATCTCCACGCCGAGCCGCGCCAGCTCGATCGCCTCGGCGGTGCGGCCGTCGGCGTCGAGCCACACGATCGCCTCGTCCCGCATGGTGCCCCACTCGGGATGCCGCGGGATCCACTCGCGGTACCACGCGAGGGCCTCCTCGCCGCGGAGGCGGCTGCGGAGGATCCGCCCGATGCCGCCCACCGCCGCCTCGTTGGCCCCATGCCGTTCGATGCTGCGCCGCAGGATCTCCTCGGCGGCGGCGTGGTCGCCGGCCACCGCGGAGAGCCACGCCATCTGCAGGTCGAAGCGGGGCTGCCATCCCCACAGCAGGCCGATGCCGCCATCGCCGGCGAAGCTCGCGAAGCGGTACCACCGCACCCCCTCGCGGGCATGGCGGGCGATGGCCGGATCGGGCGTCATCGGGTTCTCCGCGAAGACCATCGCGGGAGGGATCGCGGCGCGGTCGTCGTGCCAGCCCGCGATCGCCGCCGCCGCGTTGACCACGCCGGTATGGGCGACGAGCAGCAGCGTCACCGCGGTGGCCGCGAGCCACGCGATCCCCGGGGGCCGCAGGCGGCCGTGCAGCCGCAGCTGCCAGCGGTGGAAGCGGACGTTCGGGTCCCGCAGGCATCGCCACGCCTTCCAGGCGACGAAGGTCACGCAGCCGGCGATCCCGGAGGCGAACAGCAGCGGCACCGCGCCGTAGGCGCCGCGGACGGCGAGCAGGGTCGCCACCGCCAGCGCCGCAAGGCCGATCTCCTCGGGCCAGGAGAGGTCGTAGGTCCGCGGCGGACGCGGCGGCGGCGCCTCGATCGCGATCGGCCCGGAGACCCGCGGCACCGCTCCCTTGGCGGGCCTGCCGAATCCGAAGTAGAGGGCGTCGTTGGGGCAGACGCTGACGCAGTCCATGCACTTCATGCAGCCCGGGTCGACGACCATGCCGTAGTCGCGGACCTCCTCGTGCACGCGGACGTTGCTCGTGCAGGCCGCGGTGCAGTGGCCGCAGTGCTCGCAGGCGTCGGTGACGCGGATCCGCGCCGGAGCCAGCTCGTCGAGGGGCGCGAAGAAGCCTCCGTAGGGGCAGCCGTAGGTGCAGTAGCCCTTCGAGCCGAGGAAGTAGACGCAGGCGAAGCCGCACACGAAGAGGAAGGGCACCGCGACGAACAGGCCCGGGAAGGTCCGCCAGAAGTCGGTGGTGGTCAGCTCGACGGTCCAGCCGGGCCAGGTCAGGTCCGGCTGCAGGAACGGCGCCACCGCGAGTCGGTAGACCACCGGCCAGGCGAACATGTAGAGGGCCAGGACCAGCGGCAGGTAGACGAGCAGTCGCGACCGGAACGCCTTCGGCCGGATGCCGGCCTTCTTCATGATCCACGCGCAGAGGTCCTGCAGCAGCAGCACGTGGCAGGCCCACCCGCAGACCCACCGCCCCAGGATCGCCGTCGAGAGCAGCGCGAGGCCGAAGAAGATGAAGCCGGCGTTGACGATGCCGTTCCGGAGCGTCTCCATCGCCTCGGAAGGCTCGATCGGCGCGACCGTCCGGCCGGCGACGAGCCAGTGCACCACGTGCAGGATGATCAGGACCTGCACCACGCCGAGCACCACCGCCCGCTTCCAGCCGTTGCGGCTTCGGCGGATCGGCGGGGGCTTCGCCGGCAGCACCGGCAGGGAAAGCGCCGCCGATTCGGCGGCCGAGGGGGTCGCGGTGCTGCGGCAGGTCCGATCGCGGGGCGAAGGCATGGGCGGGGCGATGCTACCCCGCTCCCTATACTCCCCGCCTTCTGGAGACCCCCTGCGGCATGCCCGCTCCCCGCGACTACTACGAGATCCTCGGCGTCGGACGCGGGGCGAGCGATGCGGAGATCAAGGCCGCCCACCGCCGCCTCGCGAGGCAGTACCACCCCGACCTCAACAAGGAGGCGGGCGCCGGGGAGAAGTTCAACGAGGCCCAGCAGGCCTACGAGGTCCTCTCCGACCCCGAGAAGCGGCAACGCTACGACCAGTTCGGGCACGCCGGCGTGGAAGGCGCCGCGGCGGCGGGCGGCGCCGGCCCGGGCGGCTTCGGCGGCGGCGGGGCCGCGTGGCAGCAGATGGATCCCGAGCGGATGCAGGAGATCTTCGGGGACATCTTCGGCGAGGCCTTCCGCGGCCAGGGCGGGGACGGCGGCTTCGGCGGAGGCCGCGCCCGCGGCGGCCGGGGCCGGGCGAGGCCGGTGGCCGGGGAGGATCGGGAGATCGAACTGGCGATCGGCTTCGCGGTCGCCGCCAACGGCGGCGTCGAGCGGCTGCGGCTGCGAGGCGGCGAGGGCGGCGGCGAGTCGATCGAGGTCCGCATTCCCGCGGGCGTCGAGGACGGCGCGAAGCTGCGGGTCCGCGGCAAGGGCCTGCCCGGCCTTCACGGTGGGCCCGCGGGCGACCTGCTGCTGACCATCCGCGTGGGGCCGCACCCGTGGTTCAGCCGCGAGGGCCTCGACCTTTCGGTGACGGTGCCGATCACCATCGCCGAAGCGGCCCTCGGCGCGAGCGTCGAGGTGCCGCTGCTCAAGGGCACCGCGACGCTGAAGGTGCCCGCAGGCTCGTCGAGCGGGCAACGCCTGCGGCTTCGCGGCAAGGGGATCGTCGACGCCAAGGGCCGCGCCGGCGACCTGCATGTGATCCTCTCCATCGCCGCTCCGAAGGAGCTCGCCGAGGCGGATCGGGCGGCGCTCGCATCGATGGCGGGCCGTCTTCCCGATCCTCGCGCCGGGGCTCCATGGGCCGATGCCTGAGGACCGCGATCCGCTGCCGCCGCCTCCGCCGGGACGAGGCACTCGCTTCGCGATCCTGTTTCCGGGACGCACCGGCAGCTCGTGGCTCGTCGGGGCGCTGGGCAGCCACCCCCGCATCGACGTGCAGGGGGAGATCCTCGTCGGCAAGGATCCCGCGGCGCAGCGGCGACTCGTCGAGGAGCGCCTCCGGGGCGAGACCTCGCCCGGCCGCAGCCGCGGCTTCAAGACCAAGCTCAAGGACGTGGCCGATCTCGAGGGCCTGCGGGCGGCGATCGGCACGGAGGTGCGGGTGATCCACATGGTCCGCCGCGACCTGCTGCGCCTTGCGATCTCGACGATCAACGCGCGGCGACTGCATCGGCGCACCGGCCGTTGGAACCGCGCCCACGGCGTCGAGGCGCTGCCGCCGCTCGAGACCGATGCCGACGCCCTCGTCGCCGAGATCGACCGGTGCGCTGCGGCCGTCGAGACCCTCGCAGGCTTCGTCGAGAGCCTCGCCGCGCCGGTGCTCGAGGTCGACTACGCGGAGGTGCTCCTTCGCCCGGCGGATCTGCTCGATCGGGTGCAGCGGCATCTCGGCGTCGAGCCGCGGCCGCTCACGAGCGGCGTCCTGAAGAACACCGGCACCGATCTGCGGGCCGCGATCGCCGACTTCGACCGCCTCGCCGGCGAACTCGCCCAGACCCGCTGGGCGGGGCTCCTCAGCGGCCTCGATCCTCTCGGGGAGCGGCTCCTCCCGCGAGGTTGAGGGCGATCCTGCGAAGACGCGTCGAGAGCACCTCCAGCCGCGTCGGCCGCGCCGCCGCGACCCGCCGCCGCAGCGTGGCGTCGCCGGCGAGGGGCGAGCGGGCGAGTTCGCCGCCGAGCCACTCCAGATACCGCCGCCGCGAGGCGAGGGCCGCGCCGGTCCGGTGCGACCTCGCCACGCAGGAGTCCTCGTGCATCCGGTAGCGGTGCAGCACCTCGCCGCAGACGACGATCGGATGACGCAGCATGAACCGCGCGAAGAACGCCTGATCCTCGTGCATTCCCCGGAACGCCGGGTCGTAGCCGCCGACCGACTCGAACGCGGCCCGCCGCAGCATCGGCCCGAGCGGGGTGGCGTCGGAGCGGGCGATGAAATGCGGCAGGGTGCCGGGCGGCGGAAGCACGCCCGGCCCCGCCCCGAGATCCTGCACCTCGTCGGCGGCGCCGGAGCGGTCCCAGGAACGCCAGCGGAGATTGGGGCCGACCGCCGCCATCGCCTCGGGATGGGCATCGAGACGCTCCCCGAGGACCTCGAGCTTCCGAGGCTCGAGGAGATCGTCGTGGTCGAGGAACACGATCCGATCCGCCGAGGTCGCGGCGACGCCGGCGTTGCGGGAGGCGCTCATGCCGAGGTTCCGCCGATCGGGATGGGCGATGCCGCGGATGCGGGCGTCGCGGGCGACGAAGCGCTCGACGATCTCCGCGGTGGCGTCCGTCGAGCCGTCGTCGACGACGACGAGCTCCCAGTCCGCGATGGTCTGGGCACGCACGCTCTCGATCGCCTCGGCGAGGAAGCGGCCGCCATCGAGGACGATGATCACCACGCCGACCTGCGGCGAGGCCCTCACCGCCGTCCCCCGCCGTAGCCGAGCTCCCGCATCCACGCCCCCGCGTCCCGCTGCACGATCCGCCGCGCCCAGGCACCGAGCGGCGGCGAGGCCCCGGCGAAGCCCTCCGGCTCGACGGCACGCCGCCCGGCGAGCTGGCCGAAGAGCGGGATCTCGGCGCCGCCGGCATCCGCGGCGGCGGCGAGTTCGCCCGCGTCGAGATCGTCCTCGTCGAGGCCCATGAACTCGGCGATCGCCCGCAGCGAGGCCGCGGGATCCCTGCGGAGATCCTCGTAGCGGACCCGCAGGAAGCGGCCGGGGCCGAGGCGGGCCCCCGAGGCCTCCGCGCTCTCGACGCACTCGCGCCATCGGGCCACGGCGGCGTGGGCCGACGACGGCGCCCAGCCGGCGCCCCACGGCCGGCGGCTCGCGGCGAGCAGGCTCGCGACCACCTCCCGCGGATCGCGGACGAGATGGATCGCCCGGCAGCTCGGCAAGAGGGCGTCGGCGAGGTCCAGATGCAGCGCATGGTCGGGCGTCTTCTCGACGAGCCGCGTCGCCGCCGGGGCGGCGTCGATCGCGGGCGTGACGATCCGGACCCAGAACGCCCGCATCGCCTCGAGCAGCTCGACCCGACCGAGGTACGCCGCGATGCCGTGGGGCCGCGGCATCGCCGCCTTGCGATCGAAATCCGCGATCACCTTCGCGATCGTGCAGAGGGCATGCGACTCCTGCCCGCCGCAGCACGCCCGCAGGCCCAGGAGCATCCGCTGCAGCCAGGTCGTGCCGCTGCGGGGCGATCCCACGATCAGGATCGGCGCGAGCGCCAGCCGCAGGCTTCGCGGCCGGATCGCCTCTCCGTGGGAACCGGGCGAGTCCGCAGGCTCTCGAGGCGTCGCGCCGGGATCGGGCATCGCAGGGACTCTATCGACCCCGCCAAGGGCCTACTTCGAGGCGAGAAGCGCCTCGAGGGAGTCCGGCGACAGCGACTCGAGCGAATCCACCACGAGATCCGCCGCGGCAAGCTCCTCGCGGGTCCGCCCCTTCGAGGCGAGCCCCACGCAGGCCATGCCCGCCCGACGCGCCGCCTCGATGCCCGCCGGGGCATCCTCGACGACGACCGCCCGCTGCGGCGGAACCCCGAGCCGCTCGGCCGCGAGCAGGAACACCTCGGGGTCGGGCTTGCCTCGCGAGACGTCCGCGCCGCTCACGCAGTGGCGGAAGAGCGACCCCGCCCCGAGGCCCGCGACCGCGACCCGAACGTTCTCCGGCGGACCGGAGGAGCCCACCGCCAGCCGCCACCCCGCCGCGGACAGGGCCCGCAGCAGGTCCGGGCCGCCGGGCATGACCGGAAAGGACGCTGCGATCCGCTCGCGATAGAGCGACTCCTTGCGGTCGGCGATCTCCGCAAGGCCCGCGGCGTCGGGCACCGCCCGCCCCGCCCAGCCGCAGAGCTCCTCGATGATCGGTTCGTTGGTCCGCCCGAACTGCCGCCGGAACTGCTCCACGGTGAGTTCGTGCCCCAACTCGCGGGCCACGAGCCTCCACGCGTCCAGATGGGCGTCGTAGCTGTCGACGAGCGTGCCGTCGAGATCGAAGATCGCACCGCGCGGAGAAGCCACCGTCGCAAGCGTACCGGCGTCCGCCGACCGCGGCGAGGCGAGGGAAGTCCTCGAATCCGCGGAGGCGACCGGAGTCGAACCCGCCGCCGTCGCGACGATGGCCCCCGACCCGCCGGCCCCTTGGTTTGGTCCGGAACGCCGGGAAGCACCGTCCCGCGATCGCGGGGCGCGTCTCCCCCGCACGCCTCTTCCTCGATCCGCTCTTGCCGCCCTCCGACGCGGAACCTGCGAGCCCCTTCCGATGACCTCGACCCAGACGACTCCCGCCTTCGTCGCCGCCCGCCGCCTCTATCTCTATGCCCTGGTGCTCGCCGTGCTCGGCCTCGCCGGCTACGGCCTCGCCGTGGTGCAGGCGTCCGCGCCGCCCGCATCGCCGACCGAGGCGGCCGCGGAGGCGAACGGCGCCGCGTCCGCGGCCGACGAGGCCGAGGCCGCCGGGCCTTCCCTCACGCCGCTCATCTTCACGCTCGGCCCCGCCTTGCTGACGCTGCTGGCGGGCTGGATGTCCTCCCGCCTCGAGGTCTCGCGGGCGATCGGCATGATCGGCATCCACGTCGGGATGCTCCTGCCGCTGCTCTTCGGCGTCGCCTACGCGGTCGTGGGATGGGGTCGGTTCACCCGCTGGCAGGCCGGCGAGAGCCCGCTCGCCAACGTGCTGCTGTTCGCGGCGCTGGTGCTTGCGAGCGTGACCGCGGCCGTGGCGGTGATCAAGGCCCGTCCGCCGAAGGCGTCGCGGGGCGCGGCCTGAGGGCATCGTCCCCCGGCATCGAGGCCCGCGCGATCGTCCGGGCGAGCTCGAACAGCGTCAGCGGCGCCGAGCCCTCCGCCTTGTTGTTGGCGATGACGAAGGTCTCCCGCCCCGCGGCGGCCATCTCGAGGCACCATGCCGACAGCTCGCCGCGGCTGCCGCCATCGGGCTCGGCGAGTCGATCGAACGGCGCGTAGCGATCCCGGGCCTCCTCGTAGCCGAGGCCGCGGCGGAGCAGCCAACGCAGCACCGCCGGCGCCGCGACGGCATCGGCCGCGGCACCGAGCCGCCGCCGCTGCTCGGGGAGGCCCGGCAGCGATGGATGGACGGCGTGCCCCAACGCCACGCCATGCGCAGCGAGGCACGCGGCGACGGACTCGTCGAGCAGCACCGCATCGCGAAGCTCCACCGCGAGCGGCACCTCCCGGGGCAGCGCCGCGAGGAATCCGTCGAGGCGGCGCCGGAAGATGCCCGCCTCGGATGGGGCGAGCCGCATCTGCGGGAACTGCAGCAGCACCGTGCCGAGGGCTCCGCCGAACCCCTCCCGCAGCGGCGTCAGGACCTCGTCGCAGGCGAAGCCGGCATCGAGGAATCGTCCGCCCTCGCCCGATCCGGCGTCGCGGTGGGTGAGTCCCCGGTAGGCCTTCACCAGGAAGCGGAATCCCGGCCCCGCCTGCGAGGCGAGGCTGCGGCACTGCTCGATCGTCATCGGGCGGTAGAAGGCCCGGTCGAGGCCGACGGTCCGCAGCAGCGGCGAGCGGGCGTACTCGCGCAGGCCCTCGCGGGCGAGACGCGGCTCCGGATGCCGGCCGCCGTAGACGAGGCCCTGCCAGCCGGGGAAGCTCCACGACGAGGTGCCGAGGCGAAGCGTCGCCGGCAGCGCCGCTGCGAGTTCGGCGGCCCGGCGCTGCTGCAGCAGCGGACGGTCCTCCTCGAAGAGGCTCGGCTCGTCGACGCGGGCGGGTCCGGGCATGCGTGCCTCCCTCACTCCGGCGCCGGGCGGGCGTGCAGCGAGTTCATCTGGAAGACGTAGGGCTTGATGTGGGGATCCTCGCTCGCGATGAACGCCTCGAAGGATCCGTCGAAGATCACCCGCCCCGCGTGGAGCATCACGATGCGGGGGCGAAGCCGCCGCAGCAGACCGGTGTCGTGGGTCACGACCACGCTCGTGCGCCGAAGGCCCGGCCGCGAGGCCGCGAGCTCCGGTCGGCTCTCGTGGGTGCGGCGGATCAGGTCGTGCACCTGCTCGCACATCTCCGGATCGAGGCCCGCGGTCGGTTCGTCGTAGAAGACCAGCACCGGATCCATCACCAGCGCCCTCGCGATCGCCACCCGCTTGGCCATGCCCCCGGAGAGGAAGTCGCGGTCCCGATCGAGCACGAGATCGGGATCGAGGCCCACGTCCTGCAGGGCCTTCTCGGCGATGGGGCGGATCGCGGCGTCGTCGAGTCCCTTCACCTCGCGGAGCTCGATCGCGAGGTTGTCCAGGACGGTGCCCGTGAGCAGGGCGTTCCGCTGGAAGACCACCGCCCAGTGGACCCGCAGGCGATCGAGCTGGGCCTCCGACAGCGTGGCGACCTCGCGAAGCGGCGCCGCGCCATCGGCGCCCGGCGGCGACTCGTGGTCGGCCACCAGCACCCGGCCCCGGTCCGGCCGGAACTGGCCGGTGACGTGCTTGAGGAGGACCGTCTTCCCGCAGCCGGAGCCGCCGACGATCGCCAGCAGCTCTCCGGCGTCGATCCGAAGGTCGATCCCCGCAAGCACCTCCTTGCCGCCGAGGGACTTCGAGAGGTTCTGGACGACGATCTCGGGGGTCCGCGGCGGCGTCGAGGGCATGGCCGGTCAGGGTAGTCGAGGCCGCCCCGCTCCCGCGAGGCTGCCGCTACCCTGACCCCATGCGCCTCTTGACCAACGCTCTGGCCATCCTGCCGCTCCTCGCGGCCCTGGTCGGCTGCGCCGCGACCGGCAACCGCTCCGGCCCGACCGCCGCGTCCCTCGCCGGATCGAGTTGGCGATGCCTCGCCATCGAGGGCGAGACGATCGCCGCGGCGGATGCGCCGACGCTGCGGTTCGAAGCGGACGGGCGGATCGGCGGCTCCGGCGGCGTGAACCGGTACGGCGCCGAGATCCGCATCGACGGCCCGTCGATCGCGATCGGCCCGATCATGTCCACCAAGATGGCCGCCGAGCCGGCGAGGATGGACCTCGAGTCCCGCTACTTCGACGCCCTGCGGCAGGCCACCCGCCTCGAGCGGCGCGGCGACACCCTGGAATTCCTCGCGGGCGATCGCCCGCTGCCGCTGCTGCGCTTCGGACTCGCCGACGAAGGCGACCGCTGACCCCGTCGACCGCGGGCCGCGAACCGACGCCGCCTCGATCCAACCCTGACGGAACCACCGACATGACCGATCTCGGCCTCCTCCTGATGCGGCTCACCTTCGGCGGCCTCATGGCGATCGGCCACGGCTGGCCGAAGTTCACCATGCTGATCTCCCACTGGCGGGAGGGCACCGATCTCGCCTTTCCGGATCCGCTCGGGATCGGCGTGCTCGCGAGCGTGATCGGGGCCGTCGTCGGCGAGTTCATCGCGGGCTTGCTCGTCGCGTTCGGCTTCCTGACCCGCTACGGCGCCTTCGCGATCGTCGCCACGATGTTCGTCGCCGGCTTCGTGCACCACCACGGCGATCCGTGGTTCCTGCCGGAGGCCGAGGCTCGCGAACCGGCCCTGCTCTACATGCTCGGGGCGCTGGCGATCGTGATCGCCGGGCCGGGCCGGATCTCGATCGACCACGCGGTCCTTGGGAAGAAGCGGCGGAACTGACCAAGCGGGTCGCGG
>CAZQUA010000016.1:0-2917 GCA_964596455.1 uncultured Isosphaeraceae bacterium
GCCGGCCTCGGTGGCGGCATCCGCCGCCGGGCTCTCGTCGGCGGCGTCTCGCTGGGGGGCGAGGCGTTCACCGCGCTCGGCAGGTGATGGCGGCTCCGACGCCGCGGGGCCGTCGCCCTCGCGGGCGGACGCGGGTTGCGGGGTCGAGTCCGGCCGCTGTTGGATCCGATCGTCCGGCTGCGAGGACACGCCGCCCGGCTCGATCGCATCGCCCGATGGGTCCGCGGGCGAGGCGGCCGGTGCCTGCGGCGAGGCCGCGTCGCGGCCCTGCGGAGGACTCGCCTCTCGAGGCGAGGCGGCCGCTTCCGACGATGGCTGCCGGGCATCCTGATCGGCCACGCCATCCTGCAGTTGTGGCGAGGCATCGCCTGCCGGCGTCGCCTGCTGCGACGCCTCTTGGTCGCCGCGAGGCGGCGACGGTGCGGCCGCAGCATCGGACGAGGCTGTCGCGGCGGCATCCTGCGGGGATGGCGACGAAGCCTCTCGACCATCTGCACTCTCGGACGAAGCAGGCCCTTCGCCTCCCGATCGGGACTCAGGCCGATCCGCCGAACCGGCCGCGGACTCCGCCGCCGACGCCGCCTGCACCGGGTCGGCCGCAGCAGACGCGGCTTCGGATGACGCTTGCGATGAAGACTCCGACGAAGCACCGGGCGAGGACGCGGACGCTTCCATCGAGGAGGCCGCCTGCGAATCGCCAGCCTTCCCGGATCCTTCTTGCGAGGCCTGCTGCGATCCGCCCTGCGATCCGGCCTGCGATTCGGCCTGCGATCCGGCCGAGGCAGCGTCGCCCGAGGCAGCATCGCCGGATGCGGCGTCTCCGGACGAATCGCTCGAGGACGAGGACTCGCTCGATCCCGCAGACTTCTCGCCGCCCGATCCGCGTCCGCCCTCGCCGCCCGAGGCCGACTCGCTTGAAGCGGCGTTGGATCCGCCCTCGCCGCTGCCGCCGCCCTGCCGCTCGCCGAGCGGCGGAAGCTGCGATGGACGACCTTCGCCAGCCTCCATCGCCGCCTCGCCGGTCGCGGCGGCGGCCTGCTGCCTTGCCAGCGCTTCCGCAAGACCCGTCTCGAGGGCCCGCTCCGCCGCCGCATCGCGAGGCGTGTCGGCAAAGTCGGCGAGGCCGCTCGCCGCGGAGTCGCTCTCCCGCATGACGCCGCTCACCTCGCCACCACCGGCCGGAAGGGTTGCATCCGGACTTGGCGACGAACCCGGCGTGCCGCCGGACGGCTCGCTCGCATCGCCCCTGCCGGCACCGCCGCCGCTGCTGCCGCCCCCCGGCGCCGGCGATGCCAACGGCCGACCTGAAGCGACACCGGCCGCTTCCGTCGCGCCGATGCCCGGCGAGTCGCCGCCGCCACCGCCGCCACGAAGGGCGTTCGCCGATCCCGCCATCGCCTCCGGCTTCACGAACCCAGGATCGCCAGCGCCCGACGCCGCTCCGCCGGTCGATCGCGAAGGCGAGGTTCCCTGCGCGTAGTCGCTGCCGCTCGGCGGGCCATCCGGACTCGATCGGTCGCCGCTGCCGCCGCCAGCTCCGGAACCACCGCTCGTCGATGGGCCGCCGCTGGCGCCTTGCGAACCGCCGCCTTGCCCGCCGCTTCCTTCGCCCTCGCCGCCGCTGCATTCGCCGCCGGCGCTCTGCGAACCGCTGCTGCTGCTGCTGGCGCCTTGCGAGCCGCTGCTTTGCCCGCCGCTGCCTTCACCCTCGCCGCCGCTGCATTCGCCGCTCGCCTCGGACGCGGCCGCACTCTGCCCGCTCGGCTGGCGGGCCGAGCTTGCCGCAGGCGTCGATGCCGCTGAAGCCGACGACGTCGAAGATGAACGTGCCGTCGCCGCATCGGAACGGATCGAAGCGTCCGCCGCCGGCACGGCCGGCTGCGACTCCGACGAGGACGCCAAACGCCGCGGTGGTCGCGGCGGCGGCGACGCATCGTCCGCCGTCGGCACCGCCCGGCGGGAGACCCGATCGGGCGTCGGGGCCACCTGCACCGCCGCATCCTCGGCCGCCACCGGCGTGGGCTCGTTCCGGCAGGAGATGCCGGACACCGCGGCCGCAGCGAGCAGCATCGCGGCCGCGATCCGGCCCGACGCGGCCCGCAGGCCCACCGATCGAAGACCCCGGCGCGGCCAACCAGCGATGCTCATGCTCACGATCCTGCCTCCACGATCGTCCCGATCCGACGCCCTGCCGACCGCAACGGTAGCGCCCGCGAGACTTCCGTAGGGGTTCCGGGGAGGGCGGCGGTGGCCGACGCTCATCGGACCGGCGGGCCGGAGTCGTCCTGGGGGTCCTTCGGCGGCGACTGCAGGGCCTCCATGGACAGCCGCTCCGCCGCCGCCTCCTCGAGCCAGAGGCTGAATCGCGGCGGCTGCCCCTGATGCCTCGCATCGGCCGCGAGGCCCGCCAGGATCGTCCGCTGCCGCTCGAGCAGCGCCTCGCGACTCGGCCTCGTGGCGGTCACGACCCAGAGCGACTCGCCGCGAAGCTGCAGCAGCGTCCGCATCGCCGGTCTCGCCGCCAGCCGCGAACCCGCCGCCTCGATCGCCGCGGACGCCTCGAGCCACGCCAACCATCCGCAGTGCAGGCGACGCACCAGCGGCCACTGCTCGGTCAGCGACGCCTCGGAGAGCGGCACCCGCCGCTCACGAAGCAGTTGGAGCACGAACCGCCGCTGCGGCTCCTCGATGCGGTCAAGGCCAAGCGTCCGAAGCGACGCCTCCATCTCGCCGAGGATCGCATCGATCCGCTCCCAACGCGGCGGATTGCGGGCAAGCAGCGCCTCGAGTTCGCCGGCGCCGTCGAGCACCTTCGCCCGCACCGCGGCCGCCTCGACGCAGGGGTCGGCAAGCGAGATCGCCTCGCGATCGACCGCCTCGCTCTCGCTCGCCGACTCGCTGTCTGTCGTCGGCTCGC
>CAZQUA010000016.1:3017-20208 GCA_964596455.1 uncultured Isosphaeraceae bacterium
TCGCGATCGACCGCCTCGCTCTCGCTCGCCGACTCGCTGTCTGTCGTCGGCTCGCCGTCCGTCGTCGACTCGCTGTCTGTCGTCGGCTCGCTATCCGTCGTCGGCTCGCTATCCGTCGCTTCATCCGATGGCACCGCCTCCGGCGATGGATCGCTCGCGCCCGCGCCGTCGGCAGCGGCGTCATCGGTCGCATCGGCGGGCGGCGGCACTTCGGAAGCGTCCTCCGCAGGCGTGGCCTCCGCGTCGCCCTCGATCGACTCATCGGCTTCCTCGGCAGACTCGGCAGCCTCGGCCGCATCCGGCGGCGGGGAGACGCCATCCCGCGATCGCGGCAGCGGGGAGTCGATGCCGATCCGCAGCCGCGTCCCGCCTTCGACGCCGATCGGTGCGACGCCCGCATCGGCGGTCTCGTTGGAAGGCGGCTCGGCACGATCGCCGCCGCCGAATCCTCCCTGCGGCCATCCGCTGCGACCCGCCGCGGCCTCGCGCTCGGCCGAAGCGGCAGGCGTCGAGGCCGTCGCCTCGGCGGCGCCGGTGCCGGCGTCGGCTGTCCCGATCGCTTCCGGCGGCTCCGCGGCCCCGTCGCCTCGAAGCAAGAACCACCACAGCAGCGCGGCCGTCGCGATCGCGAGCATCGCCGCCGCCGCCGCGGCCAGATGCGAACGACGCTGCGGCCGCGACGAGGGCGCCGCGACGCGGCGACGCTCGTCGAACCACTCCGCGGCCTCGGATCGCGGCGGCAGCATCGGTGCCCCCGGCCATTCGGCAAGGCGGCTCGCAAAGCGGGGCGACTCGATGCCCGCGCCGACCGAGACCCGTCGGAAGGGCCGATCGCCCCGCCACCGCACCCCCGCAGCGAGGGTGCCGAGTTCCGCAAGGCCGCCCGAGGCGAGCAGGCGGATGCCCCACCGCAGCGACCAGAGGTCCTCGGGAGCGAGTCGGGCCAGCAGTTCGGAGATCGCCTCGGAGCCCTCCGCCTCCGGCTCGAGCAGCAGCATCGGCCGCGGCCGGCCGGAGTCGCCGGCGTCGGCGGCGAGGCGGGCCCACTGCTCGAAGATCGTCAGATGCCCGGCGCCGGAGAGCGGCCGTGGCGGCCGGGTCTCGAAGGCCACCTCGCGTCCGGCTTCGAACGCCTCCCGCCGCCACAGCGACTCGTCGCCAAGAAGTTGCTCGATCCCGCCCCGGGCGATCTCAAGCAGGTCCGGCGGCGATGCCACGACGCTGCGGAGCTCGAGGGTCGGACGCGACGCATCGTCGAGCGGGCCCGCGAAGAGGCGGGTGACCGCGATGCGGCCGCCCGGCAGGGGACGCCCGAAGGCGCTCGGCGTCCGCTCGAGGGAGGCGAGCAGGCTCGCATCGGAGGCCTCGCCGAATCCAAAGGTCTCGAGCTCCCGACGCTCCGCCGCGGAGAGGTCCTGCGAATGGGCGAGGCCGCGATAGCCGTCGCGTGAACCGAAGAGGTGCGTGGCGAGGCGGCGTGGCGGCATCGCCTTCAGACCTGGCCGCCGGTTTGCAGCAGCAGCCAGATCGCCGCGGCCGCGATCCCGAGGATCGCCACCGCCGCGACGGCGATCACCGCGATGCCCGCGGCGTTGAGGCCCGGCCGCGCCTCCTCGCCGATGGATCCGTCCTCGGGCAGGGCCATCGACTCCTGCTGCGATGCCGCCGGCAAGGCGCCGACCGAGGTCCGAGACGCCTCCGCCGCAACCATCCGCTGCAGGCAGAACTCGAGCGGCTCCACGATCCCCTGCGGCGGGGTCGAAGGATCGGGGCGAAGGACCCCGAGGGCGTCGGGGCGGCTTCGAACCGCCACGCAGCCGAAGACCCGCACCCGATGCAGCGCCCGCAGCAGCGGGAAGAGATGCCGCTTCACGAACGCCACCAAGCCCCCGCACTCCCGAACCACCCGGCCGTGCAGGTCGAGTTTGGTCAGCACCAGCGCGATGGGGATGTGCGAACCGCCGGGGCTCTGCCGGATGCGGCGGACCGCCGCGGTCATGCCGAACTCGTCTTCGGCGATCTCCTCGGGGGTCCCCGTGAGGGCCACCCCGGGATCGACCAGCAGGATCACCGCGGCGGCGCGGTCGAGGTGCTCGAGCAGCTCCGCGGCATCGGGATCGCTGGTCTCGCCCTCGAGGAACGCCCGCTTGAAGACCTCGCCGGAGTAGTCGAGCACGCTCAAGGGTCGGACCGCGGCCCCGATCGAGACCTCCATGCGGATCCGCGTGCTGCCGCCGGTCGCCGGCGGCCACACCCGCTCGGAGAGCACCCGCAGCGTCTCCATGAAGAACAGATGGTCGTTGCCCTCCACCGTCCGCATGTGCAGTCGGGACTCCGATCGCCAGAGCGTCTCGTAGAGCCTCGCCAGGAAGATGGTCTTGCCGGCGCGGCGGCGGCCGAGGACCACGATGCGGTCCCGCTCGATGGCCGGCGATGCCGCCGGTCGCGAGGGCCGCGACCGGCCGCGGGGGCTCCGCTCCCGCCCCTCCGCAGCGCGGGGCTGCCGCGAGGGCGAGATGGCCGGTGGCGGCGGTGGAAGATGGGTGTCCCCGGCGGCGGCATCGCCTCGACCGATCAGCTCCGGATCGTCGGCGGGCTCGAGGTCGATCGCCTCCCACACCGCGCTGTCCGCCGGTGCGGTCTCACGATCGGTGAAGGAGGTCTCGGTCCGGGAGGCGTCCTCTGCCGGCAGCGGGCGGATCGGACCGTCGGCGTCCGCAGGGACGGTTCCGTCGTCGGAAGGTGCTGCCATGGATCCCCTTCGAAAGGCCGCCGGGGCCGGCGGACGCAGGGCAATCTAAGAGGTCCCCAACCCCCCGGCAACACGCCCCGCACGCTCACACCGCCGCGATCACCTTCAGCTCCACCGCGATCGGGGTGGGAAGGCTGCCCACCTCGATGGTGGTGCGGGTGGGGTTGGGCTTGCCCTCGCCGGCGAAGTGCTCGCCGTAGATGCGGTTGAAGGCCGGGAAGTCCCGCTTCATGTCGGTGAGGAAGGCGAGCACGTCGACGACGTTCCCGAAGGGCACGCCGGCGTCCTCGAGGACCGTCCGGACGTTCTCGATGCAGGCGCGGCACTGCGCCTCGAAGTCGTAGGACTCGACCGAACCGTCCGCCGCGAGGACCGTCCCGGGGATCTCCTTCGAGCCGCGGCGGCGGGGACCGATCCCCGAGAGGAAGAGCAGGCTGCCCACCCGCTTGGCGTGGGGAAAGGGGCCGACCGGCTCGGGGGCCCGTGTCGAATGGACGTCTCGCATCGCCGCAGCGTAGCACTCCGCCCATCCGGCCCGCGATCGATCGCGGCGGCCTCGCTACCCTCGTCCCCATGACGACGCCGCTCCACCACTTCTCGCTCGCCGGCCGCACCGCGATGGTCGGCGGGGCGACCCAGGGCATCGGCAAGGCGATCGCGATCGAGTTCGCGAGGCTCGGCGCCAGCGTGGTCGCGATGGGACGCAACCCCGACGGCCTCGCGAAGACCCTCGAGGCGCTCGCCGCGATCCCCTCCGGCGACTCGCAGCGGCATGCCGCCCTCGAAGTCGATCTCGACGACTGGCGGAGCCTCGACGCGAAGCTCCAGGGGTTCCTCGCCTCGCGGGGCCCGATCGAGATCCTCGTCCACAACGGCGGCGGCCCCGCCGCGGGCCTTGCGATCGAGGCCTCGCCCGAGCACTTCGCGCGGGCGTTCGAGCATCACCTGCTCTGCGGGCAGATCCTCGTGCAGGCGGTGGCGGGAGGCATGCGGCAGCAGGCCTACGGCCGGGTCGTGAACGTGATCTCCACCTCCGTGGTCACGCCGATCCGGGGACTCGGGGTCTCCAACACCATCCGCGGGGCCGTCGCCAACTGGGCCCGCACGCTCGCGGTCGAACTCGCCCCCCATGGGATCACCGTGAACTCGATCCTGCCCGGCTTCACCCGCACGGCGCGTCTCGAGGCGCTCTTCAAGGGCCGCGCCAGCCGCGGCGGCTCGAGCGTCGCCGAGGTCGAGGAGGATGCCATGCGGGGCGTGCCGATGCGGCGGTTCGCCGATCCCGAGGAGATCGCCCGCGTCGCGGCGTTCCTCGCAAGTCCCGCCGCGAGCTACCTGACCGGCGTCAACCTGCCGGTCGACGGCGGGCGGCTCGCCCTCGGCTGAGATTCGAGGCCGCGGCCGCAGCGGCGGCGGCGGCGGCGAACCGGATCATGCCGGCTCGCCGCACGCTCACCGCGTGGATCTTCCGATGCGTCCGGTCAGCCCCAGTTCTGCAGCAGCAGGCCGAGGTCCGCGCCGTCCACGATGCCGTCGCCGTTGAGGTCGCCGGTGCCGCTGCCGCCCCAGTTCTGCAGCAGCGCGCCGAGGTCCGCGCCGTCCACGACGCCGTCGCCGTTGAGGTCGCCCATCGGGCCGCTGCCGAGTTCGTAGTAGACGCCCGGATTCCCCCGGTCGCCGCCCGCCGAGAGGTACGAGCCGAGCTCGTCCTTCGCCGCGGCGAGGGTCCACAGCAGGACGGCGTTGGCGCCGAGATTCTCCGGGGTCGTCGAGCCGCTCCGGTTCTGGGTGCGGATCGATCCGGGAATCGCCTGGTCGCCGTAGGTGAGGCGATCGACGAGCTCGCCGGCGGCGTTGAAGATGTTGATCTCGTCGTTGCGGCCGAGGTTGTTGCCGGCCGCCACGCCGAGTTCGCCCACGATCCTGACCGACTCCGGCAACTGCCAGGCGGCACGGAAGGCCTTGGCGGTCGACTCGGTCAGGATCACCGACTCCCCCGGCATCACCGCGCCGAAGCCGCTCAGGTCGAAGGCGCCCGGCGTGGCGTTGCTGTCGTCGAAGCTCCAGCCGGTCATGTCGATCGGCATCGATCCGACGTTGGTCAGCTCCACGAACTCGCCATCGCCGCCGCTGTACATCCACTCGGTGATGCGGATGCCGCTTCCATGGGCGGAGACGGCGGTGGCGGCGAAGAGGGCGGCGACGGCGAAGGCTCGGCGGGTCATCATCATCGTTCTCCTTGAAACAACTCTGGACTCTGGGCAGTCTGGGGAGCGTCAGGGACCGAGGCCGACAGAAGGGGCCTGCGGGATGGGCCGCCGCTCCGGATGGCCCGTTCCGCACCGCCGACGGTCCGGCGAAGCGAACCGTTAAGTCTCCGCTGCCGCTGTTGGGATCCGATGTGATCTGTCCGAGCAACCCGTGAAGGAACCCCTCTCGGACGCCGCTTCCGCGAGGGATTTCCGCCGCATTCCCGGGTCGCGGCAGCGTCCGCCCCTACCTTCGGCCCCGCATGCGGCAGGACCCCATCCGGCGAGTCGCGGCCTCGATCGCCATCGATCGGGGCGGCGAGGCGGCCTCGCCATCGGCCGCCATCGGCCTTCCCCTCGCGATCGCCGCCGCCTTCGCCGTGGGCACCGCCATCGGCCTCGCAACGCCCATGGCCGGAGGCATCGCCGCTGCGATCGCGGCGATCGCCGCAGCGTCGGTGGCGGCCTTCGTGCCTCGCAGCCGACGCCTGCAGGCCCCGTCGCTGCTCGCCGCCGCCGCGTTGGCCGCATGCGGGCATGCATCGGTGCGGTCCCATGCCGCCGCGTCATGGGCGTCGTCCCGGCCGCCTCCGCTCCGAACCGCCCTCCCGCAGGCGGATGCGGCGGTCGGCGTGGTCGCCCGCGTCGCCTCGCCGCCGCGGCCGCTCTCGCCGGGTGATCGACTCTGGGAGGGCCGCCGGCGGGGATCGCTCTTCGAGATCGAGGCGACCTCCTGGTCCGATCGACACGGGGCCCGCCATCGCCTGCCCGCGCCGGTGCCGCTGCTCGTCCACCTTCGCGAAGGGCCCGTCGCCCTCGGTGTGGGCGACTGGGCGATGCTCCAGGGCGTCCTTCTTCCGCCCCTCGAGCCGCTCTCGCCGGGATCGATGCAGCGGTCGCCGCTGACCCTCGACGGCAGCGCCGCCGCGGCGATGGTCGTGCCGGACCATCGCCTGATCGAGACGCTGCCGGAGGCGCCGCTCCGCGAGATCGCGGCGCTGGACCTTCCGTGGTGGCGTCGGGCGATCTGGAGCGTCGCCTCGATTCGGGCCGCGGCGAGGGACCGGGCGGCGATGCTGCTCGACTCGATGCTGCCTCGCCGCTGCGTCGGGCCGCCGCGGGCCCTGCTCGAGGCGCTGCTGCTCGGCCGGCGGGGCGATCGGGAGTTCGCGGGCCTTCGCGAGCAGTTCGCCGCCGCGGGCCTCGCCCACTTCCTCGCGATCTCCGGCTTCAACCTCGCGGTCGTCGCCGCCGTCGCCGCGATGCTCGCCCGCTTCGCCGGCGTTCGGCCGCGGCGGCAGGGCGTCGCGGCGCTCGCGGCGATCGGCCTCTACCTGTGCATGCTCCCCGCGGCGCTGCCGGTGCTGCGGGCGGGTCTCATGGCGGGCCTGCTCAGCATCGGCAGGATCCTCGGCCGCCGCTGGGACTCCACCGCCGCCACCGCGATCGCCGCGGTGGGCCTGCTGCTGGTGGCCCCGGGCGAGATCGAACGGCCGGGCTTCCAACTTTCCTTTGCCGCGGTGCTCGCCCTGCAGCGGCTCGCGCCGCGCCTTCGACGCCGCTGGTTCGGGCCCCCCGACCCCCTCGCCGCCTCGCCCGCCGCCGCGGTGGGCGGACGCCTCGCCGACCTGCTGGCGGCGTCGGTTGCGGCATGGCTCGTCTCGACCCCGATCGTGCTGTGCCACTTCGGGATCGCCGCCACGCTCGGGGTGCCCGCGACGATCCTCGCGACGCCCCTCATCGCCGCGGCGGTCGCGCTTGCCGCCATCGCGATGCCGATCGCCCTCGCGGCGCCGGCGGTGGGCACGCTCGCCGGCGAGGCTCTGGACCTCCTCGCCCGCGGCGCCATCGCCATCGCCGCGGCGATCGAGTCGCTTCCGGCGAGTCGCCTCGAGACCTCGACGCCCTCGCCCTGGTGGGGGATCGCCGCGACCGCTGCGGCGGTCGCGTGGCTCGCCGCTCGCCGCGGCTGGACGCTCGTGGCGTCGCGCATCGCCCTCGTCGCTCTTCTGGCGTTCCCGCTTCGGCCCGCGAGCCTGCGGGGCGACCTCTTCATCGAGATGCTCGCCGTCGGCGACGGGACCGCGATCCTGCTGCGACGCGGCGACACCGCCGCGATCATCGATGCCGGCAGCGGCAGCGACCATGCCGCGGGGCGACGGACCGTGCTGCCGGCGATCGCGGCCTTGGGCGTGCGCCGCCTCGAGGCCGCCATCGCGAGCCATCCCGACCTCGACCACTTCTCGGCGCTCGGCGAGGTGCTGCCGCGGCATCGACCGAGGCATCTGCTGCTCGGCGAGGCGTTCGTGGCGGCGGCCCGCGACCGGGGCGGCGCCCCGGCGGCCTTCCTCGCGATCGCCCTCTCCGAGGGCCTTCGCCCCGCGGTGCTCGCGGCGGGCGACCGCTTCGAGCTGCTCGGACTCGGGATCGAGGTGCTGCATCCTCCGCCGGGCGAGATCGCCCCGCGGGACAACGACGCCTCGCTCTCGCTGCTCGTCTCCTGCGGCGATCGGCCGCTGCTGCTGACCTGCGGCGACCTCGAGGAGGAGGGCCTCGCCTCGCTGCGACGACGCCTCGGCGATCGCTCGCCGCTTGCGATCGAGGTCCCCCATCACGGCGCCGCCACCGCCGCCGCGGCATCCTTCCTCGCGAGCCGCCCCGCCGCCGTCTGGCTGCAGTCGACCGGTCCGCGTCGCCTCCGCCTCGACCGCCTCGGCGACGCCGCCTCGCCGCCGATGCGCCTCGCCACCGCCCGCGACGGTTCGATCCGTCTCCGCATCGCCGCCGACGGCCGCGTCGCCATCGAGTCGTTCCGCGGCGCCTGGCGGCCGTGGCTCTCGCTGCCGCCGCCTCAGCGCCGCGACGCGTCGGCGGGCCGCAGCACCACCGCCCGCTCGAGTCGAAGGCGATCGCCCACCGGCCCGTTCCGCCCGAGGGTCAGCTCGATCTCGAGGCGGCCGCTCGCGACCTCCATCCGCAGGCGGCGCGACGGCATCGCCTTCGAGAAGGGCACGCGGAAGAGCTCCCGATTCCCATCGCGGGCGACGAGTTCGAAGTCGCCGAAGCGATGCATCGACGCCGGAAGCACCGCATCGGCGACGACCACCGAACCGGGATCGAGTCGCCACCGCAGGCGGATCGGGCCGGAGATCTCGATCGGCGGGGCATCGAGCGGCGCCGGCGAGGGATCGATCTCCGGCGGCGGCAGCCAGGCTCGCGGCGATGCCGCCTCGCCCGCCTCGACCTGCACCGCCACGGCCGCCAGCGGCTGCAGCCGCTGCGGCTCCCACGCCACCGCCGCGATCTGCTCCGTCGGCAGCGGCGCCGCGGCCGGCAACGCCGCACCCTGCATGCGAAGGCGGGGCCCATCCGCCGCGATCGACTCGCCATCGAGCACCGTGCCATCCCGGAACCAGGCCCGCACCCGGCCGGGCGGCGCCGCGGCGGGAAGGAAGGAGATCGAGCGGATCACCTCGAGCGGCACCTGCTGCGGCGGGCCGCCGTCGAGCGGCTCCACCTCGCATCGCGTCCCGATGGAGAGGACCAGTCCCTCGATGGAGTCGCCATTGGCGAGATCGAGGCGATCGCCCCGCGCCGCCTCCCGCTCCGGCCCGACGGGCGAGGGCGACAGGTCGATCCGGCGGATCCGCTCGATGGGAATCTCCACCTCGCCGAGCCAGGGGTGCCGCCAGCGGATCGACGCGCCCGAGGCCTGCTCGAGGCGTCCCGGCAGCGACTGCCCATCGTGCAGTCGCAGGAACGCGCCCGACCGCGGCAGCGTCGCCGCGGCGTCGACCGCCGCCGCCAGCTCGCCCATGGGCACCTCGCGAGCCTCGCGTCCCTCGATGCCCAGACGCAGCGGATCGCCCCACTCGATCCACTCGCCCACGATCCATCGGCCCTCGCGGGTGAGCAGGGCGTGGCGGTCCGCCGCGGCGGCGGCGGCGAGCAGCAGCGACGAGGCGAGGGCGATGGCTCGATGGATCATCCGGGTCTCGTCGTCGCCGCGGTCATCGCTGGAAGATCGGAAGGTACCGCTTGGGCATCTGCAGGACCACCAGCGCCATCGCCGTCGCGTAGGCGTTGCCCTGCTGCGGATCGATCCAGCCCCCCGAGGCGGTCTGCTGCGAGATGAGGTCCTCCCGGATCGCCGGCCACCATCGTCGCCACCACTCGCCGCCGGCGAGGTAGGTCGCCTGCACCGCGTAGTAGTGCCCGTAGTAGTAGTGGGCCTGCGTCGCCGGCGAGGAGCCGCCCGGCATCGCCTGCCGCAGCAGGTAGTCGAGGCCGCGATCGATCGACTCGCCCTCGTAGACGCCCGCGTAGAAGAGCGCCGCCACGCCCGCGGCGGTGCGGGCCCAGCCGCTCGCGCCGGCGGTCCGCATGTACTTGAAGCCGCCGTCGGGGTTCTGGCACTCGATCACGTACTGGATCGCCCGCTCGATCGTGGAGGCGGGCACCTTGATCCCGGCCTCCCGCGCCGAACGCAGCGCCATCACCTGGCAGATCGTCACCGAGACGTCCGCGTCGTAGGGCACGGGGTTGTACCGCCAGCCGCCCTCGGGATTCTGGCTGTTGACGATCAGCTCGACCGCCCGCACGAGGGTGTCCCGGACCCTCGCATCGTCGGGGGCCATGCCGTAGGCCTCGCCGAGCATCAGGGTCGCGAAGCCGTGGCCGTACATCGGCCCATGGCCGCCCTCGGTGGCGATCAGGCCGGTCTCGCTCGCCTGCGAGAGCACGAAGTCGATCGCCCGCCGCACCGTCTCGCCGTGGCGTCCCCGCCCGGGAAGGTGCCCGTCGGCCATGAAGGCGATCGCCGCGAGCGAGACGATGCCGGCGTTGTCGCTGTTGCGGCCGCGGCCGAAGGAGCCGTCGGGGTTCTGCTGCGAGGCGAGATGATCGAGGCCCCGCGACACCGCCGCCTCGAGCCTCGCGGTGATCTCCCCTTCCGCGGGGCGGTTCTCGGCGCCGCTGCCGTCGCCCGCGGCGACCTCTCGCGGCGAGGCCGTCGGTGGCGAGGGAGCCTCGGAGCCATCCGCCGCCGTCGGCGCCGGAGCCTGCGGCGAGACCGTCGGCGGCGCCGCCTGCAGCAGCAGGCCAACCGGCATCGCCAGCAGCATCGAGGCGTGGCGTCGCGATGGCGGCAACGCCCTGGCGGAATGGATCATGGGCGGAACTCCTCGGCGATCCGACGGTAGTACTCCTCGGTCCATCGGCGGTAGGGCGCGCTGATGCGATCGCGGCGGCCCTGCCGCACCAGTTCGCGAAGGCGGTCCGGCAGTCGTCCCCACTCGACGCGTCCCTCCTCGAGAAGGCGGCCAAGCTCGCCCTGCTCGAAGGGCGGCGGTTCGCCCTCGCCATCGCCATCGCCGGACTCCGACCCCTGCGGCGATCCGGAGGCGTCGCCGGGATCGCCTCCGCCCGACGGCGGCGAGGGCGTCGGTTGGCGGGAAGACTGCGAGGACGATGACCGGCTCGACGAGGACCGCTGCCGCCGCTGCCGTTCGGCTCCGGCGATCAGGGCGTCGAGGCGGCGGATCGCCTCCTCCTGCAGGCGCTGCGTGGCGAGGCCGGCATCCCCTTCCGTCGACAGGCGGGCATGGGTCGCCGTCATCGCCGAGATCGCCTCCCGCAGATCGTCCGCGGCCGGCCGTTCCGCAAGGCGTTCGTCGAGGCGGCGACGCTGGGGATCGTCGTCGGATCCATCCGCGGGACGGGTCGTCTCCTCCGCCGCAGTCTCGGCCTCTTCGATGCCGAGCAGCTCGTCAAGCGACGGCGGATCGTCCCGGGGCGATGCCGATGGTGCTGCCGATGGCGCTGCCGGGACCGCTGCCGGAGGCGATGGCCGCTCCTTCGTCGGGGGCGGATCGGCGGCCGCGAAGCCTTGCGGCCGACGCCCTGCCGAGACCGCCGGCGGACCCATCGGCTGCGGCGACGCGTCCGGAGGGGCATCGGGCGTCATCGACGCTCCGCCAGCCGACTCGAGACGCTCGAGCAGCGATTCGCCGAGGCGGCGGATCTCGAGCTGCAGCTCGACGATCTCGGCAAGTTCGCCCTGCCGCTCCGCATCGGCCCGCGGCGGCGCCTCGTCGAGGGCGCGGGTTCGCCGATACGCCTGATCCTGGAGGCTTCGAAGCAGGCGAAGCTCCGCGATCGGCGGGAAGACCCCGTCGCCGCCGCTGCCTCCGCCCTCGCCTCCGCCGCCGCCCGAGGACGACTCCTCCTCGCCGGCGAAGGCCTCCTCGTCGGCATCCTCGCCCTCGAGCGACTCCGCCATCGCCACGAGCGTCTCCTCGACGAGGGCCTGGCGTCGCCGCGTGGCGGCGGCCAGATCGCCGTCGCGAAGGCGATCCTCCGCCTCCTCCGACCAGGACGCGACCCACTCGTGCGAGCGGCTGAAGACCGCCGCCTCGGCCAGTTCGGCGGTCTCGTCGCGAAGGCCGCCGCTTCGCTGCGAGACCTCGCCCTGCGAGGCGGCGAGGCGGCGATGCTCGAGCAGCGCCCGCCGCGGCGGCATCTCGCCGGATCCGATCGCCGCCGCGGACTCGGCGGTGGACTCGGCGATCGAACGCTGCATGGCGGCGATCTCCCGATAGGCCGCCGCAAGCGACTCCCGTCGCTCCCGCTGCTGCTCCTGCTCGGCCTGCTCACGGAGGCGACGGACCTCCTCGAGGGCCTCGCGAAGAAGGCCGCTTGATCGATCCATGGCCGCCGAGGCGTCCTCCAGCGGCGCTTCGGGCCGACGAAGCGATCCGATCGCCTCGCCCTGCCGATCGGCGGCCCGGCCGAGAAGGGCCGCCACCTCCGCGGCGTCGTCGCCGCCGGATGCCGCCTCCGCCTCGACCGCGCGGGTGTTCCGCTCGAGGCGGATGGCCTCCTCGGCGGATCGCCTCCGGAGCGGGCCTGCGGCGGGGGCGTCGCCCTCCGCCTCGACGCGAACGCCCTCCCGAAGCGTCGCTGCCTGCGATTCGCTCGACTGCAGCAGCGTCTCGATCGACTCCTCGAGGGACGTCATCAGGCGGCGAAGCATCTCGGTGCGGATCCGGCGGGTCTCCTCGAGGCGCTGCCGCATCCGCTCGAGGCCCTCCCGCGCCTGCTCCTGCCGCTCGGCGGACTGCTGCAGGCGGTTCGCTTCGGCCTCGGCGGCCCCCTGCCGAAGCGACGCCTCCACCTCCGCCTGCCGGCCCATCTCGGCGGCCTGCCGCATCGCCTCGGCGCGGGCCTGATCCACCCGGTCGAGCCGCTCCGCCTGCGCCGCAGCCTGCTCGAGCAGCTCCGCCACCTCGCCGCCGATCTCCCGCTGCCGCGAGGCGATCCCGTCGAGGGCCTGCCGATCCATCGGGGGAAGCTCCTGCGGATCGCGGCCGAGGGCCCGCTCGGAAAGCGCGAGCGTCTCCTCCCGCAGGGCTTCGAGCGACTCGGCGAGGCGCTCGAGCCGCCGCATCGCCGCCCAGGCGTCCTCGTCGCTGTCGAGAAGCGAGACGAGCCGCTCGAGCTCCTCCCGCACCTCTTCGCGGGCAGCGTCGGCCTCGCGGGCGTCGATCCCGGCGTCGCCTTCGCCCTCGCCGCCGGCCGCCTCGCGAAGCGCGGCCTCGGCGCGGCGGGACGCCGCTGCCGCCGACCCGAGCCTCGCCGCCGCCTCGCCAAGCACGCCTTCGAGATCGCTCGCCTCGAGGCGATTGCCCTCGACCCGAGACTGCAGGCGCTCGATCGCCTCGGCCATCGACCCGGCGCGGGCGGTGATGCCCGCCTGCGACGCGGCCGATCGATCGCCCTCCGCAAGCAGTCTCGCCTGCTCGCCGTCGGCGCGGATCGCCCCCTGCCGCACCGCGGCGAGGTCCTCCCGAAGGCGCTGCTCGAACTCGACCTCGCCGACGACGAGCAGTCGCCGCGGCTCCGAGCGGCTCGCCTCGCGTCGCTCGCCGTCCCGCTCGAAGCGGTCCCAAGCGAGCGCCACGAGCGTCACCCGATCGCCCGCGGCGGCGCCGAGCGACTCGATCGAGACGCTCTCTCCGAAGGCCGCCCGCGGACCTCCCGCCGCCGGACGCCGCGAGGGAGGCGCGGCCTCGGCGCCGGTTCGCGAGGTCTCGAGGCCGACCTCGGCCACCGCGAGATCGTCCCTCGCTTCGGCGAGCACCTCGATCACCGCCTGCGGCAGCACCCATTCGTCGTCGGCCGGCGATTCGATCGCCACCGCCGGCGGCGCATCCTCGACGACCTCGATCCGGAACTGCGCCTCGGCGTCCGCGGCAAGGCCATGCTCGTCGCGGAGGTTCGGTTCGATGCGGACGCTCTCGGCGAGATCCCAGGCCGCCGTCCATCGCCGCGGTTCGAGGGGATCGGCCGCGATCGCCGCCTCGGAAGGCAGGCCCGGAAGCGATCCGGCGAGCCATGCCTGCGGATCCGGTTCGCCCGGCGGCGGCGGCAACGCCTTGTTCAGGAGGATCGAGAGGCTCGCCCGCGAACCGGCGAGCTGCGGAGTCGGGACGCGGGCACGGCGGTCGGTCCCGTCGCCGAGATCGAACCGCTGCGGCGGACGCTCCGCCGAGGCGTAGGCGGGCGGCTCGATGGAGACCTCCGCCGAGACGATCGCCGGCGGCGGCACGAGGCGGATCCGCTGCGGCTCCGACTCGGAGTCGGCGCTCTCGAAAGTGATCTCGATCTCGTCGCCGGCGGCGGCATGGCGACGCTCGAACCGGCCGCCGGACTGGCGGGTCATCGCCAATCGCGACTCGCCCACCACCCGCCCGTCGCGGATCTCCCGCACCCTCGCGTGGACCCGCTCCCGCGACGGATCGCCCCGGAGCAGCTCCGCCGCCAGCACCAACGGGCGTCCGCTCGGAAGGACCGTCGCATCGCCCATCCGCGAGATCACTTCGGTCCTCGCCGGCCAGCGGGCATCGCCGAGGGGGAGCAGCACCCTCGCGAGGCCGATCCGCGTCTCCTGCGGCAGCAGCAGCGCCGATGCCGCGATCGCCGCGGCGGCAAGCAGCAGCGCCGCTCCATGGCGGCGGAGGCGATCGGTGCGGAGAAGCTCCGGAAGCGGCGATCTCGCAAGCGACGCCTCCGCCTGCGCCACCGCCGCCGCCGCAAGCGGATTGCTGCGATCGAGGCCGCTCCCGCGGAACTCCACCGCCGAGGCGAGGCGGCCCGCAAGCGACGGCTCGATCCGCTCGGCGCGGAGCGCCATCTCGACCGGCGGCGGCCGGAACCGCCATGCCGGCAGCAGGCGCCGCCGCACCTCCGCCGCGAGCCATCCGACTCCGCCGATGAGGATCGCCAGGCGGACCCCGCCGGGGAAGCGGAAGAACGCGTCGGCGAGGGCCATCGCCGCCACCCCCGCCGCCGCCGCCGCGAGCAGCAGCGACGAACGCTCGGCGAGCAGCACCCTCCGCCCCCGCCGGGACACCTGCTCGAGCTTCCTGAGGATGGGGTCCATGCGAAGTTCGGTCGAGGACGGAGTCCGATCCACGCGGCGCCGACCGGCGGCGTCCGCAGGCTCCATCGGCCATTGTTGCAGCGCCGATCCGCGGCGGCTGCGGGATTCCGCCGCGCCGGATCGACTCTCGCGGATCAGGCCAGACGCGACGCCCGGCGGCCGATCCACTCGAGCGAGAGCAGCAGCACCGCCACGGCGAGGGCGAGCGGGCTCGACCAGATCCGCTCGACGAGCGGATCCGACACCACCACCGAGCGATCCGGCATCGCCTCGACGAGCCGCTCGAGCTCCTCCGCCCCCAACGAGATCCCTCCGGTGGACTCCGCGAGCGACGCGAGCATCCCATGGTCGGCGGCGAGGTCGCGAAGCTCCTCGCCCGCCGGATCCACCTCGAAGGCCGCCTCGGCGTCGCCGCCGAAGGCGAGAAGCTCCGGCTCGACGACGCGGGCCCGATGGGTCCCCGCCTCGATCGGCTCCCAACTCGCGGCGTAGGTGGTCTCGCCGCCGCGAAGCAGTTCGATCCGTGTCGCCTCCGCAAGGTCCGGCCCGTCGATCGCCACCGCCACCGAGGCGAGCCCCAACGCCGCGGCGCGGGCGTCGTCGATCGACAGCTCGAGCGAGACGCTCTCGCCGAGAGGCACCGGCGTCGGGGAGACGCGGAGGCGGATCGCCCCATCCTCCGCCGCCGCATCCCGCGCCAGCAAGCGCAGCAGCGGGATCCAGAAGCGCTCCGGCAGGGTCTCGCCGCGTCCGTGCCGCCACCGCCAGGTCTCGTCGGTGGCGAGATAGAGCACCTGCCCCGCCCCGTAGCGCATCCGCAGGAGAAGCGGCGAGCCGTCCGCGGCGTCCGCCGCCAGCACCTCCGCGGTCGGCTTGAGGCGGGCGGGATCGATCCGCTGGCTCCAGCGAAGCGCCGCCCACGACGCCTTCGCCAGCGACTCCTCCGCGTCGTCGAAGTCGAGCACGCCGAGGCGACCCGCCGCCTCGGTCGCCGCGAGGCGACGCGGGGCGTCGTCGCTCTCGAGCGACAGCGGCCCCGCGAAGGGCAGCATCTCCGCAAGCGGCGTCCGCTCCCAGCTTCGCGGGGCATGCCGCGGGCCGCCCACGACCAGCAGGCCGCCGCCCCGGACCGCCACGAGGTCACGGATCAGCTCGAGCTGCCCGGGAGTGAAGAAGCCCGCCGGGGCATCGCCGAGGATCACCAGGTCGTAGGCGTTGAGCTCCTCGGGGCTGCTCGGCATGCGGGCGATGGGACGGTCGCCCTCCTGGGCGAAGTCGCGGTCGGCCGAGAGCAGCAGCATCGAACTCTCGATGCTCCGCTCCCGCTGCAGCAGGCTCTTCAGGAAGCGGTACTCCCATCGCGGTCCGCCCTCGACGTAGAGCACCCGGATCGGCCGGTCGAGGACCTCGATCTCGATCTCGCGGCGGTCGTTCTCGGCCAGCAGGTCCTCGCCCTCGATCTCCACCCGCCATGCGAGGCGGCCCCCGCGGCCCTCCGGCGCCTCGCCCGAGAGGATCGCCTCGGCCTGCGATTCGCCCGGCTCGATCTCGACGACGGCGCGATCGACGAGTCCGCCGCCGTCGCGATCCACCAGGCGCACGCCGACCGGCCCCGTCGCCTCGCCGGTCGATCGGATCCGCACCGCCACCGGCACCCGGTCGCGGCCGAAGACCTTGCGGGGCGCCTCGGCCTGCTCGATCGCGAGGTCGAGCGGCGGCGTGGGCGATCCGAGCGGCACGGTGAAGACCGGGATCGACTCCGCCGCGAGGCGCCGCAGCACGCTGCGCCCGGGCGGGTCGGCGGTGCGGCCGTCGCTGATGAGCACGATGCCGGCGATCGGGCGGCCCGCCGCGATCTCGAGGGAGCTTCGCAGCGACGCGCCGATCCGGGTGCGGATGCCCGCGGGCGGTGCCTCGCCGAGCGTCGGCAGGCCCTCGGCGTCGGATGGCACTTCCAGCGCATCCTCGTCGAAGGCCACCCATCGGATCTCGTGCCGTTCGCCGAGCCGCTGCCACACCGGCGACGACGCTGCCAGCATCTCGCGAAGCGACCGCTCGCGGCTTCGCCGGCCGCCATCGGGATCGCGTCCGTCCTCGATGCGGAGGCTGGCGCTTCGATCGACGAGCACCACCACGCGATCGGCCTCGCGGCGCTCCCGCGGCAGCACGAGCAGCGGCCCCGCGAGAAGCAGCGCGATCCATGCGAGCAGCAGGAAGCGAAGCGACGCGAGGCCCGCGGCGCGGGGGCGGGACAGGCCGCCGCCTCGGTAGGAACGCCAGGCGAGTGCCCCCGCCGCCACGAGCACCAGCAGCCACGCCCATGCCGGAAGCGGACGCTCGAACGACCACTCGAGGCCCTCCGCGCCGGGCGGGATCCGATCGATCCCGAGAAGCCATCGCCACGCGCCGCTCATGCCGCGGCCCCCGCGATGCCGCGATCCTCGCTGCGGCCGAGGGGACTCGGGTGGCTGAACCGATTGGCGAGGATCGTCTCGAGCACCGCGAGCGCCAGCGCCGCCGCGAGCAGCGCCGCCGCGAGGCTTCGGCCGCTCTCCTCGCCCGCGAGGCGGCCCGCGATCGCCTCGCCGTTCCCGAAGGACCAACCCTCGCCGAGACGCTCCCGGACCCAGTACATGTCCGATGTGGCATGAGTAGGCTGAACTGACGGGACGATCGAATATTTGCCGAACATGTCGAAGTCGCGGGGAGCCAATACCTGCGCATGCTCAATGCGCCAACGTTTATCGT
>CAZQUA010000017.1:0-20076 GCA_964596455.1 uncultured Isosphaeraceae bacterium
ACGAGGCCGGCGATCCGCCTCGCCCTCGTCGGCGCGGGCGGGCGGATGGGCCGCTCGATCGCCTCGCTCGTCGCCGACGACGCCACGCTCGTGCTTGCCGCCGAGGTGCGTCGCGGCGCCGCACCGTCGCCGGAAGCCCTGAAATCAAGCGGAATCGGCGTGGTCATGGACTTCTCGAGCGACGCCGGCGCCGCCTTGGCGGTCGAGCTGGCCCTCGCTTCGCGAGCCTCGCTGCTCGTCGGCACGACCGGCCTCTCCGCCTCCACCCTCGAACGGGCGAGGGCCGCCTCCCGCGAGGTCGCGGTGATGGTGGCCCCGAACTTCTCGGTGGGGATCGCGATCCTCCGCCGCCTCGTGGCGGAGGCAACCCGCCTCTGCGGACCGGCGTGGGACCTCGACGTCGTCGAGAGCCATCACCGCGGCAAGGCGGATGCTCCCTCTGGCACGGCGCTGCGGCTCGCCGAGGATGCGGCCGAGGCGCTCGGGCACGGGGGCCGGCCCGCCCGCATCCACTCGATCCGCGGCGGCGGCGTCCCCGGCGAGCACGAGGTCCGACTTGCCGCCGCCGAGGAGTCCCTGGTGCTGCGCCATGCGGCCTTCGACCGCCGGGTCTTTGCGCGGGGAGCCCTTCTCGCCGCCAAGTGGCTCGCGGGCCGCGGGGCCGGCTGGCACGCGTTCGAGGAGGCGATCTCGGGATGAGGCGGCGACGCCCTCCGGGGTGTCAGTCCAGCCATGCTCCGTTGACTTCGGCATAGAGGCGGCGGGCCCGGTCCTCGCTGGCCTGCCTCGGCACGCGGGCCCGCACCACGCCCTGCACCGGGTTGAACCAGAACATCGCCTCGGACCCCTGTTCGACCTGCCACACCCGGGGATGCCGCAGCGTGACCTCGCCAGGCTTGGCGAAGTCGATCCAGGGCCGCTCGCCATCGAGCAGCGGATTGCCCGGGAGACCTTCGGCGAACCGCCGCGGATCGAGGGCCGCGGGCGACTCCGCGTCCGCCCCTCCGATCGCCCGCATGAGGTCGATCTCCGCCTGGATCCGCTCCACGCTCGTCCTCGCCGCCTCGACGCCCTGCTGCAGCAGCGACTCCCGCCGATGGTGAAGCACCATGGCGAGCAGCACCACGATCAGGCAGCCGAGGGTGATGAGGTCGAGCAGTCTTCGCATGGAGGTCGCAGGCCCTTCGCCAACCGCTCGCATCGGCGGAGCGGCGGCGGCGGTCAAGCCCGCCCGACGACGAGGCGCCCTCCGCGTGCCGGCGGCGCCGCCTGGGCAAGATGGGCGAGCGGCGAGGCCGCCGGTCTCCGGCCATCCATCGGACAGAACCTAGAGTGCCGGCATGCCTTCCTCCGCCATCGCCGCGTCGCCCGGGATCCGCCGCACCGAGCTCTCCTGCGGCCTCTGCGTCATCGCCGAGCCGATGCCCTCGGTCGCCTCGGTCTCCCTCCGCTGGCTGCTGCCGCTCGGCGACAGCGGCGATCCCGAGGGCCGGCAGGGCGAAGCGGCGATGCTCGCGGAGTACGCCCTCCGCGGCGCCGGCGACCGCGACAGCCGCCGCTTCAGCGACGACCTCGATCGCCTTGGGGTGCAGCGGTCGCTCGCCAACGCCTCGCGGCACCTTCGCCTCTCCGCGACGATGCTCGGCGACCGCCTGCCCGAGGCTCTCCCGATCCTCGCCGACCTCGTGCTGCGGCCGCGGCTTCCCGAGGAGGCCCTCGAACCGGTCCGTCAGCTGAGCCTGCAGTCGCTCGAGAGCCTTCAGGACGAGCCGCAGCGGCGGGTGATGCTGGCCCTCGCCGAGCGGCACCATCCGCCGCCGTTCAACCGCAGCGGCTTCGGCCTCGCCGAAGACCTCGAGGCGATCACCCTCGACGACCTGCGGTCCCGGTGGACGCGGGACGTGCGGCCGCAGGGATCGGTCCTGGCGATCGCGGGGCGGATCGATCCCGACGCCGCCGTCGCCCAGCTCGAGCAGCTGCTGTCGGGCTGGAGCGGCGGCGCCAGCGAGCCCGTCGCCACCGGCCGGCCCCCGCGCGGCCGCCTGCACCTCCCGCACGACGGCACCCAGGTCCACCTCGGCATCGCCCTCGACGCGCCGCCGCAGCGAAGCCCCGAGGCGATCCACCATGTGCTCGCCGCGCGGATCCTCGGCGGCGGTTCGTCGAGCCGCCTCTTCGTGGAGCTCCGGGAGAAGCGGGGCCTCTGCTACGCGGTCGGGGCCTCCTGCAGCCTCGGGCGGGATCGGGGCGTGGTGACGATCTACGTGGGCAGCACCCCGCAGCGGGTCGCCGAGAGCCGTGAACTCGCCATCGCGTCGCTTCGGGATCTCGCCGGCGGCATCGCCGAGGAGGAGTTCCGCCGCGTGGTGATCGGGCTCCGCACGGCGATGGTCATGCAGGGGGAGAGCGCCGCGGCGCGGGCGGCGCAGCTCGCCTCCGACCACGATCAGATCGGCCGGGTCCGCACCCTCGCGGAGATGGACGCCGAGGTCTCCGCCGTCACCCGCGGCGACCTCGAGGCGTTCGTTGCAGCACGACTCGGCGAGGCCTGGCGAGAGGACCGCACGGAAGTCAGCCTCGGGCCTTGCGAGTCGGGGTTGGGCGAGTCGGGCTTGGGCGAGTCGGGGCGTGCCGAGACGGGGCCGGAGGACGGCGACCGCTGAGGACGCCCCGAGACCACCGGTATACTCGCCCCATGGCTCTCCACACGCCGCTTCTGGCCCCCGGCACCCGGGTTCGAGTGGTGCAGCAGCTGCCCCACGTCGATCGGGTCTGGACCACCGCCACCGAGGGCGTGGTCATCCGCTTCCGGCAGGCCAAGACCGGTTCGTGGTTCGCCCACGCCCGCGGCGATCGTCTCTGGCTCGACCGCCTCGAGCTTCGCCTCGACGACGGCGAGATCGTCACCCTCAATCTCGACCAGTACAGCGTGATCGAGGCGCTCCCCTCCGGAGTCGCCTAGGCGATGGGCCTGCGGGCGACCCGACGCTGCGCCCCGATCGCCGCGAGCGGGTTCGCGGCGGTCATGCTGATCGCCGCCGCGGGATGCCCGGCCAAGCAGACGCCGCCGCTCGAGGGGACCCCGGAGGCGTGGCCGTTCCGCCCGGCCTCGCTGGCCTTCCATGCCCTGACCCGCTCCGAGAGCGACGACGCCGCCGACGCGCTGCTCCTGCGGATCGAGTTCCGCGACGCCGAGGGCGATCCCGTCAAGGCCGTCGGGACGCTGGCCATCTCGATCGCCTGCGACGCCGCGGAGCCGACCGCCAGCGAGCATCGCTTCGACCTTGCGGACGCCGCGACCAACCGGTCGCTCTTCGATCCCGTGACGCAGACCTATCGGATCCGCATCCAGGCTCCCTGGTCGTCGCCGCCGCCGGCGGACCGCCAGATCGATCTCGAGGCCACGCTCTCGCAGCATGCCGGCGAGATCTCCGGCCGCACCCGCATCGCGTGGTGACCGCGGGGACGGGCACGGTCAGGGCGAGATGCCGCCGCTGCGGCGGAGCTTCTCGAGGTACTTCTCCCGCTGCCGCACCTGCCGGTTGGAGAGGTCGATCCGCCGGCCGTCGATGAACGCCGCCACCGGCGCCGAGACCACCTCGAGCGGCTCGCCGTCGAAGAGCACCAGGCTCGCCGAGCGGCCCGGCTCGATCGAGCCAAGGCGATCGGCGACGCCGAGGATCTCCGCGGGGCGACGGGTGACCGCCGCGAGGGCCTCGTCGATCGGCAGGCCATGGGCCGCCGCGGTGATGGCGTGATGGGGCAGGTCGCGTTCGTGGGCCGGTTCGACTCCCGCGGCGATCGCCACCACCACGCCCCGGCGGTGGAGTTCGCCGGCAAGCGCGAACGGCTCCCGCGGCCGGTCGTCGCTGAAGCGGGGCAGGCGATGCACGCCGTCGAGGACGACGGGGATCCCCCGCTCGGCGAGCAGTTCCGCGCACTCGAGGCTGCCGGGACCGCCGACGATGGCGATGGAGAGGCCCCGCCGCTCCGCCATCGCCGCCGCCGCCTCGATCTGCGACGTCGAGCCGCACGAGACGAGGATCCGCCGCGTCCCGTCGAGATGCGCGGCCACCGCCGCGAGGCGGGCATCCGCGGGCGTCTGCGGATCGGCCTCCCTCGCCGCCCGCCACGCGGCTGCAGCGTCGAAGAGCTCCTCGATCGCCCGCAGCCGCCGCGCCGCCTCGTCCCGCTGTTCGCCCTCGCCGCGGCGCAGCCAGGCCGCCCGCACCGGCTCCATGAGCGGCCAGTTGACCACCAGCGCCGCGTTCGCCTCGACCGCCAGCTCCTCGCCGGTCCAGCCGTCGAGGCGGATCAGCGAGCACTGCCCGGGCACCATCCCGCCCTGCGGCCACACCGCCGCATGCAGGATGCCGGCGCTTCGGGCGACCGGCAGCAGGTCGCTGTCGGGATTGACCGCGACCGCCGGCACCACCTCGGGCGTGACCTCGCCGAGCTCGCCGCGATCGTCGGTGGATCGCACCGAGAGCGTCTCGACAAGTCCGAGCCGGGAGTTCATGGCGATGAAGCCGGGGGCGAGGTGGCCGCCCGCGGCATCGACGATCTCCCAGTTCCAGCCCTTCGCGAGGGCCGCCTCGAGCGACGCGGCGTCCTCCATGGAGCCGACCGCCTCGATCACGCCGTCCCGGAAGGTGACCCATCCGCGAGCGATCCGCGAGGGCCCCTCCGCCGCGGCGGTATGCACCACCGCCCCGACGATCGCCACCGGCCGCGACTGCGGTGCCGCCGGGATCTGCGGGGACTGCGCCGCGGCAAGCGATCCTGCGAGCAGGGAGAGGGCCGCGACCGGCCGCTGCATCGATCTCATCGCTGGGCCTCCATCGAACCGTCCGAATCGCCAAGCTCGTCCGTGCCGCAGACGCCGGGCATCGACTGCATGGGATCAAGGCCGCGACGGACGAGCTCGAGGCGCTGCCGCTCGCGGGCGAGGTGCATGGCGCCGAGCAGGCCGCGGGCCCGACGCGACGCCGCCGGCGGCGCCTCGGCGGACCGCGCCGCGTCGGCCTCGGCCTTGGCGGGCCTTCGCGGCGAGGCGGCCTTGGCGAGCAGGCGATGCCGTTCCGCCGCGTCCCGCTCCGCCATCGCCGCATCCTCGGTCAGGCTGAAGTGCCGGGCCCCGTCGATCCAGGTCTGCTCGCAGACCGCCAGGCCGCTCAGCGGCGGCGCCGACCAGATCGCGAAGTCCGCGTCCTTGCCCACCTCGAGCGATCCGATGCGATGGTCCACCCCCAGCTGCCGCGCCGGGTTGATCGTCACCAGCGCCAGGGCCCGCTCCGGGCTCAGGCCGCCGTGCCGGACCGCCTTGGCGGCCTCGGTGTTCATCCGCCGGGCGTGCTCGTTGCTGTCGGAGTTGAACGACACGAGGACGCCGGCGCGGTCGAGGATCGCACCGTTGTCCGGCACCGCGTCCATCACCTCCATCTTGTAGCCCCACCAGTCGCTGAAGCTGCTCGCGGCGGCGCCGTGGGCGGCGATCTCCGCGGCGACCTTGTAGCCCTCGAGCACGTGCTGCAGCGTGCCCACGGTGAACCCCTGCCGCTCGGCGAGACGCAGCAGCATGAGGATCTCGTCCTGCCGGTAGCTGTGGCAGTGCACGCGGCGCTCGCCCTCGAGGATCTCCGCCAAGGCATCGAGCTGCAGATCGGGACGGGGCGGCATCGTGCGGGCCCGCTCCTGCGGGGGCAGGGCCCGATGCTCGCGGTGCTCGCGGCGGTGCCGCCGCGCCGCCTCGAAGGCGTCCTCGATGAACGCCTCGACGCCCATGCGGGTCTGCGGATAGCGGCCGCGGGGCCGGACCACGTTCTCGCCGAGGGCGAACTTGATTCCCGGCGTCGCATCGAGCATGGGGTAGGCGTCGGCGGGCCCGCCCCACCGCAGCTTGACGACGCTGTTCTGGCCTCCGATCGGATTGGCGGAGCCGTGCAGCTGGTTGGCGGCGGTGAGGCCGCCGGCGAGCTGCCGGTACCAGTTCACGTCGTCCGGATCGAGGGCATCCCGCATCCGCACCTCGGCGGTGCTGTTGCGGGTCCACTCGTTGACGCCGCCGACGAGGCCGGTGTGGCTGTGGCAGTCGATGAGGCCCGGCGTGATGTGGCGGCCGCCGCACGCCTCGATCCGCGGCGGGTCGCCCGAGCCGTCCGGGCGATCCTCCCACGGCCATGAGCGCCGCGGCCCCGCGTAGACGATGCGGCCCTCCTCGATCAGCAGGTCGCCATCCTCGACGACGCCGTCGGGTCCGCAGGTCCAGAGGGTCGCGCCGCGGAAGAGCACCCGCTCGGCCCGGGGCGGCTCGAGACGGCCGAAGGCCCCGAGCGGGACCGGAAGCGGCGTTCGCCACCCGTCGGCCTCCGTGGAGCGTTCCTCCCCGTCCTCGTCCCGCTCGCGAGGCGACGGGGCGTCGCCGGCATCCTCGCCATCGGCCGCCGCCGCGGCGCTGGCGGCGAATCGCCACCGCTCCCCCCGCTGGTTCTCGGCGGTGCCGCGAAGGGTGCCGCCCACCAGCACCGCGGCGATCCGAAGCTCGCCCTCCTCACCGAAGGCCCGTCCGTCGATCCGCATCGAAAGGGTGTCGCCGAGGATGGCCACCCGGGTTGCGCGGATCGGACGCACGGGCGACGCGGACGCTGCCTCGCCCTCGCCTTCGGTGTCGGCATCGGCGTCCCCCGCGGCAACGCCCGCATCCGCCGGCCCTTCGTCGGCAGCGGCCTCGTCGGGCTTCGCCTTCGCCGCCGCATCGTCGGCCGCGGGCGGCTCCGCCGGCCACACCTCGATGCGGGGCGAGTCGGGGTCGATCCGCATCCGGCGAACGCTGCCGTCGGGAAGCGTCGCCACCGCCTCGCCGCGAAGCGACCAGGTCGGGCGTGGCGAGAGCTCATGGCGGACGCCGCCGATGAAGGACTCGCGGACCTTCGAGTCCTTCCCGAAGAGCGGGCCCTCGACGAGGATCAGGTCCGCCTGCTTGCCGGGTTCGATCGTGCCAGCCATCTCGGCGATGCCGAGGATCCCCGCCGGCGTGGTGGTGAGCATCGCGAGGGCCTCGTCCTCCGAGAGTCCTGCGGCGATCGCCCGCCGCATCCGCTCCGGGAAGGCGTCGAGCGACCGCAGGCGATCGGTGGTGATGGCGACGACGCTGCCGGCCTCGAGCAGACGCTTGGGATTGCTCGGGGCGTGCTCCCAGGTCAGCAGATCCCGAAGCGCGACGCTCTGGGCCTGCCACGGCGAGTCGACCGTCGGCGGGTCGGGGAAGTCCAGCGGCACCAGCAGCGGCACCCCGGCGGCGGCGACCTCGTCGAGGCGGCGGAACTCGAGGCCGCTCGCGGCGACGACGATGGGGACCTGCAGCTCCTCGGCGATCATCGCCGCCAGCAGCACGGTGCCCTCCGACTCGCAGTGCATGAGCAGCGGCTGACGCCCCGCCACGACCTCGGCGAGGGCCTCGAGCGCCACCGCGCTGATGGGCGCCTGATGCCCGCGAGGGTCGGCCTCGAAGATGGCCCGGCAGGCGGCATGCCAGCGGGCGTCGAGAAGCGTCTGCCGAAGGAGGGCCGCGCTCCCCACGAGGGCGCCGGGATAGCTCGCGCGGTCCCAGGAGCCGCCCCGCTCGAAGGCGGCGGCCATCATCGACCGCTCGAGGCGGGGCCGAAGCGGCGACTCCGAGAGCGGCCACACCGCCCCGCTTCCCCGAAGAACCCCGCTGTCGGGATGCACGGCCGCCGAGGTGAAGCCGAGTCCGCGAAGCTCCTCCCGCCGCTTCGCGTCGAGGGGCGGCAGGCGATCGGCGCGAAGCTGCGGCACCACCCGACCGTTCCAGTGGGCACCCGCCTCGAGCGACGCCGCCGCCGCGGCGTCCGCCGAGGGGATCCGCACGCCGGCGTCGATGAAGCCCGCGTAGGCGACGAGGCCCGTCGCGTCGATGCGGCGGTATCCGGCGGGGATCTCGATCGACCCCGCCTCGCCGACCGCCTCGATCACGCCGTCGCGAAGCAGGACCACCGCGTCGTCGATCCGCTCGCCCGGCCGCGGCACCGCCCCGCCGCCGACGATCGCCCAGCGATCGAGTTCCGCGGGGCGAAGGTCCTGCGGCGAAGGGGACTGTGCGGCGGCGGCCTGCAGCAGGCCCCATGCGATCGATGCCGCAGCGAGGCGGGCGGGGATCGAGATCGTCGGCATCCGAGTCCTCCAGAGTCGTCCCACGAGAGCGGGAAAGCTCCCTCGACGACTCCCCGAGGTTTCCTCGAGGAGACCGCCGGTGGACAGCCTAGTCGGAGGACCGAGGGACCGGATGGACCGGGTTCTCGCTTGTGGCGACCTCGCCCGAGGCGGCGGGCAGGGCGATCCCGCCATCGGCCTCGCCGCGGCGAGGGCGGGCGTTCACCGCCGCAGGTCGTCGATCGCGCGGCAGATCGCTTCCCGAAGGCGGTCCTCGGAGAGGTAGCTGCCGTCGGCGATGCCGCGGCGGATCGACTCGATCCGCTCGAGGCGATCGTCGGCGAGGCGGGTGCCGCCGGCGGCGATGGCCGTTGCGGAGGCGGCGGCGGATCGCTCGACCCCATCGCGGGGAAGGGCGTCGCGGGAGGCGGAGATGGGACCGGTGCTGCCGATGTCAGGCATGATCAAGGACTCCTCGGCCATCCGAATGCGCAATCGGCAGCCGTCGCCGATCCCTGGCGATGCGTGCGACTTCCTGACGCGAACCACGGAAACTGGAATGAGGCGAGCGGCGCCACGCCGGATGCCCGGCCCCGCCCAACCAACGACGCGGGGGATATCGTCGGAGGTCCCCCGGAACCTTGAAAGGATCGAGTTGCCCCTCCAGCGACCCCACAACGGGCAGGCGTCCGCCGCCGGCAACGCCCCCAGATCTCGTTGCCCAGGTTCACATCCCGGGAGGCTCCAGCGGACCGCTCGCATGACCGTCCTCCTCCGAATCCCCGGTCTTGGACCCGCGATCGCGGCGGTGCTCGTCGCCTCGGTGCTGATCGCCTGCAGCCCGAGCACCCCTCGCACGGCCGCCCCCGCCGCCGGCGCCACCCCGCAGGGCGACGAACTGCTCGGGCCCGGCGAGGCGGAGCTGCTCGGCGCCGCGGGCCGGCCCGTGGGCAGTCGAGGCGTTCCGGCGAGGATGCCGCCGGGCGGACGATGGTCGGTGCTGCTTGGCACCTTCGCCGACGAGGGCCACCAGGCCCGGGCGGAGGCCTTCCGGCAGCAGACGGTGCGGGCCTTCCCGCAACTCGATGGAGCCTTCCTCGCGCCGCATCGCAGCGGCTCGATGGTGGTGTTCGGCCGCTATCAGGGGCCCGACGATCCCGACGCGCAGGCGTCGCTGGCCCGCATCAAGTCGCTCGGCGATCCCGCCAACCGCCCCTTCCCCACTGCGATGCTCGTGCGGCGTTCCGTCGGCGCCGCTGCGGGGCCGCCGGGGCCGTGGGACCTCCGGAACCTCCGCAGCCAGTTCCCCCGCAAACGCCAACTCTTCACCCTCGAGGTCGCGGTGTGGAGCACCTTCGGCACCAACGAGATCTCCCCCGAGGAGGTCCGCCGCGCCGCCGAGGAGTACGCCCGGCAGCTCCGCACCCGCGGCGCCGATGCCTGGTACCGCCACGACCTCGACACCGACACGAGCAGCGTCACCGTCGGCCGGTTCGGCGCGGACGCCTACGACCCCCGCAGCACGCTCTACGCCCCGGAGGTCGAGCGGGCGATGCGGGAGTTCCCGCGGCTGCTCGTCAACGGCGAGGAGCTGCTCGTCGCGACCGATCCCCGCCGAGGCGAGGCCCGCCGTCCCCTCGCCTCGCGGCTGGTCGAAGTGCCCTTCGAGTGAAGCCGGCCCCGGGGACGCCCGTAGGATGACCCCGTGGCCGCCGCCCCCCGCAAATCGCCCCGCCGATCGGTCGCCCCCGACGAGTCGTCCGCCGCAGCCGGCGTCGGGACGCCTCGCGAGCTGCTTGGGCAGGAGCGGGCCAAGGCCGACCTGCAGAGTTTGCTGCTCGCCGGCCGCCTGCCGCCGGCGATGATCTTCCACGGCCCGGCGGGCGTGGGCAAGATGACCTGCGCCCGCATCGTCGCGGGGCTGCTGCTCGACCCCGAGGCCGATGCGTCCGCCATCCGCCGCTTCGCTCCGCCGGCGGGCACCGAGGTCGCCCGCCTGCTCGAGGCAGGCAGCCATCCCGACCTCCACTGGATCGCCAAGCAGCGGTGCCGCGACTCGCAGGTGCCGTCGCTGCGGGACCGCAAGCTCACCAACATCCCGGTCGATCTCCTGCGGGAGCTGATGATCGGCGGGATGGCCGGCGACATCGCCTTCGAGCCGACGGTGCAGCGGACGCCCTACCTCGGCCACGGCAAGGTCTTCCTGATCGACGAGGCGGAGGGCCTCGACGCCACCGGGCAGAACGCCCTCCTCAAGACCCTCGAGGAGCCGCCGCCCCGGACCTGGATCGTGCTCTGCGTGACCGACCGCACCCGCCTGCTGCCGACGATCCGCAGCCGTTGCCATCAGGTGCCCTTCTCGCCCCTCGGCGAGGAGGCGATGCGTCGCTGGCTGGCGGGCCTGCCGCCCTCGGTCCCCGAGGCCACGCGGGCCTGGCTGCTCGACTTTGCGGAAGGCTCGCCGGGACGCGCGACGCTGGCGGTGGACGCGGACCTGATGGCCTGGGAGCGGGCGATCCGCGAACCGTTCGCGACGCTCGCCGACGAGGGCCGCATCGACGGCTTCGCCGCGGGAATGGCGGACCTTGTGAAGGGATTCGCCGAGGCGCAGGTGAAGGCCGATCCCCGCGCGAGCAAGGAGGCCGCCAACCGACTCGGCGCCCAGCTGCTGCTCGGCATGCTCGCCCGCTCGCTGCGGACGCGGCTGCATGGGTCGATCGCCGCCGACGATGCCGACGCCGCGGAGCGGTGGGCCGACTGGATCGAGCGCCTCGAACTTGCCGAGCGGCATCTCGAGGCGAACGTGAACCTCCTGCACGCCCTCGCCGATCTCGTCGCCGCGTGGGCGGAGCGATCGCCCGCGGCCCGATGAGCGATTCCGACGCAAGCCTCGGTCCGGCCGGAAAGGGCCATCGCGACGGACTGGAGATCGAGCGGGTGTTCCTGCTTCGCGGCATGCCGCCGCTGCCGGCGTCCGCGGTGGCCGTCGAGATCGAGCAGGGCTACCTGCCGCCCCCGGACGGTCCCGGCCAACCCGAAGGCCGCCTGCGGCGGCAGGTCGCTCCCGACGGGCAGGTGCTGCGGGTGCTCACCCGCAAGCATGGGCAGGGCCTCGTGCGTCGGGAGGAGGAGCGGCCCCTCTCCCCCGAAGAGTTCGACCGATGGTGGCCCCGCACGGCGGGACGCCGCCTCCGCAAGCGGCGGCATCGCGTGCCCGAGGACGGCCTCGTCTGGGAGATCGATCGCTTCGAGGGGATCGAGCTCGTGCTGGCCGAGGTCGAGCTGCCCTCGGCGGAGACCGCGATCGCCCTGCCCGCGTGGCTGGCGCCGGTGGTGGTGCGGGAGGTGACCGAAGACCCTCGCTATCGGAACTTCGAGATCGCCCGCCGCAGCGGCGTGCTGCCCGACCATCCGTCCTGACCGCCTCGGCCGGCGAACCCGTCCGCCCCGCCACTTTCTCGACTCCACGCCGTCCGGCCGCCGAAGCCCCTACCCTGCACCATGTCCGACGCCACCGCCACCGCTTCCGCCCACGCTTCCGCCCGATCCCCGGCGGTGCTTGCTCCGCCCAAGACCCGAGCGTCGTCCCTTCGGCGGATCGCCCTCGTCGCGGCGGTGGTCCTCGCCCTCGCGGCGGTGCTGCTGCTGCCGGGCGCCTTCGGCGGCAGCGGGCCCGCCGCCGGCGACGGCAAGGACCTGCATGCGGTCGAGCGGGGCTCGTTCAACATCGTGATCCCCGTCAGCGGCGAGTTGGCGGCGGTGCGGCAGGTCGAGATCCGCAACCGCCTCGAGAGCCGCGCGGTGATCACCTCGATCGTCGACGAGGGCCGCCTCGTGCGGCAGGGCGACCTGATCGTCCAGCTCGCCGACGAGGAGATCCGCAACCGCATCAAGGACGCCGAGGACAAGCTCAAGAACGCCCAGAGCGATCTTGTGGCCGCCGAGCAGAACCTGCAGATCCGCCTCAGCGCCAGGGAGAGCGATCTCGAGAAGGCCGATCTGCAGATCCACCTCGCCCGCCTCGCCCTCGAGGCGTGGCAGCAGGGCGAGGTGGTCGCGAAGCGTGAGGAGCTGGCCCTCGCCAAGCAGACCGCGGAGATCAACGCCAAGCGTCTCGAGGACCGCTTCAGCGACGCCGCACGGCTTGTCGAGCAGGACTTCCTCAGCCGCGACGAGTACGAGCAGGACCGCATCCGCATGATCGAGGCGCAGGCCCGGGTGCGGCAGGCGGAGCTGGCGATCTTCCTCTACGAGCAGTTCGAGCACGAGCAGCAGGAGGCCCGCAAGCGATCCGACCTCGACCAGGCGGTCGCGGAGCGGGCCCGCACCGAGCAGCGGCACGATGCCGAGCTGATCCGCATCCGCGCCGACGTGGACAGCCGCCGCTTCGTGCTCGCCACGCAGGAGGACCGCCTCGCGGACCTGCGCCGCCAGCTCGACTCGTGCGTCATGACCGCCCCCGGCGACGGCCTGCTCGTCTACGCCTCAAGCATCGAGGAGGGCCGCCGCGGCCGCGGCGGCGGCGAGGCGACGCCCCCGGCGGTGGGCACGGAACTGCGGCCCAACGAGCTCGTCGCGGTGCTTCCCGACACGAGCGAGATGGTGGCCCTGCTGAAGGTCTCCGAGGCCCTCAGCGGGCGGATCCAGCCGGGGCAGGCGGTGAACGTCTTCTCCGATGCGCTTCCCAACGTCCCCCTCGCCGGCACCGTGCAGTCGGTGAGCGTGCTCGCCGAGAGCGGCGGATGGCGGGATCCCAACCGCCGCGACTACACGGTGCGGGTGCTGATCGACGCCGATCCATCGCTCGGCCTGAAGCCGGCGATGCGGGCCCGCGCCGAGATCATGCTCGACCGGGTCGAGGACGCGGTGTGGGTGCCGATCCAGGCGGTGCTGCGGGAGGGGCCGGTGGCCTTCGTGCACCGCGCCGAGGAGGGCGGCGTCGCCCAGCGGCCGATCACCCTCGGCCGCGCGGGCGAACTGCAGGTGGAGGTCATCGACGGCCTTGCCGAGGGCGACCGGGTGCTGCTGCGGCGGCCCGCCCTCGACGAAGTGGTGTCGAGGCTCGATCCGGCGGTCGTCGAGCAGGCTCGACTCGCCGCGGCCGAGGCGGCGCAGCTTGCGGCGCAGCGGGCGGCGGCGGCGAGGTCCCGAAGCGGTCCTCCCCGCGGCGGCCGTCCCGGCGGAGGCGAGCGTCCGGCGGCGGCATCGCCGACGGCGGTCGCACCCGCGGAGCCCGCGAAGGCGGCCCCGGCGAGTCCCGCCGCATCCTGATCGCCGCGACTCCCCGCGCGTAGTAGTCCGGCAGGCGGCGCTCGCCCTCGAAGCCGAGCGATCGGTAGAGCGCGATCGCGGTCGCGTTGCCCGCACGGACCTCGAGCGACACCCGTTGGATCGACCGCGACGCCAGTCCCGCGAGCAGGCGCTCGGCGAGGCGGCGGCCGAGTCCGAGGCCCCGCGCCTGCGGGTCGACGGCCAACCCGTAGATGCGTCCATGCTGCCGCCCCGATGCGCTGCGGCGGCGAAGCGACACGCCCCAGCCGACCGGCCGGCCCTCGACCATCGCCACGAACGACTCGGCGCGGGGATTCGCGAGCAGGCCGAGGATCCGCCGCTGCGAGAACCGCTCGCCGCCGTGGCGGAAGCACCGCCGATCGATCTCCGCCAGCGCCGCCGCATCCTCGCGGCGGGCCCGGCGGATGCCGTCCCCGCGGGGCCGGCGACTCACGGTGACGCCGGCAGGCGATCGCCCTCCGCCGCCCCGAAGCCGCCGATCCGCGGAAGGCCGCAGCGGGCCGCGCCGACGATCACCGCGACGCCCGCGACCACCATCGCGCCGCTCAGCAGCATCGGCAGGGTCGCCCCGACGCCGGGAATGCTCGACCACCAGCCGATCACGAGCACGCCCTCGTCCGGCTCGCGGAACTGCTCGGTGGCGAGTCGCAGCAGGCCGTAGGCGACCAGGAACGATCCGCCGAGCGTCCCGGCGGGGCGAAGTCGCCACCACACCAGCACCAGCACGATCGGCAGGATCAGGCCGTCGGTGATCGCCTGGAAGACCTGCGAGGGATAGTGCGCCGTCAGCAGCGGCGTCAGCGCCTCGGTCACCTGCTCGCGGCCGAGACGCACCGCCTCGACGACGCTCTCGGGGAAGGGCCGCGAGGGATCGACGAGCGGCCGCAGCGACTCGAGCGCGTCGGCGTTGGGGAAGGCCGGAGACAGCACCTCGGTGGGGTACTTGATGCTCCACCACGGCGGATCCGCCTGCATCGAGGCGGGAAGCGCCTTGCCCCACAGCTCGCCGTTGACGAGGTTCGCCAGACGCCCCAGGCCGAGGCCGGTCGTGCAGGCGAGCGCCGTCAGGTCGCAGAGTTCGAGCATCCCGACGCCGCTGCGGCGGCTGAAGATCCACGCCGCCAGGATCACCCCGACGATCCCGCCGTGGCTCGCCATGCCGCCGCGGTGGATCGCGAGCAGTCCCCACCAGGGAAAGGCGCTCTCGAAGGTCCAGAGCAGGTGGGGGTCGTAGAGCACCACGTGCCCGATCCGCCCGCCGGCGATCACGCCGATCACGAGGTAGGTCAGGAGGTCCCCGGCCTGCTGCGGCGAGAGATGGGTGAGGCGGCGGACCGCCAAGGCCCGCAGCACGAGCCATCCCACGAGAAATCCCACCGCGTAGGCGAGGCCGTACCAGCGGACGCCCACCCCGGGCACGAGCTCGATGGCGAAGGGGTCGAGGGTGTGGAGGAAGCTCTCGGCGAGCAGCATGTCGGAAGTATCCCACACGCCGCGGCGGCGCCGCGGGGGCGATCCCCGGCGTCCGTGGCGGGACTCGACCCGCCGGGGCGACCCGATATACTCTTCCCCCCGACGGCCCCATCGTCTAGCGGCCAGGACGTCAGGTTCTCATCCTGAAAACGGGAGTTCGATTCTCCCTGGGGTCATGGCGACGCCCCCGCGGAACCCCGCGGGGGCGTTCTCGTCGGCGGGGGCGACTACCTTGCCGCGATGCTTCGACTCTCCCACCTCATCGACGGCGTCCCCGCCGAACCGATCTCCCGACGCTTCGCCCACAGCATCGACCCCGCCACGGCGCTGGCGTGGGCGGAGGTGCCCCTCGGCGACGCCGACGACGTCGACCGGGCCGTCGAGGCTGCGGCAAGGGCCTTCCCGGGCTGGTCCGCGACGCCGGCGGCGGAGCGGTCGAGATGGCTGCTCGCCCTCGCCGAGGCGGTGGAGTCGCGGGGCGATGCCCTGGCCCTCGAGGAGTCGGCGGACGCCGGCAAGCCGCTTCGGGTCGCCCGCGAGCTCGAGATCCCCCGCGCGGTCGCCAATCTCCGCTTCTTCGCCACCGCGATCCTGCACGAGCAGAGCGAACTGCACGACATGGGGGCGGCCGCCCTCAACTACACGCTGCGTCGGCCCCGCGGCGTCGCCGGCTGCATCAGCCCGTGGAACCTGCCGCTCTATCTCTTCACCTGGAAGATCGCCCCGGCGCTGGCGAGCGGCTGCACCGTGGTCGCCAAGCCTTCCGAACTGGCCCCGGTGACCGCGTGGCGCCTCGGCGAGATCGCCCGCGAGATCGGCTTGCCCGCAGGCGTCCTGAACATCGTCCACGGCGGCGCCGAGGCGGGGCGGCGGCTCGTCGAGCATCCCGGCGTCTCGACGATCACCTTCACCGGCGGCACCGCCACCGGCCGGGCGATCGCGACGGCGGCGGCGGCGGGCTTCAAGCGGGTCTCGCTCGAACTCGGCGGCAAGAACGCGACGATCGTCTGCGAGGACGCGGATCTCGACGAGGCCGTGCCCGCGGCGGTGCGGAGCGCCTTCTCCAACTCCGGGCAGATCTGCCTGTGCGGCTCGCGGATCCTCGTCCACCGGTCCCGCCTCGAGGAGTTCACGCGGCGGTTCCTCGAGCAGGTGCAAGCGCTGCGGGTGGGCGACCCGCTCGAGTCGGAGACCGATCTCGGGCCGGTCATCTCGCGGGAGCACCTCGGGCGACTCGAGGCGATGATCGCGCGGGCCCGCGGCGACGGCGCCGTCGTGGCCCTCGGGGGCAGCCGGCCCCGCTCGCCCTCGGCCCGCTGCCGCAACGGCTACTTCCTCGAGCCGACGGTGCTCATGGGGGTGCCGGCGGGCTGCGAGGCCGCCCGCGAGGAGTTCTTCGGGCCGGTGGTCTCGGTGCAGGGCGTCGATGCCCATCGCGAGGCCGTGGCGATCGCCAACGACTGCGACTACGGCCTCGCCTGCTCGCTGTGGACCCGCAACCTCACTCGAGCCCACCGCATGGCCGCGGCGATCGAGGCGGGCGTGGTGTGGGTGAACTGCTGGCTGCTGCGGGACCTGCGGACGCCCTTCGGGGGGGTCAAGGACTCCGGCATCGGCCGCGAGGGCGGCTTCGAGGCGCTGCGGTTCTTCACCGAGCCCAAGAACGTCTGCATCCGCCTGTAGGCCGCCGACCGCTCCGTAGACTGACCCGATGCCCGCGCCCCGCGTCGTCAGCCTGCTCCCCTCGGCGACCGAGATCCTCTGCGAGATCGGCGCCGCGGACCTTCTCGTGGGCCGCAGCCACGAGTGCGACTGGCCGCCGCAGGTCGCCGACCGTCCGGTGCTGACCGCCGCCCGCACGCACGGGGACGATCCCGCCGAGATCGACCGGCAGGTGCGGGAGTCGCTCTCGCAGGGGCAGTCGCTCTACACCCTCGACGCGGAGGCGCTCGCGGCGCTTCGCCCGGAGGTGATCCTGACGCAGGACCTCTGCGAGGTCTGCTCGATCGATCTCGCCACCGTCGAGCGGATCGCGGCCTCGATGTCGCCCCGCCCGAGGGTGGTCAACCTGAATCCCGCGAGCCTCGAGGCGGTCTTCGACGACCTGCTCGTGGTGGGCGAGGCGGTCGGGCGAGGCGGCGCCGCGGCCGAGGCGCTGGTGCGGCTTCGCGAGGCGTACTGGACGGCGGTCGACTTCGTGAACCCCTACGAGCCGGGGCCGGAGGTGGCGTTCCTCGAGTGGGTCGAACCGCTCTTCTGCGGCGGGCACTGGACCCCGCAGCTGATCGAGTCCGCCGGCGGACGCCACTCGCTGAATCCGCCGAAGGCCAAGAGCCGCCGGATCCCGCCGGAGGAGCTGCTCGCGGCGGCGCCCCGCCGACTGATCGTGTGCCCCTGCGGCCTGCCGCTTCCGGCGATCGAGCCGCAGGTCGCGAGCCTGCAGGCGACCCCTTGGTGGCCGCTGCTCGAGGCGGGACTCGATGGCCCCAACGCCGCGGTCATGATCGACGGCAACGCGATGTTCAACCGGCCGGGGCCGCGTCTCGTCGAGGCGTTCCGATTCCTGGTGGGATGGCTGCAGGATCGCCCGGAGCTGGTCCCGCCGGCGTTCCCGTGGCGGCCGCTGCCTCGATCGGCCTGAGGAAGCCGGCGAGCTTCCCCGGTCAACATGGCAGAAGACCGGCCCCCGACTGCCGCTCGCTCCCTCGGATCGATCGCGTCCACCCTGTCCAGGCGGTCCAGAGCGACCTTCTGGTCCGTGCCCCGCTCCGCGACCCCGCGCGAACCCCATCCCCGCCTCCCACGACTTCGGCACGCCGATTGCGTCCGGTGAACCCATGCGCTTCGACCGATTCACCACGCTTGCCCAGGACGCGATCGCGTCCGCCCAGACCGCCGCCAACACCGCCGGCCACGGCGAGGTCTCGCCGCTGCATCTGCTTGCGGCGATGCTCGCCGAGAAGCAGTCCGTCGCCGACTCGATCCTCGCCAAGGCGGGGATCGACGCGGCCCGGGTCGCCCAGGTGGCCGCGGCGGAGCTCCGCCGCCTGCCCACCGTCCGCGGCACCGCCCCGCAGGCCGGCCCCGCGCTGATGCAGGTCCTCGCCGAAGCCGAGAAGGAGGCGACCCGCCTCAAGGACGGCTACATCTCGACCGAGCATCTGCTGCTCGCCCTCGCGGAGGTCTCCGGACCCGGCCGCGAGACGCTCTCCGCGGTCGGCGCCGACCGCAAGCGGCTGCTCGCGGCGATCGAGCAGATCCGCAAGGCCTCCGGCGTGTCGAACGTCAACGATCCGGGCGCCGAAGGCAACTTCGAGGCGCTCAAGAAGTACGCGGTCGACCTCAACGAGCGGGCCGCCGCCGGCAAGATCGATCCGGTGATCGGCCGCGACGAGGAGATCCGCCGCTGCATGCAGGTCCTCTCGCGGCGCACGAAGAACAACCCCGTGCTGATCGGCGAGCCCGGCGTCGGCAAGACCGCGATCGCCGAGGGGCTTGCGATCCGCATCGTGAACGGCGACTGCCCGGACTCGATGAAGGAGGCCCGCATCGTCGCCCTCGACGTCGGTCAGCTGCTTGCAGGCGCCAAGTACCGCGGCGAGTTCGAGGAGCGCCTGAAGGCGGTGTTGCGCGAGGTCGCCTCGAGCGACGGGCGGGTGATCCTCTTCATCGACGAGCTGCACACGATCGTCGGCGCGGGTCAGGCCGAAGGCGCCGTGAGCGCGGGCAACCTGCTCAAGCCGGCGCTTGCTCGCGGCGAACTGCGCTGCATCGGCGCGACGACGCTCGACGAGTACCGCAAGCACATCGAGAAGGACCCCGCCTTCGAGCGGCGCTTCCAGCCGGTCTACGTCGGCGAGCCCTCGGTCGAGGACACGATCGCGATCCTCCGCGGGCTCAAGAGCCGCTACGAGGCGCACCACGGCGTGCGGATCCAGGACGGCGCGATCATCACCGCCGCGACCCTCGGCCACCGCTACATCGCCGACCGCTTCCTGCCCGACAAGGCGATCGACCTGCTCGACGAGGCGAGTTCGCGGCTCCGCATCGAGAACGACTCGATGCCCACCGAGCTCGACGAGCTCCGCCGCCGGGTCATGCAGCTCGAGATCGAGCGGGAGGCCCTGAAGCTCGAGAGCGACGAGAAGAGCCGCAAGGCCCTCGCGTCGCTCGAGGCGGAGCTCGCCTCGCAGCAGGAGCGGTTCAACGCCCTCGACGCCCGCTGGAAGGTGGAGAAGGGCGAGCTCGACGGCATCAAGAAGCTCCGCGAGCAGATCGATGCGCGGGAGATCGAGCTCGAGCAGGCCAAGCGCCGCGGCGACTTCGAGGCGGCCTCGCGACTCCAGTACGGCGAGATCCGCGACCTCGAGAAGCGCCTCGCCGACGCCGAGGCGGCCCTCGCGAGGCGGCAGGCCGGCGGCGGCGCCATGGTCAAGGAGGAGGTCGACCCCGAGCAGATCGCCGCGGTCGTCTCGAAGTGGACCGGCATTCCCGTCAGCAAGCTCGTCGAGACCGAACGCGAGAAGCTCCTGCAGATGGAGTCGCAGCTGCGGCAGCGGGTGGTCGGCCAGCCCGAGGCCGTGACCGCGGTCTCGGAGGCGGTCCGGCGGAGCCGCGCGGGCCTCGGCGAGGCCCATCGACCGATCGGCAGCTTCCTCTTCCTCGGCCCCACCGGGGTCGGCAAGACCGAGCTCTGCAAGGCCCTGGCCGAGTTCCTCTTCGACACCGAGGAGGCGATGGTCCGCATCGACATGAGCGAGTTCATGGAGCAGCACGCGGTGGCGCGGCTCATCGGCGCGCCGCCCGGCTACGTGGGCTACGAGGAAGGCGGCCGTCTGACCGAGGCGGTTCGTCGACGCCCCTACTGCGTCATCCTCTTCGACGAGATGGAGAAGGCCCATCCCGACGTGAGCAACGTGCTGCTGCAGGTCCTGGACGACGGCCGGCTCACCGACGGCCAGGGCCGCACGGTCGACTTCTCGAACGCGATCATCGTGATGACGAGCAACATCGGCTCGGCGGCGATCCTCGAGATGACCGAACAGGGCGCGATCGACGCGGAGATCGAGGCGCACGTCAAGGGGCTCCTCAAGAAGCACCTGCGCCCCGAGCTCATCAACCGCATCGACGAGACGGTGATCT
>CAZQUA010000018.1:0-19985 GCA_964596455.1 uncultured Isosphaeraceae bacterium
CCCCGCGCGGTGGCGATCCTCGGGGGCGGATCGGTGGCGGCGCCGATCGTCCGCATCGCCGGCTCGCTCGATCCCGCCGACGAGGCGGGGATCGAGGGCACCATCGCAGTGGGAGCCGAGATCCCGGAGGATCCGTTCATCCCCATTCCGCTGCCTCGGATCGTGGCCGAGAAGGCGGTGCCGATTCTGCACGACGACATCGGGGTCACCGAGGTGAAGCCGGGCGTGCATGCGAGCTTCCGCGCCGTCGGCGGCCGGGTGGTGCTGCGGCCCGGCCTGCATCAGTTCGCCGGTTCGATCCAGCTCGACGGCAACGTGGTGCTCGAGCTCGACGGGGCCACGATCCAGCTCGAACGGGGCGTCGCCTTCGCCATGGACGATGCCGCGGTGGTGACGGGCACGCCGGCGACCTCGATCGGCAAGTGGGATGGGCGATGGATCCTGCAGCGGGGCGATGAGAGCGACTGGTCGATCGCAGGTTCGGCGACGGTCGCGGTGCCGGGCGAGCTCTACGCGCCGCAGGCCCGTCTTTCGCTTGCGGGCAGCGCGAGCCTTCGCTGCGGCACCGCGATGCTCCTCGAGGTGCTGATGCGGGACGACGCGACCTTCGAGTGCGAGGCCGAGATCGAGGCGATCGCGGAACCGGGCGTCCCCGGGCGGGCCCGCCTCGTCCGCTGACCGACGCCGGACCGGGCCTCAGATTCGGCGGTGCCAGAACCACACTCCGCCGCCGTCCCCCATCCCGGTGCCGTCGCCGTAGCCGAGACGCGCATAGAACCGCTGCGCGGCGGCGTTGCCCCGGTTCACCTCCAGGGTGCCCTTGCCGCAGCCGAGGGCGAGGGCGGCATCGTGCACCGACGCCATGAGCGCGGCCCCGACCCCCCGGTCGCGGTGCGAGGGGAGCACGAAGAGGTCATGGAGGTTGAGCGTCGGAGACGCGAGGAAGGTCGAGAAGCCGATCTGGCAGATCGCGCAGCCGACCGGGACCGCCGCGTCGCCGGCGCCGTCCCAGGCGATCCAGTTCCGCGACACCGGATGCCGCCGCAAGCCCTCCACGAGGCGCGACGCGACCTCCTCGGGCAGATCGCGGCCGCCCGACACCGGTTCCATCGCGAAGGCCCGAAGCAGGCGGAGGATCGCCTCCGCGTCCACCCTGCGGGCGAGGTCGGCGGGCGCGACGCGGATCGTCGGAGGGCCGGGCGGGTTCGATGGCGGGGGCAGGTCCTCGGTCATTTCTTCTTCGTCACCACGCGGGCGTCGGGGCGGCTCGACGCGGGCGCCGAGAGCGAGGCGAGGCGGATGTCGTCCACCACGTAGTAGCAGGCGGGATCGAGGCGGCGCAACTCCGCAAGGCGACGGGCGGCGTCGCGTCGGCCGAGCTCGAGGAACAGCATCGAGATCGGGCCATCCTTGCCCCGGCCCTCGAACTCGGTCACCCGCACGCCCTCCTCCCGCAGCGATGCGGCCACCTCGCTGCCGTGCCGGGTGAACACCCGCACCACCTGCCGCCCGAACGCGAAACGCTGCTCGAGGGTGATGCCGAGGAAGTTGCCCAGCGCGAAGCCGAGGGCGTAGGGGATCGCGTACCAGGCATTCTGCTGGACGGTCGCGATGACCCCGGAGACCACCAGCACCCACACCAGCACCTCGAGGAAGCCGAGCAGGAAGGCCCCGCTGCGACGGCCGTGGATGACCGCGACGGTGCGGAGGGTGCCGAGGGTCACGTCGAGCACCCGCGACGCCACGATCGCGACGCTGAGAAGGATCGGTTCGAAGTCCACGGCGGGGGCCCGTCCCGGTGCGGTCAGGGAGCGAGGTGCTCGAGCAGCTCGACGACGCCGCGTCCCTCCGTCGCGACCGTCTCGAAGATCGGCCGGCCGGCGGCGATGTCGAGCAGCTCGCGGAGGTGCTTGCTCTCGCCGGCGTGGTCGGCCTTGTTGGCCACGAAGAGATCGGCGATCTCGAGGATGCCGGCCTTGTCCATCTGCACCGCGTCCCCCATGCCCGGCACCGTCACCACCGCGGTGCGGTCGACGAAGTTCCGGATGGCGCAGTCGTTCTGCCCGGCGCCGACGGTCTCGACGATCAGGGTGTCGTGGCCGGCGCCGCCCACAAGCTCGATCAGCTCGGGAAGGCGGGAGTAGTCCTCGCCGACGATGGCGAGGCTCCGGTAGAAGACCCGCTCGTCGACGGCGTTGAAGTCGACCCGCAGGCGGTCGCCGAGGAGGGCGCCGCCGGTGATGGGGCTCATCGGATCGAAGGCGATCACCGCCATGGTGCCGCCGCGGCGGGCGGCTTCGGCGGCCATCGCCGCGACGAGGGTGCTCTTGCCGGCGCCGGGGCTTCCGGTGATGCCGATGACCCGAGCCGGCCGCCGTCGCGGTCCCTCGGTCCTCTCGCCCGCCCAGGCGGTGCTGATCCGCCGCGAGAGTTGGGCGGTCGGATGGCCGCTCGCGATCTCGCCGTAGGGCTTCACCGCCTGCCGGACGCTCTCGACGATCTCCTCCATCGGCGTGCCGGTGTGGAAGATCCGATTCACGCCCGCGGCGAGCAGGGTGGGCACGTCCTCCTGCGGGATGATGCCGCCCACGTTCACGACCATGTCGGGCCGGCCCACCTTGCCGCACTCCTCGATGAGACGGGGCACGAGCACGAGATGGGAGTTGCTCATCATGGAGCAGGCCACCACGTCGGCGTCCTCGTCGCGGGCGGAGATCGCGAGGCTGCGGGGGGTCTGCCAGAGGCCCGAGTAGATCACGTGGGCACCGCTGTCCCGAAGCAGCCGGGCGATCAGCTTGACGCCGCGGTCGTGCCCGTCGAGGCCGGTCTTCCCCAGCAGGACCCGCGGACGGTGGTGGAGATCGCCGCAACGATCGATCTTGGGGATCGAGGAGGTGGGATCGATGGTGGCCCTGGCCATGCGGTTCGCCCCAAGGAGTCCGAGGAATCGTGCAGCATAGCGGCACGCCGCCCGCGATCCGGGGGCATCAGGACCGCACGGCCGCTGCCACCCGCTCGATGAACGGGGCCGCCGGCGGCGGGTAGGGGCGGAACTTCTCGAGGCGTCCCTGCTCCTCGCTGTGCAGGTAGGCGCGGCTGAGGCCGAGGCGGGAGGCGAGCGGGGAGTCGATCAGGGAACTCGCATCGGTGGCGCTCATCTGCAGGGCCACTCGCCAATCGAACTCCCGCAGGCCTTGGCGGTCGACCACCCGCATCAGGTTGGCCACGGTGTCGGCGGAGGCGACCACGTGCACGCCGACGGAGGGTCCGTCCCGCAGGATCGCAGCGAAGAGGCGATCCGGCTTCGGGGGGCCGTCGTCGCTCGAGTAGCCGTAGTCGTCCTCGTTGCGGCGGAGATCCCGGAACCGCTGCAGCGAGTGGATCAGCAGCAGCAGCGGCGGCGCCGACGCCCCCGCGGGATCGTCGAGGCGGGCGGCGACCTCCGCGGCGATCTCCCCGAGGGCGTCGGGCAGCTCCCGCGGCGTGAGGATGCGGGCAGGCTCCGGCAGCGCCGCGGCGACGGCGGCGAGCGTTCCCGCAAGCGGATCGTCCGCGGGCGTCCCGTCGAGCAGCTGCAGCCGCACGCGGCCGCCCCGGCACTGCGCCGCGATGCCGAGCAGGCCCGAGGCGAGCATCCCGAGGATCGTCTCGCCCTGCTGGCCGACGAGCAGGAGGTTCGCACCGGGCTGCCGGCGGAGCTCCGCCGCGGCGGGATCGCGGATCGCCATGGGATCTCCGACCCACCACCGCAGCAGCTCGCGGGTCGGTGCCGCCGGTGGCGTCCGCAGCAGCGCTGCAAGGGGGGCGTTTGCGGCGAGGTCCGCCGGGGCGGATCCCTCGAAGACGATCGGACCCGGAGCGGGCGTGCCTCGGGCCTCCGCAAGGGCGAGCAGTTCGCCGAGCACCGCGTCGCGGACCTCGTCGGGCAGCCACACCACCTGGAAGGGACTGTTGCCCTCGAGGAGACCGCCGGCGTCGTTGTAGATCGCCTCGCCGGGGCGGGTCAGCAGCCGGGCGGCGGCGTTGTCGTCGTCGAGGATCATCGACGCATCCGCCTCGGAGCACTGCAGGGCGATCCGCACGCCCATCTGGCCCATGGTGCTGCGGGCGATCGAGTACGCGCCGCCAAGGGTCTGCGATCCCAGCACCGCGTGGATGCCGAAGGCCCGACCCTGCCGCGCGATGCGGTCGAGCAGCAGGGCGGCCTCCTGGCCCACGCGGTCGTCCTCGACGAAGAGCTCCTGGAACTCGTCGACCACCAGCAGGGTCCGCGGCATCGCCTCGTCGGGCCGGGCGGCGCGGAAGCCCTTGAGGTCCTGGACGCCGGCGGCCCGGAAGAGGTCGCCCCGCCGCTTGAGCTCGCCATCGAGTCCCTGCAGCACGCTGAGGCCGAACTCGCGATCGCTCTCCACCGCGACGGCGCGGATGTGGGGCAGGGGATGGGTCGCGTAGGCCTTGAACTCGACGCCCTTCTTGAAGTCGATCAGGTACAGCTGCACCTGGTCCGGCCCGTACCAGGCGCACAGGCTCGTGATCATCGCATGCAGCAGCGTGGACTTGCCGGAGCCGGTCTTGCCGGCGATGAGCACGTGCTGCGCGGTGCCTTCGCCGAGGACGAGCTGCTGCAGGCGGGTGGCCCCGGCCCGCCCCAGCGGCACCGCGAGGCGGGCGCCGCTGTCGAGGCTCCATCGCTGCGATGGCGAAGGTGCGATCGCCGCGAAGGGCACCTCGACCCGCGAGGAGGTCTTCGCGGCGCGTCCGGCGCGGATCGCGAGCGACTGCACGCGGTCGGGCGGCGGAGGGGCGTCGAGATGCAGCGGGAGTCCCTCGAGGTGCGGCTCGGCGAGGCGGAGGGCTTCGCCGCCCGCTTCACGCACCAGGATCATGCCGCGGCGGAGCTCCGCCTCGTCGAGGGTCGCGGGCAGGGGGCGACGCAGGTCCCGCATCATCAGCAGCAGCACGCCGCAGCGGGCGCCGCTCTCGACGATGCTCGCCAGCCGCTTCGCGGCGGCGTCGGTCAGGTTGACGGGCAGGTCGGTGAAGACCAGCACGCGGTAGGGCTCGGCGATCTCGCCGGCCTCGCGGTTGTACGCGTCGATCGAGGCGAACTCGTTGCGAAGGTACTTCTGGATCACCGTCTCCATGTGCTCGGTGAGATCGGTGAGCCGCTGCTCGATGTGCCTCGCCTCGGTCCAGATGCGGTCGCCGACGATCCGCTCATCCTCGTCGGACACGTGCATCAGGCCCGCGAAGGTCGCGCCGAGGCCCACGGGATCGACGAGGGTGAAGCGGACCTTGCCGGCGGGCAGCGTGGTCAGGATGCGAAGCGCCGCGGCCTGCAGGAACGACAACGCCGCCTCCCGCTGGCCTTCGCCGCATTCGACGAGCACCCCCCCGCGGGCCGGCAGCTGCAGGAGCAGCGGCAACTCGATCGCATCGGCCTCGAGCAGCGGATGGGTCGGGCCATCGGAGGCGGTGCCGGTCTCGGAGGGAGGCGTCGGCAGGGAGAGCGATCCCAGCCAGATCGGCAGGCCGGGCGCGTCCTCGGCGGTCCAGGCATCCCAGTCGGCCTCGCCCCAGGAGCGCGACCTCGCCGCCGCGTCGGCCGTGAGGCCCGCGTGCGCCGCGGCGGCGGCGTCGAGGCGATCCCGCCAGCGGCGGGCGATCTCGGCGGTCTCGCGTTCATGACGCTGCTGCCGGGCGAACGCGGCCTCGTCGAAGGCTCGCTGCGTCTCCTCCCGCTCGCGGGCGACGAGGGCGTCGGCGGCCAGGCGGGCGTCCCGCTGCGCGGCGTCGGCCTCCGCGATCGCCGCGGACCGCTTGGCGGCGGCGCGTTCGAGATGGCGGGGTTCGAGCTCGGCGAGCCGGGCAAGGCGGCTGCGGCGACGCTCCTCCACCGAGAGGGCCAGCGGCTCGAACCGGGCGCGGGCGGCACGGGTCTCGGCCTCCAGCGCCTCGTCGAGGGCGAGGTCGGCGAGGCGGCGGGTCGCCGCGGCGTCCCGAAGCATCTGCTCGGAGCAGCGGTCGATCGAAGCCACCGCCGCGGCGTAGGCGACGAACAGTCGGCGGATCTGCCGACGCAGCAGAAAGAAGGCGAGCACGAGCAGCAGGATCACCGTCGCGGCACCGCCGGCCGCGCCGATCGCCATCGGAAGCGTCGCGCCGCCCCGCAGGACCGCGGCGATGCTGCCGCCAAGCAGGGCGCCGGGCAGCGGCAGCAGCAAGGGGATCGCCCCGGCGAAGACGCTCCGGAGCGGCAACGCCTCGATCGCGGCGATCTGGCTGCGAGCGGAGGCCAGCGACGCCTCGATGCCATGACCGCCCGGAGGAGGCGGCGGCACCGGACGGTCCGCGGCGACGCGCGGCATCGGCTGGCGACTCCGCTTCAGCAGTCGCCGGACCGCCTCGTCGAGTCCGTCGAGGGAGCGCTTGGTGTCGGCGATCCGCTCCCGGACCGACTCGGCTTCGAGACGATTCCGCTCGAGGCCGGACTCGTGCACCGAATCGGCGAGCCAGATCGCCTCATCGAGGGCCTTCTGGGCCGCTTCGGCGGTCTCGATCGCCTGCTCCTCCGCCTCCTGCCTCGCCTTCTCGAGCTCCTCGGCAAGTCGCTGCACCCGCCGCTCGTGGTCGCGGGAAGCGGCTTCGATGGCGGCGCGGTGGTCGAGGTCGATCCGGGCAAGCTGCTGCCCGAGTTGCCGCGACGCCCGTTCGAGGCGATCCGTTCGCCGCTCCGAGGCCGCTTCGGCATCGCGGGCGAGCTCCGCCTCGAGGGTCTCGGCGGCGGTGCGGCGGTCCTGGTCGGCCTCGCCGACGGTGCGGGCAACGAAGCCCGCGATCGCAACGAGGTCCCCCTCCGGAGCGAGAGGCGGCGGGTCGAGCTGGGAGGAAGGAGCGGGAGCGGTCATCGTCGAGGCCGCGTCGCGGCGAAGGCGGGCGCTCCCCAACGATCTGCGGCGATGCCGCGGACCCCACGGCGTTGCTTGGGAAGCGACCTCATCCGCACTCCTGGCGGATGCGGGCGATGGTATCGCGCATCTTGTCCATCGCCGACAGGGCCGAACGGACCCGGCTGTCGAGCGGCTCGATCTGACGGGTTCCGAGGGCGTGCCGCACCGGATCGTCCCAACTCTCGCACACCCGGGACCATCGCTGCAGAAGCTCCTGATGCAGCAGTTGCAGGCGGGCTCGGCTCGAGGCGACTCCCATCAGCGGTCTCCTCGGTCTTCGGTCGTCGGGGTGGGGGCCGGCGGCGGCGGGGGCGGCGCCTCGGAACCGCCGCGGGCCATCGAAGGGGCCGTCTCCGCGGCGCGGGGGATCGAGTCGAGCAGCGAGCGGAGGTCGGGCGGCGAGGTGTGCAGGTACGCCTCGAGTGCCGCGATCGCCCGCTTGAGCATCGCCGCCGAGGCGGGCAGCTCGCGTTCGACGGCGGCGGCAAGCGGTGCGACCGCGCCGCGGTAGCGGTTGGATTCGGACGCGAGGTGGATCGACCAGTGGCGGATCCGCCGCAGCTTGCCCTCGGCCTCGGCGAGCCGCTCCTCGGCCCGGCGGAGCGCCTTCTTCTCGTCCACCGCCGAGGGCGGCCGATCCTTCGACGAGACCGTGACCTGCTTGCGGTAGAGGGCGCTCTTGGCTCGCGCGACCTCCTCGCTGCGGCGCCGCAGCTCCTGCTGCCAATGGAGCTTCTGGTCGCCGTCGAGCCACAGCTGCAGGCGCTGCAGCTCGGTGTCGGCTTCCGACAGGGTGTTGCGGGCGTCGTCGATGAACCCGAGCAGGCCCGCCCGGAAACGCTCGAGGCTGTCGATGCTCGCCACTCGCGCGGCGTCTTGGCGGGCGGCCATGGCGGGTCAGCGCTGCTGCAGGTACTCGTCGATGCGATCGGCCTTGCGGAGCAGGAACGGCGTGTGCATCTCCGCGGCCTTCACGAACCGGACGAGCACCTTCAGGGTCTGGTCGAACTCCTCGGCGAAGCGGGTCTGCTCCTGGTCCTTCCAGGTCTCCGCGAGCTGCCCCATCCGGCTCTGGAGACCGCCCATTCGGGCCTGGAGATCCGAGGTGAACTTGCGGAGATCGTGGGCGAAACGCCGCAGCTCCTCGGGATCGACGACCGCCTTGCTCATCGATGCGCTCCTCGGGCTCCTTGCAGGGCGTCCTCGCCGGACGCCCGGGTCGAGTGTAGCCGGGACCGCCCCGCGGTCCCGACGGCGATCCGGTATCACTGTGCATCCCTGCGAAGGAGGCGTCCCATGACCTCGGCGGCGATCATCGATGGCGAACCGGTCCTCGCGCCGGGCGGCGCCTGCATCGAGGTCGCCGATCCCGCGGACGATGCGGTCGTCGGAGCGGTGCCCTCGCTCGGTGCGGACGAGGTCCGCCGGGCCATCGATGCGGCGGCGGCGGCCTTCGGCCCCTGGAGCCGCCAGACCGCGGCGGACCGTGCGGCGCCGCTGGCCCGATGGGCATCGCTGCTGCGGCGGGAGCGGGAGGCGCTGGCCCTCGGGCTGGTGCGGGAGCAGGGGAAGCCGCGGTCCGAGGCGGAGGGCGAGGTCGACTACGCCGCGAGCTTCCTCGAGGTCGCGGCGGCGGAGGGGCCTCGCCACGCGGGGTCGATCCTGCCCGCCGCGGACCCGCAGCGGCGGATCCTGGTGTGGCCGGAGCCGCTCGGGGTCGCGGCGGTGATCACGCCCTGGAACTTCCCGCTCGCGATGGTGACCCGCAAGCTCGGGGCCGCGATCGCGGCGGGCTGCACCGCGGTGGTGAAGCCGGACCATCGGACGCCGCTGACGGCGCTGCGGGCCATCGAGTTGGCGATCGAGGCGGGCGTTCCTCGTGGGGTGGTGAACGCGGTGACCGGCGAGGCGGAGACGATCGGCGAGGCCCTTCTCGACGATCCGCGGGTGCGGGTGCTCTCCTTCACCGGCTCCACCCGCGTGGGCCGCCTGCTGATGGCGAAGGCGAGCCGCCACCTCGTCAAGCCGTGCCTCGAACTCGGCGGGCACGCCCCGTTCATCGTCTTCGACGACGCCGATCTGGAGGCGGCCGCCGCGGCGGCGGTGGCCTGCAAGTTCCGCAACGCCGGGCAGACCTGCATCTGCGCCAACCGCTTCCTGGTGCAGCGGGGGATCGCGGAGGCGTTCACCGCGCGGCTCGCGACGCTTGCGTCCGGCCTGCGGACCGGTCGGGGCAGCGACCCCGGGGTGCGGATCGGGCCGTTGATCGACGATGCCGGGGCGGAGAAGGCCCGCGGCCATCTCGCCGACGCCCTCGACCGCGGCGCCGTCGCCCGATGCGGCGGCACGCCGCTCCGCCTGCCCGGGCTCGCCGATCGGTTCGTGGCGCCGGCGGTGCTCGAGGGCCTCGATCCCTCGATGCGACTCTGGCGAGAGGAGACCTTCGGGCCGATCGCGGCGATCCGATCGTTCGGCGACGAGGCGGAGGCGGTGGAACTCGCCAACGACTCGCCGGCGGGCCTCGCCGCCTACTTCTTCACCCGCGACGCCTCCCGCATCCTTCGGATGTCGGAGTCGCTGCAGCACGGCATCGTCGGGGCCAACGATGCGACGCCCTCGACGGCGGAGGCGCCCTTCGGCGGCGTGAAGCAGTCCGGCTTCGGCCGCGAGGGGGGACGCTGGGGCCTCGAGGAGTTCACGAGCGTGAAGTACCTGTCGTGGCGGGTCTGAACCGCCCGGCGGGGACCCGACGCTGCAAGCGGCCTGGCCCGGTCAGGCCTTCTCCGGGCGGCGGGGGAACCGCCCCCCGCGGCCCCTCGGCGCGCGAACACGCCGGGGCGGACGGGCCGCCCCGGCGCGGGGTTCGATCGACGCTCGGCGGCGGTCACTCGTCGCCGGTCAGGAAGCTCGTCAGACGCTGCCGCCGCACCGGGTGCTGCAGCTTGCGGATCGCCTTGCTCTCGACCTGCCGCACCCGCTCGCGGGTCACCTTGAAGATGCGGCCGACCTCCTCGAGGGTGTAGGTGTAGCCGTCGCCGATCCCGTAGCGGAGCTTGAGGATCTCCCGCTCGCGGTAGGTGAGGGTCTTGAGGACGTCGTTGATCCGCGACCGCAGCATGTCGTTGGTCGCGGAGTCGGAGGGAGACTCCTGCCGCTCGTCCTCGATGAAGTCGCCGAAGTGGCTGTCCTCGCTCTCGCCGACGGGCCGGTCGAGCGAGATCGGATGCCGGGAGATCTTCATCACCCGGCGGACCTCCTCGAGGGGCATCTTGGCGCGGACGGCGATCTCCTCGGTGGTGGGCTCCCGCCCGAGCTCCTGCAGGAGGTGCTTCTGGATGTTCCGCAGCTTCGACATCGTCTCGATCATGTGCACCGGCACCCGGATGGTGCGGGCATGGTCGGCGATGGCCCGGGTGATCGCCTGGCGGATCCACCAGGTGGCGTAGGTCGAGAACTTGTAGCCGCGCTTGTACTCGTACTTGTCCACCGCCCGCATCAGGCCGGTGTTGCCCTCCTGGATGATGTCGAGGAAGGGCAGGCCGCGGTTGCGGTACTTCTTGGCGATCGAGACCACCAGGCGGAGGTTGCCGCCGGAGAGGTCCCGCTTGGCCTGCTCGTACTCGCCGAAGGCCTTCTCGATGTCGCGGATGCGATCCTCGAACGCCGCCGGCTCCTCGAGGACGAGGTTCCGCAGGCCGTCCCGCTCCTCCCGCATGACCATCAGGTCCTCGGGGTCGTAGCGGTCGAGGTGCTTCTCCGCCTTCGCGAGGGTCCGTCCGAGCTGCTGGATCTTGCGGTTGATCGCCTGCAGCTTGCGGAGCAGCGGCTGGATTCGGCCGGTCCGCAGGCAGCACTCCTCGAGCAGCGTGGCCACGCGGCGCCGTCGCTTGGCGAGTTCGGCGGCGACCCTCGCCCGCTCCGCGTCGGCGAGGCCGCCCTGGAGCGCGTCCCACGCCTCGTTGTTGAGCTCAAGCAGCTGCTTGATGGTCGGCATGTTCGCGGGAATGCGGGCGGCGATCTTCTCCTTGGCGTTCACCTCGGCGGTGGAGATCCGCATGGTGCGGTCGAAGGGGAGCGACCCCTCGTGGACCTGCTTCAGGATCTCGATCGCCGCGTTGGCGGCACAGTCGCTCTCGAGGACCTTGCGGCGGAAGATCATCCGCGTGGTCTCGATCTTCTTGGCGAGGCGGATCTCCTCCTCGCGGGTCAGCAGCGGGATCGTGCCCATCTGCGTCAGGTACATCCGGATCGGGTCGTCGATGCGGCGGGAGCCCTGCTCGGCGATCGCCTGCTCGACCACCGCCTGGGCCTCGGCGTCGTCGAGGATCTCCTCGTCGCCCTCGGCGGCGTCCGCAGGATCGCCCTCGGCCGAGTCCTCGGAGGCCTCGGCGGGACGCTCGCCCGCCTCGTGCTCCTCGGGATCGACGGGGGCCTCGTCGTCGATCATCTCGACCTTGGGGGCCTTGGCCGGCTTGCGGGGATCGTCCCGCTGGAACTTCAGTTCGGTCTGCAGCGGCGCCGCGAAGCAGGTGAAGCCGTTCCGCCGCACCTCCGGCTCGTCGATCAGGCGGACCGAGCGGGTGCCGAGCAGCACCAGCAGCTCGTCGAGCCTCTCGGGATCGACGAAGTCGTCGGGAAGGCAGGTGTTCAACTCCTCGTAGCTGATCCAGGTGCGTTCGAAGCCGAGCGTCACCAGTTCACGGAGGACCGGTTGCAGATGATGGACTTCCAGGCTCACGAGGGCGGGCTCCAGGGTGTCGGGGCGGTGGTCCCCGATCTCAGGCGGGACGATGGATCCTTCCGATGGCGGCAGCGCGGCCGCCTCCTGCACGCAGACGCTCGAGACGACGATGCACCTCCGCCGCATCCGCGGCCGGAGGCTGTTCGAGGCGTTCGAGATCGATGGCTTCCTGACGATCGAGGCGGGCGAGGTCGTCGATCGCCTGCTGCAACTGCTCCTCCGCACCGTCGTCGAGTCGCGGACGGGCCTCCGCGAGTTCGAGCACCTCGTCGAGCTCCCGCCGCAGTCCGCTCGGGACCGAGGTCAAGAGATCGGAGAGGATAGGCGTGCCGCCGGCGGCGTCGCCGCCCGACCGGCGGGACTCCGCCAGCCATGCCCCGGCGGCGGCGGCGAGGGGATCTCGAAGGCCCTCGCGGAGGCGACCCGCCGCCCCGCCGTCCCCGGCGAGATGCGGATAGGCGAGCAGCACCGAGACGAGGTTTCGCTCCGCCACCCGCCTCGCCGGGGGCACGGGCATCGCGGGCGGAGGCGTCGCGTCGATCTCGACGGCTTCGGTGGCCGCCTCGCTCGCTCGCGGGGGCGTCCCCCGGGGGCGATGCCGCCTTGCGGCCGCGAGCAGGTCTCCCACCGGCAGGCCGCTGAGGTGCGACAGGTTCTGGAGCACCATGCCCCGGCGGAGGGGAGTCATCCGATCGAGCCCGAGGTCGACGAGGCGGCCGAGCAGCGACTCCATCGCCTGCTGCCGCCCCGAGAGCGAGTCGAGGCCGGTCCAGCGGGTCCGGAATCGGCGGAGCAGGAACTCGAGGGAGTCGCACGCCTGATCGAGGGCCTCCGCGAGGCGGGCGGGGCCATCCTCCTCGCGAAGCAGATCGTCGGGGTCGAGTCCGCCCGGCAGCACCGCGATCCGGACGTCGAGCGTTCCGGAGAGGAAGACCTCGACGGCGCGGTCCGCCGCCCGCTGCCCCGCCTCGTCGCCGTCGAACAGGAGGATCACCGTGTCCGCCTTGTGCCGCAGCAGGCGGGCGTGGCCGGGAGTCAGCGAGGTGCCGAGGGTCGCCACGGCATGATCGAAGCCCGCGGCATGGCAGGCGATCGCATCGAGGTAGCCCTCGACCACCACCGCGGTCCTGCGGCGGATGATCGACTGCTTGGCGAGGTCGAGGCCGAAGAGCGTCGCGGACTTGTCGAAGACCGGGCTCTCGGGGCTGTTGAGGTACTTGGGATCGTCCTCGGGATCGATCTGCCGCCCGCCGAAGGCGATGGTGCGGCCCATCTCGTTGCGGATCGGCACCATGAGCCGGTTGCGGAAGGCGTCGATCCAGTCGCCGCGACTGCTGCGGCGAAGCAGCCCGGCTGCGGCGAAGGTGTCGAGGTCCGGCCGCATCGAATCGCGGTCCCGCGGCGAGGCATCGGCGAGGTGCCGTGCGACCGCGGTCGCGAGATGGTCCCACCCCGCCGGGGCGCAGCCGATCCCGAACCGTTCGCAGGAAGCCGCGGACACGCCACGCCGATCGAGCAGCGACCGGGCGGCCTGCCCGCGGGAGCCATCCGCGAGGCAGCGGCGGAAGAAGCGGTCGGCGATCTCGTTCGCCTTGAGCAGGCGAGGCCGCGCGTCCGCCTCGCGGTGCTCCTCGCCCCGCCAGGGGGCAAGGGTGATGCCCGCCCGCTCGGCGAGTTGCCGCAGGGCCTGCCCGTAGTCGATGCGGTGGTACCGCATCAGGAAGTCGATGGCGTTGCCGGCGGCGCCGCAGGCGAAGCACTTGAAGAAGGGGATGCCCTTGTGGGTGACCACCGCGAAGGAGGGGCGGCGGTCGTCGTGGAAGGGGCAGAGCCCGAGGTGCTCGCGTCCCTTCGGCACGAGGCGAAGGTGTTCACCGACGAGGCCCACGAGATCGGTGGCTTCGAGCACCCGATCCCGCTCGCCGCGGCTGCGGTCGCTCATCGCGAGGCTCCCGAGGCGGTTCGGGGGCGAACGGGACGACGGCCGGAGGCGGTCGAGAGGCCGAGCCCCCAGGGGACCGCGAAGGGATCGTTGCAGGATGGAGTCGGCGGAATCGGCACGGTGCACGCCCAACGCCACCTCCACGCGCCGTGCATCTTCACGGCGGCCGAGGCGGGCCACGCTTCTCTTCACGATCTTCTTGCCGGTCGCCTGCATCCGTGCGGGCTGCATCTCTCGTCCAAGGCCGGCTCATGGCGGGTGCATTCCCGCGCCGGCACCGTGCCAGGTTGTGGTCCGCGACCTCGAGAGGTCACGGCGATGCGGCCCGATGTCCTGGCCGACCCTCGGAGAAGCTCCGAGCGGACGCGGCGAGGCGATCAGTTGCAGGTTACGGGGATGAGGGTAGGCCAGACTGCGACGAGGTCAAACCGGAGCCGGGCAATTCCCGAAAGATGCGGGCGTCGCGCGGCGGCGACGGGCATCCGGCATCAGCTGCCGTGGGCGCGAAGGTGCTTCCGCTTGGCGGGCTTGACGACGAGGCCCATGCGGATCGCCTTGGCGGACACCTTGATGCGGGTGGGGCTGCCATCGACCATGGCGGTCACCGTCTGCAGGTTGGGCTTGAAGGTCCGGCGGGTGCAGGCGGTGATCTTGGTGCCGACGCCGCCGAGGTACTTGGCGCGGCCTCGGGTCCGGATGCGGTTGCCGAAGCTCGTGCGGGCGCCGGTGAAGAAGCATTCGCGGGCCATGGGATCGCTCCAAGGTCAGGGAAGCCCCACAGGGTAGGGGAGGCCCGACCGGGATGCAACCGGCATTCAGGGATGGGGTCCGCCCGAGGCGTGGCGGCCGAGGCCGGCCGCCGCCACCGTGGCGAGCAGTCCCTCGGCATCGGCCTCGCCGAACGAACCCACCTCATGGCTGTCGAGGTCGAGGACCCCCCAGCAGCCATGGGCGTCGACGAGGGGCACCACCAGTTCCGAGCGGTCCCGGGGATCGCAGGCGATGTAGGAGTCGCCCCGTTCGCGGATGTCCCGCACCACGAGGGGGCGGACCTGCCGGAAGCTGTCGCCGCAGACGCCGTGCATGCCGATCGGCGAGCACGCCGGGCGGTCGCGGCAGGGTCCGAGCAGGAGCGAGTCCGGGCACGCCGGGTCGGCGAGGTAGATCCCGAGCCAGGAGACCCCGGTGGGGGCGAGGTGATCCCACAGCCGATCGATGAAGGACCGCTGCGGAAGCGATCCGCCGGCGGCCCGGGCGGCCTGCCCGATCGCTTCCGCAAGCCGCGGCCAGTCCCGCAGCGACGCCGCCGGCTGCGAGGCGGCGGCCGCGTCGGTCACGCCGACTCCTTGGCGATCCGCTGCCCGAGGCGGGCGAGCGGGGTCTTGGCGGCGATCGCCGCGGCATCGATCGTGTAGGTCGTGCGGGCGTTGTCGAGCTCCGGAAGGTCGTAGAGGCGATCGAGCATGATCTCGTCGACGACCGCACGCAACGCCCTCGCGCCGGTCTTGCGGGCGAGGGCCCGCTCGGCGATGAGCTCGAGGGCGTCCTTCGAGAACTCGAGGTTCGCCCCTTCGAGCGAGAACAGATGCTGGTACTGGCGGATCAGGGCGTTCCGAGGCTCGGTCATGATCCGGATCATGGCGCCCCGGTCGAGGCTCTCGAGGGGGCAGGTGATCGGCAGGCGTCCGACGAGTTCGGGGATGAGCCCGAACTCCACGAGATCCTCCGGCGCGAGGTGGGCGAGCAGGGCGTTCCGCCGCTCCTCGCCGCTCGCGGGGGCCTCGCCGCCGAAGCCGATCCGGCGGCGGCCGAGACGCCGCTGGATGATCTCCTCCATGCCCACGAACGACCCGCCGCAGATGAACAGGACATGGGTCGTGTCCATCTGGATGTACTGCTGCTCGGGATGCTTGCGTCCGCCCTGGGGCGGCACGTTGGCGACGGTGCCCTCGAGCATCTTGAGCAGCGACTGCTGCACGCCCTCGCCGGAGACGTCGCGGGTGATCGAGACGTTGTGCGAGGTCTTGCCGATCTTGTCGATCTCGTCGATGTAGATGATGCCGCGCTGCGCGTGCTCGAGGTCGAAGTCCGCGGCCTGCAGCAGCTTGAGCAGGAGGTTCTCGACGTCCTCGCCGACGTAGCCCGCCTCGGTGAGGGTCGTGGCGTCGCCGATCGCGAAGGGAACGTCGAGGATCCGCGCGAGCGTCTTCGCGAGCAGCGTCTTGCCGGTGCCGGTCGAGCCGAGGAGCAGCACATTGCTCTTGTCGAGTTCCACCGGAGAGTCCTCGTTGCGAGTCTCGCCGAGCCGCTTGTAGTGGTTGTGCACGGCGACGGCGAGCGTCCGCTTGGCCGAGTCCTGCCCGATCACGTACTGATCGAGGAACTCCTTGATCTGGCGCGGAGCGGGGATCGTCTCGAAGAGCGGTCGGCTTCCCGAGGTGCGTCGCCGCTCCTGCTTGAAGATGTTCTGGCAGAGGTCGGTGCAGTTGGTGCAGATGTAGACCTCGCCCGGCCCCTCGACCATCGGCCCCACCTCCCGCGAGGTCTTGCCGCAGAAGGAGCAGGTGGTCACCTTGCGGCCGCGGAAGCCGCCTCCACCTCCGCCGCTGCCGCCATCGCCACCGGCCCCGCCGGGGCCGCCCGGACCGCCGCCGTCCCCGCGGCCGCCGCCGCGGCGGCCGCCGCCGTCGGACGAGCCGCTTCGGGCGGCCATGAGGCGATCGGGGCGAGCGGGGGCGGGATCGATGGAGGCCATGGAGCGTTCCGGGTTGGTCGGTCGAGGCGGAGCCGCCGGGGATGGGGAGCGGCGCCGGAAAGAGGTCGGCGGAATCGGAGGGGCAGTCTACCGGCGATGCCCGAACGCCTTCGTGGTCGTAGCGATCCTTCCGCGCATCGCAGCCGGGACCGGATCGTCCGATCGCACCGGCGAGCGTTCGTCGCGGATCGTCGAGTGCCGAGGCGTCGGGGCGTTGGTGCGGGACGACGCAAGGATGGCACCGCCGAGGTCCGATGCCAGCGCCTCGCCGCAAGGAAGCCGAGAGAACCTCGCGACGGACCCTCGCGGGCCCGACTCAGGGCCGTTCCCGGACGCCCGAGGGGGCATCGCCGGCACCGATCCGCCCCATGACGCTCTGCCGAGCGGCCTTCCACTGCGCGTCGGTGAGCTCGCCTCGCGACCGCATGGCATCGAGCTCGTCGAGCGAGAAGCCGCTTCCGCCGTGGTCGCCGCGGGCGTTCGCCCATCGCCGGACCCGCATCGCCGCGAGAAAGCCGACCACCGCGAGGATCAGCAGGCCCGCGATGGCCAGGCCCCACGAATCGCTCGCACCGTTCGCGGGTGCCGGTGCCGCCGCGAGGAGTCCGCCGATGGGGGGATGGCCGTGGCCGCGTCCGCCCCTCGGCGGGATCATGCCCGGCCCGCGGCCGTCCGCCGCGCCTGCATCTGCGCATTCCACTCGTCGATGGCGATCTCGCTGACCTCGGCCCGGTCGATGATGCGGTCGAGGACCCGCTGCTCCCGCAGATCGATCGCCAGCGAGCCGAGGCGGCCGCTCTGGGCAAGCTCGTTGCGGAGCTGCTCCGGGCGTTCGCCGCGGCGTCGGGCCATCTGGGCGATCCGCCCCTCGACGTCCCCTTCGCTGACGGTGACGCCGAGCTCCTCGGCGATCCGAGACAGCGCGAAGGAGAGCTTCAGGCGATTGCGGACGCCCTCCTCGGAGGAGAGGCGGGCCTTGGCGAGCTCCATCTCGATGGCCTCGGAATCCATGCCCCGACCAAGCAGTTCCGCACGCTGCCGTTCGAGCAGCATCGACACCTGCCGCTGGGAGAGCTTCTCGGGAAGATCGATGGAGAGGCCCTCGAGAAGCTTCTCGGCCACCTGCTCCCGCATCGCCGCCCGCTGCTCCGAGCGCTGCCGTTCCTCGAGCAGCAGGCGGATCTGCGGACGGAGCTGCTCGGGACCGGGCAAGCCGATCGCGGCCGCCACGTCCTCCTCGCTCGCGGGGTGGATCCGTTCGGCGTCGCGGATCTGGAAGGTCATGCGAAGGGCGGCTCCACGGACCTCGGGGATCTCGTGGCCCTCCGGACCGGTCGCCTCGATCGTCACCTCGTCGCCGACCTTGCGGCCCGCAAGGATGTCGTGCAGTCCGTCGACGACGATGCCGAGGAAGGCGCCCTTGGCATCCTCCTTGGAGGGGACCACCGCAAGGGCCTCGTCGGTGGAGAAGAACGGCTCCTCGCCGCCGTCGCGGTGCACCACGGCGCGGCCGATCATCCGGTCGAGCGGCTCGAAGGGGCCGGTGATCCGCTCGGGGTTGCCGTACCAGCGTCGCTGCCGATCGACCTCGCGTTCGACGAGCGACTCCTCGATCTCGCCGACCGGCTTGCGGATGGCGAGGTTCTCGAAGGAGGGCAGCTCGAACTCCGGCATCACCTCGACCTCGACGGCGATCTCGAAGGCCTCGCCGCGGCGAAGCTCCGGCCGCTTGGAGGGATCGGCGAGTTCGGGGTCGCCGAGCACCTTCAGGTTCTCCCGGCGGATCGCCTCGGAGACGGCCTCGCCGAGCAGCCGCTCGCCGGTGTCCCGAAGGACGTCCGATCCGAGGCGCTTCTCGAGCAGGGCCCGCGGGGCCTTGCCGCGGCGGAACCCCGGCAGCACCGCATCGCGGGCGACGCCCTTCATGGCGTCCTCGAGGCGGCGGTCGACCTCGCCCGCGGGCACGCTGATCCGCAGCACGCGGCTGCAGGCGTTGGGGCTCTCGACCGACACGCTCACGTCGAGGGAGGCGGCATCGGTGTCGGTGGGGGTGTCGAGGCTGGTGTCGCTCATGGGATGGGGATCTCGTAGCCAAGGAGGTCGCGGCGGAAGGGGGCGAAGCGCCCTCCCGCCCCGCGGTCGCCGCGGAGCCGAATGGATGAGGATACCAAAGGCCGGGGGGACTCCAATCCCTCCAGCGCCGTCCCTCGGGCCGGTTTGGCGCCGCCTACCGCAGGATCATGTCCGCGTAGGTCGGCAGCGGCCAGAGGTCCGCCGGCAGGATCGCCTCGAGGCGATCGCAGACCTCCCGGATCCGGGCCATGGCCGGCACCACCCGCTCGCGGAAGTGGCGGATGCGGCGGTCGCCGGAGGCCGGGGCGGCACCGTCGGCTCGCTCCAGTTCGCCGCAGCACTCCCGCACCTCCCGAACCGCGGCGATCAGTCCTCGGAGGGCCTCGGCGGTGTCGGGGCAGGATTCCCCGGCGGCCTCGGTCGCGGCGACGGTCTCGGCGAGTTCGGACTGGGCCCGCAGCGCCGCGGGCAGGATCTCGGTTCGGACCATGGACAGCAGGGTCCTCGACTCGATCGCGAGGATCGTCGTGTACTGCTCGCCGAGGATCTCGGCGCGGGCATCGAGCTCCCGCGCCGAGAGGATGCCGTAGCGGGCGAAGAGCTCCTTCGCGGACTTGCTTCGCAGCGCCGGGAGCGACTCCGCGGTGGAGGGCAGGTTGGGCAGGCCCCGCCCGGCGGCCTCCTCGTGCCACGCGGTGCTGTAGCCGTCGCCGTCGAAGCAGACGCGGCGGTGGGAGCGGACCACTTCGCGGAGCAGGCTCCGCACCGCCGACTCGATCTTGGCGGGCGTGGGCTTCCGTCCGGCCCGCCGCTCGAGCTCGGTCGCCATGAAGTCGAGGCTCTCCGCGATGATCGCGTTGAGCACCGTCACCGGCCAGGCCACCGGGGCGGTGGCCCCCACGGCGCGGAACTCGAACTTGTTGCCGGTGAAGGCGAAGGGGCTGGTGCGGTTGCGGTCGCTGGTGTGGCGGGGCAGATGCGGCAGCGAGGCGGCGCCGAGCTGCAGCGATCCGCCCTTCACGGTCTTGGTGGCGCGGCCGCTCTCGAGCTGGTCGAGGATGTCGGTGAGCATCCGTCCGAGGTAGATCGAGATGATCGCCGGCGGCGCCTCGTTCGCGCCGAGGCGGTGGTCGTTGCCGGCGGACGCGATCGAGGCCCGCAGGAGGTCGGCGCGGACGTCCACCGCCCGGATCACCGCGCAGAGGAACACCAGGAACTGCATGTTGGTGTGGGTCTCGTCGCGGGGATCGAGGAGGTTCACCCCGGTGTCGGTGGAGATCGACCAGTTGCAGTGCTTGCCGGAGCCGTTGACGCCCGCGAACGGCTTCTCGTGCAGGAGGCACTCGAAGCCGAACGACGCCGCGACGGAGCGGAGCACGTGCATGGTGATCATCTGGTGGTCGACCGCGACGTTCGCGTTCTCGAAGACCGGTGCGATCTCGTACTGCGACGGCGCCACCTCGTTGTGTCGGGTCTTGACCGGAACGCCGAGCTCGAAGAGGCGCCGCTCGGTCTCCGCCATGA
>CAZQUA010000019.1:0-19731 GCA_964596455.1 uncultured Isosphaeraceae bacterium
GGATCGGCGGCCACATCGGCGCCGGCCTGGTCGCGGCGGACATCGACGAACTGCCCGCGGCGCGGGCGGCGAGTCGCGATGCCGACGGGGCGTTCGACCTCGGCATCTGGGGACAGTCGGGCATGGGGCACCTGACGCCGCTGTGGATGCTCAAGTACCTCCCCAACATGCTCGCCTGCCACGTGACGATCATCCACGGCTGCGAGGGTCCGAGCAACACCATCACCTGCGCCGAGGCGAGCAGCGGCCTGAGCCTCGGCGAGTCGATGCGGGTGATCGAGCGGGGCGATGCCGACGCCTGCCTCAGCGGCGGGGCCGAGAGCAAGGTCAACCCGATGGGCCTGCTGCGGCAGCAGTTCGCGGGACGCCTCGCCGCGAGCGATGCCTCGAGCGATCCCGCGGGCCTCGTGCGTCCCTTCAGCGGCGATGCCGCGGGCACGGTGGCGGGGGAGGGCGGGGGCCTGCTGGTCCTCGAGGCGATCGAAGCCGCCGCCGCGCGGAACGCGCCGGCGAAGGCCGAGCTCGCCGGCTTCGGCGCCGCCCATGCGGCGAGTCGCGATGCGAGCGGCCTCGACCTCGATCCCGCGGGCGAGGCGGTGGCGACGGCGGTCGAGGCGGCGCTGGCCGATGCGGGCCTGCCTGCGTCGAAGGTGTCCGCGGTGGCCCCGCTCGGCAGCGGCATCGCCGCGATCGACGCGATGGAACGCGAGGGCCTGCGGCGGATCTTCGGGGATCGCCTCGCGACCTTGCCGCTGATCCTGCCCATTCCGGCCCTCGGCAACTGCGCCGCCGGCACCGGGGCGCTCGCGGCGGCGGTGGCGGCGAAGTGCCTCGCCGAGCAGCGCCTGCCGGCACGGATCAACCACGGCCGCCCCGAGGGCGTCGCGGCCCACGCCGATCCGGGCGGCGGGGCGGATCTCGACGCGGTGGTGTCGGTGGTCACCGGCCTCGGCGGCCAGGTCGCGGCGATCGTCATGCGGAGGATGCCCCGATGAGCGTCCCGCGTCCGCCCCGCCGCGTGGTGGTCACCGGTCTCGGCTGGGTCACCCCGCTCGGCCACGATCTCGAGACGGTCTGGCGTCGCCTGCTCGCCGGCGACAGCGGCATCGCCCCGATCGACCGCTTCGACGCCCGCACCTTCCCCACCACCTTCGCGGGGCAGGTCCGCGACTATCGGCTCGAGGCGTTCGTCTCCGATCCCGAGGTCCATCGCGGCGCCGGCCCCAACACCGCCTTCGCGCTGGGGGCGGCGCGGCAGGCGTGGCGGCAGGCGGGCCTCGAGGCCGCCCCGGGCCTCGACCCGCGACGGGTGGGGATCTATCTCGGTGCCGGCGAAGGCGTGCTCGACTTCGGTCCCTATGCGGCGAGCAATCTTCAGGCCTGGGATCCCGCCGCCGAGCGGATCGACGGCCGCCGCTGGGTGGAGGCCGCGGAGCGACTGATGCAGGCGGTCAAGGAGGTGGAGCAGGAGCCGAACATGCCCCTCTCCCATCTCGCCAAGGAGTTCGGCGCCCGCGGCCCGGCCTACAACTGCCTGACCGCCTGCGCCGCGAGCACGCAGGCGATCGGCGAGGCCTTCAGCATCATCCGCCGCGGCGATGCCGAGGTGATGATCTCCGGCGGCACCCACACGATGATCCACGTCCTCGGGATCACCGGGTTCAACCGCTTGACCGCCCTCAGCACCAGCAAGGGCGATCCCGCGCGGGCGAGCAAGCCGTTCAGCCGCGACCGCGACGGCTTCGTGATGGGGGAGGGGTCGGGCATGCTGATCCTCGAGGATCTCGAGCATGCCCTCTCCCGCAGCGCCGTGCCGCTTGCCGAGATCATCGGATACGGCTCGAGCGCCGACGCCTTCCGCATCACCGACATCCAGCCGGAGGGACGCGGGGCCGCCGCGGCGATGCACGCGGCGCTGCGGCAGGCGGGGATCGATCCCGCCGCCTGCGACGGCGAGGGACGGCCGGGCGTGCACTACATCTCCGCCCACGGCACCGGCACGCAGGAGAACGACTCGATCGAGACCGCCGCGGTCAAGCGGGTCTTCGGCCCGCTCGCCCCGCGGATCCCGATGAGCTCGATCAAGAGCATGATGGGGCACCTGATCGCCGCCGCGGGCGCCGTCGAGATGATCGCCTGCGTGCTCGCCCTCCGCGACGGCATGCTGCCGCCGACGATCAACCTCGACGCTCCGGATCCCTCCCTCGACCTCGACTACGTGCCCAATGCGGCGCGGCCGTCGCCGGTCGAGGTCTGCCTCTCCAACTCCTTCGGCTTCGGCGGGCAGAACGACACCGTCGTCATTCGCCGCTTCCGCCCGGGCGCCTGAGCGATGCCGTGGCGCCGGGGGCTGCTGCTGCTCGCCGCCGCCGCCGGGCTGATCGGCCTCTTCCTGCTGGTGCGGCAGGCGCGGAGGCCGCCGGCGTGGTGGCAACCGCCCCCGGCGACGGCGGAGACCGCCGAACGCGGCGCGGCGATCGAGCAGGCGCTCGCGGCGGCGTTCTCCCGCGTCCGCCCCGACGGCGAGGCGTGGACGCTGCGACTGTCCGAGGACGACCTCAACGCATGGCTCGCCGAGCGGCTGCCGCAGTGGGTCGGGTCGGGGTTCCTCGGCGCCGATCCGCAGTGGCCGCCATCGCTCGGCCTGGTGCAGGTGCACTTCGGCGAGGGCCGCGTGGAGATCGCGGTGGAGCTGCTCGATCTGGGCATGGTGGCGAGGCTGTCGGCGGTGCCGGCGGACTCGAGGGAGGGATGGGGCCTCGAGTGGGTCGACGCCGGGATCGGGCGGATCGACGCGGGGATCGCCGGGGAGCGGCTCCGCGGCGAGCTGGTCGCGCGTCTCGGCGAACTCGTCGAGGCCGAGGCCCTCGCGGGCCTTCGACGCGGCGACGGAAGCGGGCCCGCGGCGGTGCGGCTCGAAGGGTTCCGGCTGGCCGACGGCCGCCGGGTCCGCATCGAGGGCGGACGACTCCGCGAGGGCGAACTCGAGCTGACGCTGGCGACGCAGGATGCGGTCGAGGCCGACGGAGCCGCCACGCGTCCGGCGGACGGCTGAGGCGGACGGCGGAGGCGGTCCGCGCGGCGGAGGCGATCCCGACGCGGCCGGTCAGGGCATCGGCAGGCGGATCCCGTGGGAGGCCGCGCAGGCGCGGGCGAGGTCGTAGCCCGCATCGGCATGCCGCAGGACGCCCATCATCGGATCGTTGGCGAGCACCCGCTCGAGGCGGCGATCGGCGTCGGGAGTCCCGTCGGCGACGATCACCTGCCCGGCGTGCTGGCTGAAGCCGATGCCCACGCCGCCGCCGTGATGGAAGCTCACCCAACTCGCCCCGGAGGCGATGTTCACCGCGAAGTTCAGGATCGCCCAGTCGCTCACCGCGTCGCTGCCGTCGAGCATCGCCTCGGTCTCGCGGTTGGGGGAGGCGACCGAGCCGCAGTCGAGGTGGTCGCGGCCGATCACGATCGGGGCCGAGACCTTGCCGGTCCGCACGAGGTCGTTGAAGAGAAGCCCCGCGCGGTGCCGCTCGCCGTAGCCGAGCCAGCAGATCCGCGCCGGCAGGCCCTGGAAGGCCACCCGCTCCTGGGCCATGCGGATCCACCGCCGCAGGCCCTCGTCCTGCGGGAAGAGCCCGAGCAGGGCTTCGTCGGTGGTGCGGATGTCCGCGGGATCGCCCGAGAGCGCCGCCCAGCGGAAGGGGCCGCGGCCGGTGCAGAACTGCGGACGGATGTAGGCGGGGACGAAGCCGGGGAAGTCGAAGGCGCGGGAGAAGCCCGCGTCGAGGGCCCGCTGCCGCAGGTTGTTGCCGTAGTCGAAGACCTTGGTGCCGGCATCGAGGAAGTGGACCATCAGTCGGACGTGCTCGGCCATGCTCGCCATGCTGCGGCGCTGGTACTCGGCGGGGTCCTCCTCGCGGCGGCGGTCCGCCTCCTCGCGGGACCACTCCTGCGGGTAGTAGCCCTCGAGGGGATCGTGGGCGGAGGTCTGGTCGGTGAGGGTGTCGAGATGGATCCGCCGCTCCGCCAGTCGCTGCAGCAGCGTGATCGCGTTGCCGAGCCAGCCGATCGAGATCGCCTCCCGCTTCGCCTTGGCGTCGAGGGCGCGGTCGATGGCGGCGTCGAGGCCTTCGATCTCCAGGTCGAGGTAGCGGTCGTGCAGACGCTTGGCGAGCCGCTCGCGGCACATCTCCGCCATCAGGCAGACCCCGCCGTTCATGGTGATCGCCAGCGGCTGGGCGCCGCCCATGCCGCCGCATCCGGCGGTCACGTTCAAGGTTCCCTCGAGGGTCCCTCCGAAGTGCTGGCGGGCGCACTCGGCGAAGGTCTCGTAGGTCCCTTGCAGGATGCCCTGGGTGCCGATGTAGATCCAGCTGCCGGCGGTCATCTGGCCGTACATCATCAGGCCGCGGGCGGCGAGGTCGTCGAAGTGCTCCTGCGTCGCCCAGTGGGGAACGAGATTGGAGTTGGCGATGAGCACCCGGGGCGCGTCCTCGTGGGTGCGGACGATGCCCACCGGCTTGCCCGACTGCACCAGCAGCGTCTCGTCGGCGGCGAGCGACCGCAGGCTCGCGACGATCGCGTCGAAGGCCTCCCAGCTGCGGGCGGCCTGTCCGCGGCCGCCGTAGACCACGAGGTGCTCCGGCCGCTCCGCCACCTCGGGATCGAGGTTGTTCATGAGCATCCGCATCGCCGCCTCCGCGGCCCAGGTGCGGCAGGTCCGCTCGGGGCCACGGGGAGCGCGGATGGTGCGGGCGGGCGTCGGCGTGGTGGGGGCGGCGGTGCTCATGGCGGGAGTGTAGAGCCGCCGTCGGCCGCTCAGGCGAGTTCGCCGCGGGCGATCAGGCCCTCGATGGCCGCGATGTCGGCCGCAAGCGGGCGATCGGCCGCGAGGGCCGGCACCACGCTGCGGATCCGCTCGTGGACCGCTTCCACCCCCTCGCCGCTGCGGAGGGGCCGCTGGTGCTCGAGGCCCTCCGCCATGACGAGCAGCTCGATGGCGACCACGCTGCGGCAGAGCGAGACCGCCTGACGAAGCTTGATCGCCGCGGTCGCGCCCATCGAGTTGTAGTCCTCGATGCCCGCGCAGGTGGGGACGTTGTGGACGCTCGCGGGGTGGGCAAGGGTCTGCAGCTCGTTGCAGCAGGCGGCGGCGGTGTACTGGGCGATCATGAGGCCGCTGTGCAGGCCCGGCCCCGGGCTGAGATGGGGCGGCACGGGGTTCTCCCGATCCGCTGCGGTGAGGATCCAGTTGACCCGCCGCTCCGCGATGCCGGCGAGGTGGGCGGCGGCGATCGCGGCGAGATCGAGAGGGATCGCGATGGGCAGGCCGTGGAAGTTGGCCCCGGAGACGGCTTCGCCGCCGGAGGACCCCTCGAAGATCAGCGGGTTGTCGGTCACCGCACCGAGCTCCCGATCGAGGATCCCGCGGACGTGCCCGAGCGAGTCCATCGCGGCGCCGAGGACCTGCGGGGCGGCGCGGAGGCAGTAGGGGTCCTGCACCCGCGGATCGCCTTCCCGATGGGAGGGCCCGATCTCCGAGCCTTCGAGGCGGGCGAGCATCGCCGCGGCGACCGTCGCGGGGCCGGCCTGTCCCCGGGCCGCATGCAGGCGAGCGTCGAGAAAGGACACGCTGCCTCGGCAGGCGTCGATCGCCATCGCCGCAGCGGCGGCCGCCGCCGCCAGCACGCGTTCGAGGTCCGCCACCGCGAGGGCTCCCATCGCGGCCATCAGATGGGTCCCGTTGATCAGCGAGAGGCCCTCCTTCGCCCCGAGCGACGGAACCTCGCCGCCCATCCACGACAGCGCCAGGCCGGCGGGCACGGTGCGTCCCGCCATGGTGACGCGGCCCTCGCCGATCAGCGCGAGGGCGATGTGGGCAAGCGGGGCGAGATCGCCCGAGGCCCCGACGGAACCGCGCGAGGGCACCTCCGGCACGAGATCCGCCTCGAGCATCGCCAGCAGGCGTTCCACCACAAGCGGCCGCACTCCGGAGCGTCCGCGGACGAGGCTGGCCGCAAGCACGAGCATGGTGGCCCGGACCACCTCGGACGGAAGCGGTTCGCCCACGCCGGCGGCGTGGGAGCGGATGAGGTTCCGCTGCAGGGTCGCGAGGTCGTCGCCGGCGAGGCGGACCCTCGCGAGCGACCCGAATCCGGTGTTGACGCCGTAGATCGTCGCGCCGGCGGCGATCGCCTCCTCGACGAGGCGGCGGCCGCGCTCGAGTCGATCCCGCCCGGCGGAGGCCAGCTCCACGCGGCGACGGCCTCGGGCGACCTGCTCGACCTCGTCGATCGCGAGCGGAGAGCCATCGAGGCGGAGCGGCGGCGCATCGAGACGGGTGGGCACGGGAGATCCCTTTGCGATGCCGGGATCGCGACCGCAGCGGGCGGGGCCGCGACGCACGGCGGAGGCCGCGGGCGGCGGTCGCGAACGGCGGCGAGGCGAGACGAAGGGGCACGCGGCGATCGCCGCGGAGGTCCGGGATGATACGGACGCCGCTCCGGGTGCCCGGGCCGCGCCCGCCGAGACCGCGGCGCCCGCCGCTCTCGCTTGCGGGCGGTCGCGGTCGCGGGTACCACTGCCGCCGCATGCTGATCGCGATCCTCCGCAACGGACTGGTGGTGGTCTCGGTGCTGCTTGCGGCGGCGGTCCTGTCGCTTGCGGCGGGACCGATGCGGTCGGCGAGCGGACTCGCCGGGCCGACCATCGCGCAGTCCGAGTCGCCCCTGTGGGCCGCCGCATCGCTCCTGCTGCTGCTGGTGCCGGCGACGCTGCTGGCGATCGTCGTCGGCCGCACCTTCACGGCGGCGGTGGGCCTCTTCGTCCTCGGCAGCGGCATCTCGGTGCTCTCGATGCGGTGCGGCACCATCGAGGATCTCGCCTTCGCCGAGGGATCCCTCGTGGCGACGGCGATCGAAGCGGCGGTCCTCGCGGGGGCGGCGGCGGCCTTGGCCGCGATCGTCTTCGCCGGCAGCGGGCCGCTGCCGGATCAGCCGCGGCGGCGGTCGAGCTGGTGGGCGGAGCTTGGCGATCCCGCCGGCGGCCTGGCGATCGCGAGCGGACTGCTGGCGCTGTCGGCGGTGTGGCTGGTGGTGCAGACCCCGCTCAAGGGGCAGGCCATCGGCGGCTGCTTCCTCGGCGGGGTGGCGGTCGGGTTCGTGGGACGACTGCTGCTGCCCCGCACGCAGCCGATCCTGCTGTTCGCCGCGCCCGTGGCGGCGGGAGCGGCCGGTTCGCTGATCGCCGCATGGGCGGGCAGCGAGGGGACGATCGCCACGGCCTTCGTCAACGGCACGCTCTCCCGCCTCGCCTATCCGATGCCGCTCGACTGGCTCGGCGGAGGCTTCTGCGGCGTGGCGGTGGGAATCGGCTGGTCCCGCGGCTTCTACCGGGCGCCGCAGGATGCGGGCGACGACGGCGGGGCGGTGCCGCTGATGGTCTCGCGAAGCGGCGGCGCCGCCTGAGGACCGCGGCGGCGGAGCCCGGGAAGATCGACCCGCAGGCATCGATATACTCGCGCCCATGCCACTGGTCGTCACTGGAACCATCGGGGTGGACACGATCCACACGCCCACCGCCGCGGTCGAAGGCGTGCCGGGCGGCTCCGCCGCCTACTTCGCCGCAGCCGCGGGCTTCCTCTCGCCGGTCCGCCTCGTCGCCGCCGTCGGCGGCGACTGGCCCGAGGAGCATCGGCGGATCCTGGGAGGCTTCCCGGGCATCTGCCTGAAGGGCCTCGAGGTGCGGGAGTCGAGCCGGACCTTCTCCTGGGGCGGCCGCTACTTCGAGAACCTCAACCGCCGCGAGACGCTGTTCACCGAGCTCGGCGTGCTCGAGGAGGCCCCGCCCACGGTGCCCGCGGAGTACCGCGACAGCCGCTTCGTGTTCCTCGCGAACACCCATCCCGCGGTGCAGCGGAGCCTGCTGCAGCAGTTCCCGCAGCGGACCCTCGCGGTCGCGGACACGATGGACCTCTGGATCAACATCGCCCGCCACGATCTGCTCGAGCTGTTCAAGGAGATCGACGGCGTGATCCTCAACGACTCCGAGGCGACGCTGCTCACCGAGATCGACAACGCGGTCTCGGCGGCGAAGGCGATCCTCGAACTCGGGCCGACCTTCGCGATCGTGAAGAAGGGCGAGCATGGCGCCGTCCTCGTCCATCGGGACGGCATCGCCACGGTGCCGGCCTATCCGGCGACGGCGGAGAAGGTGCTCGACCCCACCGGAGCCGGCGACACCTTCGCCGGCGGCGTCATGGGGCATCTCGCCGAGGCGGGGCGAAGCGACTTCGCGGCGATCCAGACCTCGCTCTCCTGGGGAACGGTGATCGCCAGCTTCACGATCGAATCGTTCGGGCTCGACGGCCTGCGGCGGATCGGCGTCGAGGCGATCCGCAGCCGCCTGCAGGCGTTCCAGCAGGCGGCGAGGATCGGATGAGTCCGCGGATCGCCGCCGCCGCGGCGGGCTTCGCCGCGCGGCGGGGGAGCGTGGCGGCGGGCGGGCTCGGCCTGGCGGCGCTCGCCGTCGGGATCGTGTGCACGGCGGCCGCGGAACCCGCCTCCGCGGACGGCTTCTCCAGTCTGCCCGGCGCCGATCGCTACGAGCTCGTCCGCGCCCGCATGCGGCAGATGGGCCGCGGCGGCGAGGTCGCCGAGGTCCGCTTCGCCTTGCCTGGCGATGGCGATGGCGAGGGCGATGGCGAGGGCGTCTTCTTCCGCCGCGGGCGGGAGTGGTTCGAGGTCGACCTCGAGAGCGGAGGGGCCGAAGCGGTCGCGGCCGACGCGGTGCCGCCCGCGGCGTCGAGGGGATCGTCGGATCCGCCACGGCGGCGGGCACCGCGAGGGCGGCAGCTCGATCGCGAGACCTCGCCCGACGGGCGCCTCGTCGCGGAGCATCGCGAGCACAACCTCTGGCTTGCGGACGCCGATGGCGGCGAGGCCCGTGCGGTGACCACCGACGGCACCCCGCTGGTGCGGTACGGACGGGCCTCGTGGGTCTACGGCGAGGAGCTCGACCAGGACACCGCGATGTGGTGGTCCCCCGACTCCTCGATGCTCGCCTTCTACCGCTTCGACGACTCCGCGGTGCCGCCCTATCACCTGCTGAAGGGCCTCGCGGACCTCCGCACCGAGGTGATGACGGAGTTCTATCCCAAGGCGGGCGACCCCAATCCCGTCGCGGGCCTGATCGTGCTCGAGGTGGCGAGCGGCCGCCTCGTCGAGATCGACGTCGGCGGCGATGGCGAGGCCTACATCTACGGCGTGCGGTTCTCGCCCGACGGGTCGAAGCTGCTGTTCCTGCGGCTCGACCGGCCGCAGCGGCGCCTCGAGCTGGTCGCCGCGGATCCGCGGACCGGCGAGTCCCGGACGGTGCTGGAGGAGCGTCAGGAATCGTGGCAGCGGCACGATCCCACGCTTCGGTTCCTCGCGGACGGCCGCCGCTTCATCTGGTCGAGCGAGTCGAGCGGCTGGAACCATCTCGAACTGTGGGATCTCGAGCAGGGTCGCCTCGCGGTCCTGACGCGGGGGGCGTTCCCGGTCGAGTCGATCGTGCAGGTCGACGAGGCGAGGGGCGTGCTGCACTTCACCGCCCGCTGCGGCGAGCATCCCCTCGACTCCCAGCTCTGCCGGGTCTCGCTCGACGGGCAGGATCAGCGGATGCTGACGCCGGGCGACCGCCACTTCAGCGGCTTCCGCATCGCCCCGGACCTCTCGAGCTTCGTCGCCGTGGAGCAGTCGCTCGCGGAGCCGCCGCGGACCGTCCTCTTCTCGGAGCGGGGCGAACGCCTCGCCGTGCTCGCCGAGGGCGAGTCGCGGATCGCCGACGACCTCGGCCTGCCGCCGCCGGAGCTCTTCGCCGCCGCGGCCGCCGACGGCGAGACCACGCTCTTCGGCACGATCCACAAGCCCTCCAACTTCGACCCCTCGCGGCGGTGGCCGCTGCTGCTCGAGGTCTACGGCGGCCCCCGGGTGAACACCGTCTCCAACCGCTATCGGCCGGCGGATCCCTCCTGCGAGCTCGGCTTCGTGGTGGTCCGGGTCGACAACCGCGGGACCCCCGGCCGCGGCAAGGCCTTCGAGGCCGCGACCTACCGCCGCCTCGGGGTGGTGGACCTCGACGATCAGGCCGCGGCGATCCGGCAGCTGCTCGAGGCTCGTCCCTACCTCGATCCCGAGCGGGTGGGGATCGCCGGATTCTCCTACGGCGGGACCATGGCCCTGCTCGGCCTGCTTCGCCACCCGGACCTCTTCCGGGCCGGGTTCGCCGGGGCGCCGGTCACCGACTGGCGGAACTACGACTCGATCTACACCGAGCGCTACATGGGCACCCCGCAGGAGAATCCCGAGGGCTACCGCGAGTCCTCCGCGGTGGAGCTCGCCGGCAACCTGCGGGGCGACCTGCTGCTCGTGCACGGCATGGTGGACGACAACGTGCATCCGGCCAACGCGTGGCAGCTGGCCGCGGCGCTGCAGGGGCGGGACCTGCCCTTCGAGATGATGTTCTTCCCCAACAGCGCCCACGGCATCGCGAGCCCCTCGATGCAGCGGATCCGCTGGTCCTTCCTGCAGCGGGCCCTCGGCGCCGGTCCCCGCTGAGATCGCCGCCGCGGCGGAGGGCATGAAAAAACCCCGCTTTCGCGGGGCTTTTTCAACCGATGAGGATCGGCTCGATCAGGCCACGAGGTCCTTCAGGCCCTTCATGGCGACGATCTTGATCTTGCGGCTCGCGGGCTTCGCCTTGAACACGGTCGGCTCGCCGGTGAAGGGGTTGATGCCCTTGCGAGCCTTGGTGGCGGGCTTGTTGATGATCTTGATGGTCATCAGGCCGGGCACCTTGAAGGCGTTGCCGCCGGCCCTCTTGCCGATGTCCTTCTTGATCTCGAGGCCCAGCGCCTCGAAGACGCTCGAGACCTGGCGGCGGGTGAGTTCGGTGCGGTCCGCGATCGCCGAGAAGATCTCGGACTTGGTGCGGAACTTGCCGGAAGACTTGGCGGGGGACTTGGCAACCTTCGTGGCCATCGGAGTGAATCCTTTCGTGCCTGATGCCGACCACCGTGGTCGAGCGATCAAGGCAAGTTACCGGAGGGTTCTTCGGTCGCCAAGGCATCCGAACCCGAAAAACGCTGGAATTTTCGGACATTCCTCGACGAGGCTCCGCGTGCCGATCAGTGCGGCGTCGCGGCGGTCGCGGGACGGACCGGCGGCCGTCCGACCGACAGGTAGCAGAAGCCGTGCTGCTCCATGGCCTGACGGCGATAGAGGTTGCGTCCGTCGAAGATCAGCGGGGCCGCGAGGCGGCGGCGGACCTCCGCGAAGTCCGGCATGCGGAACTCGTTCCACTCCGTGCAGATGACCAGGGCATCGGCACCGTCGAGGACCTCGTACATGTCCTCGATCCTCGCCGCGGCGGGCAGGGCGTGGGCGAGGTTCTCGAGGGCCACCGGATCGAACGCCCGGACCGAGGCGCCGGCGGCGATCGCCCGCTGCATCAGCGAGACCGACGGCGCCTCGCGGATGTCGTCGGTGCGGGGCTTGAAGGCCACGCCCCAGAAGGCGAGGGTCCGCCCGGAGAGGTCCTCGCCGAGCTCGCCGACGATCTTGTCCCAGAAGAGGTGCCGCTGCTGCTGGTTGACGAGGTGCACCGCCTCGTTCAGCTTGCAGGGGAACCCGGCTTCGCGGCCCATCGACACCACCGCAAGCGTGTCCTTGGGGAAGCAGGAGCCGCCGTAGCCGAGGCCGGGATACAGGAACTGGTTGCCGATGCGGCGATCGGCGCACATGCCCTCGCGGACCGCGGTGATGTTCGCCCCGTAGTGCTCGCAGAGCGTGGCGATCTCGTTGATGAAGCTGATCTTGCAGGCGAGCATGGCGTTGGAGGCGTACTTGACCATCTCCGCCGAGCGGACGTCCATCAGCAGGATCGGATTGCCCTGCCGCACGAACGGCTCGTAGAGATCCTTCATCATCTCGCCGGCGGCGTCGTCCTCCACGCCGCAGACCACGCGGTCGGGCTTCATGAAGTCGTTGATGGCATCGCCTTCCTTGAGGAACTCCGGGTTGTCGGCGATGTGGAAGGGCGTGCGGGTGCGGCTGCGGATGAGGTCCCGCACCTTGTGGCTCGTGCCGACGGGCACCGTCGACTTGACCACGACCATCGGCGCCGGCAGGGAGCGGTCGCGGCGCTCGAGCGCCGCGGCGATGTCCTCCGCGACCTTCAGGACGTACTTCAGGTCCGCGGAGCCGTCCTCGTCGCTCGGGGTGCCCACGCAGATGAAGATCGCCTCGGCGTCCTCGTAGGCGGACTCCTTGTCGGTGGTGAAGGCGAGGCGTCCGGCGCGGTGGTTGCGGAGGATCATCTCCTCGAGGCCGGGCTCGTAGATGGGGCTCTCGCCCCGCTTGAGCATCTCGATCTTGCGGGCATCGGTGTCGAGGCAGGTGACCTCGTTGCCGGTCTCGGCAAAGCACGCCCCGGTCACGAGACCCACGTAGCCGGTGCCCACCATCGTCAGCTTCATGCCTGCTGCTCCTCGAATCGATTGAGACGCTCGCCGCCGCCCGCAGACGCCCGCGGGACGGGGAGGACTGTAGGGGATCGGACGGTCAGGGTCCGGGATTCAAGGCGATTCCGCAGAAGCCTCCCCGATCGTCGCCGCGTCCCCTCGATCGCCCTGCGGCGACCGCTCGAGCCCGAGCAGGAATCGCTTGATGGCAAGGCCCGGTTCGCCGCGTCGGGACTCCCCGGCGTAGCCGCCGAGCCCCGACGCCGCCACCACCCGATGGCAGGGCACGAAGAGCGGCAGGGGATTCCGCCGCATCGCCTGCCCGACCGCCCGGGCGGCGCCGGGGCGGCCGATCCTTCGGGCCACGGCGCCGTAGGTGAGCGTCGTTCCCGGCGGGATGGCGAGCGCCGCGTTCCGGCAGGCCTCCTCGAAGGGCGTGACTTCGGGGAGCATGCCGTCGGGAAGGTCGATCCGAGACCTCGCCCCGGACGGACCCGAGAGCCTCGCGGCGGCGGCTTGCACGATCGCGTCCGGCGGGGCCGCCAGATCGGGCGGCGGTTGGAGCAGGGCGTCCCAGCCCGCGACGAGGCGGCCCCGCCTGCAGCATCCGATCCAGAACGCCCCGACCGGCGTCGGCACCGTCGCGACGCGAGCGTTCGAGGGGAACCCGGTCAGGGTGTCCCGTTGCGCTGCCGCCGACCGCGGCGACTTCACGGCGAAGGCGTCGTCCGATTCCACGCGAAGTCCGCCACGATCGGCAGGTGGTCCGAGGGATTGCCCTTGCCGCCACGGAGCAGCAGAGCCGGATCGGCGACCCGCCCCTTCCGCAAAGCGAGCGAGGCGTCGGAGAACAGCATGAAGTCGAGTTGTCCGGGGAAGAACTCGCTCGCCTCGCGCCCCCAGGTCGCGACCGACAGGCCGTCGAGCGATGGAAGGTCGGCCTCGGCGAGATCGCTGCCGTCGAAGTCGATGCCCTCGCCGGCGAGGAAGAGGATCTCGCGACTGCCGACGAGATTGAAGTCGCCGCCGATCACGAGGCCCTCGATGGGACGATCGCCGGCGTTCCGCTCGATGGCCTCGCGGATCGCGTCGCGGATCGCCTGCGCCTCCGCCTCGCGGGTGGCGTCCTCGCCGCTGCCGATGTTGCCGCAGCACTTGAGATGCACCGACACCGCGAGCAGGCGCCGCCCGCCGAACTCGACGATGCCTCCGATCGCCCGCATCTCGCGAGGACCGCCGGGGGAGGGCCGCTTCACGGGATCGAGGCCGGGGACCGTTTCGATGGCCCCGCGGAACGCGACCGCCACGGGGATCCGGCCGCCCGAGACCACCACCCGCCACGGCTCGGCCGAACCTCGCTCCACGGGGGCATGCGCGTCGAGCCACTTCGCAAGCGACTCGGCGGTGTCCTCCGAGGAGAGTTCCTGCAGCAGCAGCAGGCGAGGCGAGAGTTCCTTCAGCACCCCCGAGAAGGGGCCGGCGTCGGTCCGGTGCCCGCCGTTCTCGAGATTCCACGAGACCGTCCGCAGCGCATCCGGGCTGGGGCTGAGCAGCCCCTTCTCCGGCCGCGGGGGGGCAGCCGCACGGGTCGAGAAGGCATGGCTCGCGGCCGGGAAGACGTCGATCTCGCGGCCGCGGCCGTCGACGGCGCGGGCCGCGATCTGCAGCGAGTCGCCGAAGAGCAGGCCGTTGCGATTCACGCCGCGGACCGCCCGGGGCAGACGCAGTTCGATCCGCTCCGAGGCGTAGGAGGGCGCCGCCCCGATGCCCGCGGCCGCGGCAGAGAGGGTGGCGGCGTCGCGGCGGCCGATGGCCACGCCATCCCGCAGGAACTCGACGGCGGTGCCGCGTCCCCGTCCGCGGCGGTCGTCGCTCGCAGGGGAGAAGCGGATCACCAAGTCGGCGCCGGTCAGCAGCGGGGCGTCCTCGCTGCCGCCCCAGGCCTTGCCGGTCGGCGTTCTCGCATCGGCGTCGAGGTCGACGGCCACCTCGACCGAGACCGCCATCGACTGCAGGTTCACCGCCTGCGGCGAGACCTCGAGCAGCACCCACAACGCGTCCGGGGTCTCCGCGAGCCACAGTCCGCCGAAGTCGATGGGGCCGGCGAGGGTGTCGCCGCGGGGATCCTCCGCAGTCGGCGTTCGCCCCTTCCAGTCGGCGGTTCCGCCGTCGAGGCGCAACGGCACGGCGGCATCGCCGGCGTCCGCCGGCGGTTCGGCGATCGCGGCGATCGGGACGGCAAGAAGACAGGCCGCCGCGGCCAGGGCGGCGGCGAAGGGCCTCGGCAGGGGGCTTGGCATCGGGTTCGGCATGCTGGCAAGGCGGTTCACGGAGGTCTTCCCTCGCTGGCGGTGACGCCGCCTCCGCCCGGCACGCTCGGGGCGACGGCGACGCGGCTCGATCTCGGAGCGGATGCTACCGGCACGGCGGCGCTTCACGGCGAGGTCCGGCGGCGGCCGATGACCCCGTCGCCGCTGCCGGCGGCCGCGTCCGAACCGCGCGAACTAGGATCCGTCCCATGCGACCGACCGCTTCCCATCCCGACGCCGCGGACCTCTCCCTCGACCCGCTCGCCCAGGGCCTGCTCGACCGCCTGCGGCAGGCCGACCCGGAGGTCGAGGCGATCCTCGCCGCCGAGGCCGAGCGGCAGGCCACCACGCTCGAGCTGATCGCGAGCGAGAACCACGTCTCCGCCGCGGTGATGCACGCCGTCGGCAGCTGGATGACCAACAAGTACGCCGAGGGGTATCCGGGCAAGCGGTACTACGGCGGTTGCGAGCACCACGATGCCGTCGAGGATCTCGCCCGCGAGCGGGCGAAGGCCCTGTTCGGCTGCGGCTTCGCGAACGTGCAGCCCCACTGCGGCGCCAACGCCAACATCGCGGCCTTCATGGCGCTGATGAACCCGGGCGACACCGTGCTGAGCCTGCCCATCAAGTCCGGCGGGCACCTCAGCCACGGCCTCAAGGTCAACTTCTCCGGGACCTTCTACCGGATCGTCGACTACGACCTCGATCCGCAGACGGAGCGGCTCGACTACGACCGCATCGAGGCCCTCGCCCTCGAACATCGCCCCAAGGTCATCATCTGCGGCTACTCGGCCTATCCGCGGACGATCGACTTCGCCCGCTTCCGCGAGATCGCCGAGAAGTCCGGCGCCTGGCTGCTCGCGGACATCGCCCACATCGCCGGCCTCTGCGCTGCCGGGGTGCATCCCTCGCCCTTCCCGCACGCCCATGTGGTGACCACCACCACCCACAAGACCCTCCGCGGGCCCCGCGGCGGACTGATCCTCAGCAACGACGAGGAGATCGCGAAGAAGATCGACCGCAAGGTCTTCCCCGGAAGCCAGGGCGGGCCGCTCATGCATGTGATCGCCGCGAAGGCGGTGGCCTTCGGCGAGGCCCTGCGTCCGGAGTTCGCGGCCTACTCGCGGCAGGTCGTGGGCAACGCGAGGGCCCTTGCCGCCGCCCTCGCCGAGCGGGGCTACCGCCTCTGCTCGGGCGGCACCGACAACCACCTGATGCTCGTCGATCTGCGGGCCCGCGACGCCGAGCTGACCGGCGCCGACGCGGAGCGGTGGCTCGAGCAGGCGGGCATGATCGTGAACAAGAACGGCATCCCCAACGATCCGCGCCCGCCGATGGTGACGAGCGGCCTGCGCCTCGGCACGCCGGCGCTGACGACCCGCGGCCTGCGGGAAGCGGAGATGGATCGGGTGGCCGAGTGGCTCGACCGCGTGCTGCTCGCCAAGGGCGACGGTGGTGTCGCGGAGGCCGTCCGCGGCGAGATCCGCGAGTTCTGCGGGGCCTTCCCGCTGCCCCACTGAACCGAGGATGGCCGGCGGCGGGCAAGGTCCGCATTGGTTACCGGCTTCCCCGTGAGGCCCGATCCCGCCGATCACCCCCGGCCATGGACGCCCTCTCGCCCGATGCCTTGCCGGCACCGCTGCCCCAGCCCGCCGAGCAGATCCTTGCCCAATGCCGCCGCGAGGTCCCTCCGGGCCGGCCGTGGCGGACCGAGCAGCTGCTCGCGGTCGTCGTCGGCGCCCATCCGCGGGCCGAGGTGGGCGACCGTCCCCTCGCGGCCTGGCTCGCCCGCATCGTCGCCGAGCGTCTCGCCGCCCGCGGCGAGCGGGAGCTGCTGCCGCTGGTGGTGACCGACCTGTGGTACCTCAGCGATCGCCTGCTGATGCATCGGCCCGCGATCGCCATCGGGGAGCCGGGCCTCAACGCCGCCACCGCCCATCACGCGGTGCGGCTGCCGCAGCTGCTGGTGGTGGAGGACCGCCTGCGGATCCATCTCGATCCCGAGTATCCGCGGGTCCGCGCCTGCATGTGGGGCCGCGGCCCCGAGGCCACCGAGCACGCGGTGCGGCTCTTCGCGGATCGCCACCTCGACGGCTTCCTCGACGCGGCGGAGACCCTCGCCGCCGCCGCCGCCTGAACGCTTCCCAACGCCGCAGCGGGGACGCAGGGTCGAGCCGCCCTGCGTCCTCGCGAGCGGCGTTCCCGGCCGCCGGCGGCCTCAGAGCCTCGCGAGCCGCTCCGCCACCTCGATCCGCCGCAGGGCCGTGACGATCGGGGCGAGATCTCCCGAGAGCACCTCGCCGAGGTTGAAGCTCTCGCCGAGGCGATGGTCGTTCACCACGCTCTCCTTGAAGCGGTAGGTGCGGATCTTCTCGGCCCGGCTCGCCGAGCCGATCATGCCGCTTCGGGCCTCCGCCCGCCGCGCCGCGGCCTCGGCCTGCTGCCGCGCGTAGAGGCGGGCCCGCAGCAGCTGCCAGGCCCGCTCGCGGTTCTGCTGCTGGCTCTTGGTCTCCTGCATGCGGACCTCGATGCCGGTGGGCTGATGGATCAGGTGCACCGCCGTCGCGACCTTGTTCACGTTCTGCCCGCCGGGCCCCTGCGCGGTCGTGATCGACTCCTTCACCTCCGCCGGATCGAGGTCGACCTCGATCTCCTCCGGCTCGGGCAGCACCGCGACCGTCGCGGTCGAGGTGTGCACGCGACCCTGGGCCTCGGTCGCGGGCACCCGCTTCACCTGATGGGTGCCCGCCTCGAAGGCGAGATCGCCGAAGGCCTTGGGTCCCCGCAGCGAGAGCACCGCCTGCTTGAAGCCGCCGTGCTCGCCGGGACTCGCGTCGAGCAGCTCGATCCGCCATCCGCGGCGATCCGCGAAGCGTCGGTACATCTCGAGCAGATCGCCCGCGAAGAGCGCGGCCTCGTCGCCGCCGACGCCGGCGCGGATCTCGAGGATCACCGCGGCGATCGCGTCGTCCTCGGCGGTCACGAACTCCTGCTGCACTTCCTCGAGGAGGGCCGCCCCGCGGCGACGCAGCTCCGGGAGCTCCTCGGCCGCCAGCGAGGCGAGTTCGGACCCCGGCTCCTCCTGCAGGATCTGCTCCGCCTCGGCGATGGCCCGCTCGAGGGCTCCGAACCGGCTCCAGCGGGTCACGAGATCCTCGATCGCCGCCCGCTTGATCGAGATCGCCTGCACCCGCCGATGGTCGGCGGCGATCTCCGGGTCGAGCAGCTGCGATCCCATCTCCTCGAACTGCGACGCCATGGCATCGAGGGCGCGGCGAAGGTTCTCGTGGACCTCGATCGTCATCGTGAGGAGGGTAGGGGCGGCAGGCGTTCGCTCCCGGTCCCGCACACGGCGCCGGGGCGGACGGAGCGGCAACGGCATCGCCGAGGGATCGTCCGCCGATCGGCCCCCAACATCGTCGGAAGGCATCGCCTCGATCGGGCGTCGATCCCTCGCGTCGGGCGGTGGGGAGCGCAGCGGCTCGCGCGGAGGATCGCCGAGGGGACGCCGCAGCGACGGCGGATCGCGGGCGGCGTGCCTCGCGGCGTCGGCCGGTCGCGTGCTGTCGCTACTTCTTCTTGCCGCGGTTGAAGTAGTCGCCGGCGAACTTCTTCTGGAACCGCTCCACGCGGCCGGTGGTGTCGACGAACGACTTCTGGCCGGTGAAGAAGGGGTGCGAGCCGGACCACACCTCGACATGCAGTTCCGGCACGGTCGCCCCAACGGTCATCACCTGCTCGCCGCGGAAGAAGACCTTGGCCTCGGGGTAGTAGGTGGGGTGGATCTGGTCCTTCATGTCTCTGCTCGCTTCGGGGCGAATCGGGGAATGTACCGGAGCCGGCGTCGTGAGGCAATGGCGTCCCGTGCCCGCGGCCGGGGCAGGGGGGCGGCGGCGGGGATCGAAGGCCCTCCGGGCGGCATGGGGACGCCATTCCGGGGCCGGACGGACCCGCCGACGGGCCCGGTTCTCGGTCATCCGCAAGGGCAGAACGCACGGGCGAGGTCGCCTCAGCGGCGGGGGCCGCGAAGGCCGGGGCCTGCCGACGGACCCGGCTCGGAGGAGGGCGGGCGGGGGGTCTCCGCCGCAAGGCGGTCGAGTTCGAGGAACTCGACGCCGGCCTCCGCGAGCACGGTGCGGCTCTTCTCGATCGAGTCGAGCCAGTGCTCGTCGCCCCGCGAAGGCCGGTAGGTCACCACCGCCGCGATGCCGGCTTGCACGATGGCGATGGCGCAGCCCACGCAGGGAAAGAAGGACGAGTAGAGGCCGCACCCGAGCGGCGACACGCCGTTGCGGGCGCATTGGATGATCGCGTTGAGCTCCGCGTGGACCACGAGCTCGTACTTCGCGGGCCGCTCGAGGCGGTCGGGCCGATCCTCGATGCCCCGCGGCAATCCGTTGAACCCGGTGGCCACGACCTGCTTCGCCGGCGAGACGATCACCGCGCCGACGCCCCGCGAGGGATCCTTGCTCCAGCCGGCGATCACCTCGCTGAGTTCGAGGAAGCGTCGGTGCCAGCGGTCTCCGAACTGGATCGTCATGCTCGAAGAGTTCCCATGGCTGGGCAGGGGAGTGCGGGCGGACTGGAGCGACGCGGAACGGGGGAGCGTCGCTCCGCCGGGTGGTCGCCTTGACCGCCAAGCGGCTGGCTTGCGAACTGCCCGAGCAGCCTAGCGGCGGGGGAGGACTCGCTTGGTCCACTCGGCACGGCCGCTCTCTCCTTGAAGATCGCGGGTTTTCGGAAGACCGGCCGCTCCTTCGCCGATCTCCTCCTCTTGACCGGTCAGGCGTGCCGGATACGCTACCTCCCCGTTCCGATTCCCCTATAGCTCAATGGTAGAGCGGCCGGCTGTTAACCGGCAGGTTGCTGGTTCGAGTCCAGCTGGGGGAGCTTCGCTCAAGACCGCGTTTCGGGCTGCGCCCGGAC
>CAZQUA010000020.1:0-4448 GCA_964596455.1 uncultured Isosphaeraceae bacterium
CGCCTCGCTTCGCTCGGCGGCTCCCCCGCGAGCGGGGGAGCGGGCCGGGCAGGGCATCGCAGTGCTTGCGTTGCGGCGACGCGTCGCTCGGTCCGCTCCCCCAAGGGCGAATGCCTTGGGGGAGCCGCCGGCGAGCGGTTGGTGTTTCGCGCGAGGCGGCCTCGTCTGCAGCGAAACGCGGTAGAGATCCGCTCGCCCGGCGGAGGGGGAGCAAGTCCTTCACGGTTGCGTGTTGGACGCGGTACGGCAACGCGCAACCGAGTGCTCCGGCACCCCCACCGCCTCGCTTCGCTCGGCGGCTCCCCCGCGAGCGGGGGAGCGGGCCGGACTTCAGCCGACGCAACTCCGATGCAGGCGGACCCACTCGTCGATCGTGAGCGACTCCGGGCGTCGCTGCGGATCGATGCCGGCGAGGGCCGCAGCGTCGCGGCCGAGGATGGTGCCGAGCTGCTTGCGACGCTTGCCGAAGACCTGCTGCACGAAGCGCCCGAACGCCGGCAGCTCCGGCGGCGAGAGCGGCGGCGACTCGCGGGGCCGCATCGCGACCATGGCGCTGGTCACCTTCGGCGGCGGCCAGAAGCAGCCCGGCGGAAGGTCGGCGAGGCGGCGGACGTCGAAGCGGGCCCCGATCGCGACCGAGAGCGGGCCGTAGTCGCCCTCTCCCGGCGAGGCCGCGAGGCGGGCCGCCACTTCCCGCTGGACGGTCACGAAGCAGCCGCGGCACTCCGATCTCGCCGCAAGGTTCGCCAGCAGCGGCGAAGCCGCCGAGTAGGGAAGGTTCGCGACAAGCGTGAAGGGCCGGCCGGCGAGCCGCGTCAGCAGCGACGCCGACAGTTCGTGCTTGCCGTCGAGGCAGTCTCCCTCGTGCAGGTCGATCCGGCCGCCGAACCGCTCCCGCAGCAGGCCGCAGAGGTCCCGGTCGATCTCGCAGGCGACGACCTCGGCGCCGCGGGCGAGCAGGGCCTCGGTCAAGGTGCCCGTGCCGGGGCCGACCTCGAGCACAAGGTCGCCCGGACCGATGCCGGCGGCCTCGACGAGGCGGGCGATGTGGGCATGGTCGATCAGGAAGTTCTGGCCGAAGCGATGCCGGGGCCGAAGGCCGCGGGCCTCGAGCAGCGCCTTGATCTCGGCGAGGGTCTGCATCAGCGGCGGCGCCGCCGGCCTGGCCGCGGAGGATGGCGCCGGTCGGTCACCAGGTGTACTCGACGCGGTACCGCACCCGGCCCACGCCCTCGGCGGGGATGTCGAGGGTCCATTCGAGCTCGTTCGCCGAGATCTTCCGCTGCGGCGGGGTCGACTCGACGACCTTCGCGTTCCGCCAGCGGTAGAGCCGCTCCCGCACCACCACCTCCTGCGGCACCGCCTTCTGGTTGCGAAGCTCGATCTCGATCGTCTCGCTCATGAAGCGGCGGGCGTTGTCGACGGAGAAGTCGACCACCTTCCGCTCGCCCACCACGTCGAAGGAGTCGCCAAGGCGGAGGCGGATCGTCTCGTTGCGGGGCGTGTGGCCGATCAGGTCCTCGCCGATGAACTCGAGGGTGCCATCGGCGGGGTCCTGCTTGGACACGCGGACCTTGCCGGCGGGCAGGGGCATGCCGAGGCGGTTGTCCGCGGCGTTGCGGAGGATCAGGAACACCGAGACCTTGCGGGCGTCGCCCGGCACCAGGTCCGCCTCGATCATGGGCCGGCCGAAGTCGCCGTAGGCCAAGGTGGGGGCGTAGAGCAGCTCCTTCCTCACGGCGATCCCGGAGACCGGCGGGAAGAGGGCGAGCTGCTGGGTGCTGTTGGCGGGCAGGGTGGCCGGCCGCGGCAGCGTGTAGAGGTGGTACTCGAAGAAGGACTGCTGCTCGAAGCCCATCTCGGCGTCCGCCATCGCCATGACCATGCCGCGGGCCATCGGAGCCGGCCGCCTCGCCTGCACCCGCTGCACGTCGCCGGCGACGAGCTTGAGGCGGACCTCCTCGAAGCCGATGCCGGAGAGGTTCATCAGGCTCACCCAGGCGTTCAGGTCGGCGGTGGTCTCGTCGGCGCCGAGCACCAGGTTGTAGTCGCTCCGCCAGGTCATGCCGCCGGTCTGGTAGCTCACCCGCACCCGATGCTCGCCGCCGCTGGCGGCCTGCAGGCTCCAGGCCAGCGCCGGCTTGGTGAGGAGGCCGCCGGGAAGGGAAGGCAGCGCGACCTGCGAGCCCTCGAGCGGGACGATCCGCACGCCGTCGCCGTTGCGGAGCACCAGCTGCCCGGCGCTCGCCGAGAGGAGGGTGCCGCGGATCTCCTCGATCCGCTGCGGCCCCTCGCGGACCACGACGATCTCCGAGTCGAGGTAGCGCTCGAGCAGCTTCGCGGGGCTCACGAGATCGAAGCGGAAGCCCTGCTCGAGGACGGTGGTGGCGGGATCGGTGAGATCGAGGAACCCCACCGTGGTGGGATCGATGAACTCCGCGACGTCGGTGATGTTCACCTCGTTGCGGCCCGGCTCGAGCACGATGGTCCGCTCGGTCTTCACCACGCCGAAGCCCGGCACGCCCCAGGCGAACGCCGGATCCTGCCCGCGGCGCTGCTGGGCGACGAACCGCTGCGGGTCGAAGCCCGCCGGATCCGCCGAGGAGTAGACGGTCACCGAAGTCCGGGGCGGGGCCGCGGCGGCGGCGGTGGCCGCCATCGCGGCGATGGCGATCGGGACGGCGAGGAACGGCGCGGCATGGCGAAGCATGGGCATGGGAACTCCAGGGTCTCGTCTGCAAGCCGAGGGGAAGAGTCAAGCGTAGCCGTTCGGCCCGGGCGGACCGGCGGTCAGTCGTGCAGGCCTGCGGCGCGGAGGCGTTCGATCATGCTCCGATAGATCCCGAAGCGGGCCGCGGGCACGATCGAATCGAAGGTGGCCTCGGGCACGATGGCGATCGAGTTCCCGGGCGGGCCGGCGCCGACCGCGGCGGCCTCCTCCGCGAGCATCGCGGCGAAGGAACGGACCCCGAGGTCGTGGAGGAACTCGTCCCGGCCGCCGCAGAGGATCATCGCCCGCCGCCGCCACAGCGGCACGAGTCGCTGCGGATCGCGGACGGTCGCGGCGGCGAGGTCGTAGCGTCTCCAGGCGGCGGCGACCTCGGGATCGATCACGCCGTCCCGCGGATCGAACAGCGGCCGCGGACGCGTCGGCGGATCGCCGGGCGGACTCATCCTTGCGGCGAGGCGATGCCAGCGGTTGCCGCTGCGGCCGGAGGGATCGGCGGCATCCGCCATGCGGGCCTCCTGGGCGACGGTCGCACGGATCACCCCGCCCTCGGCGCCGATCGGTTCGCGGTAGGCGGGACGGAGATCGCCCGCGGGGTCGTCGAAGGCGGAGGCCGCGGAGAGATCGACGCCGGCGATGGCGCGATGGTCGATCGCCTCGGGACTCGTCGCGAAGGCCGCCTCGAAGGTGTCCGCGTGCTGGGCGAGCAGCCACAGCGCCGACCAGCCGCCGGGGCCATGCCCCCAGAGCAGGCGGGCCTCCCGCCTCGGATCGATCCGGAAGCGGCGCTCGAGATGAGGCAGGAACTCCTCGACGAGCGCGGTGCCGCGGGAGCCCTGCCGCGGCCCGTCGGCGAAGCCGTGATGCCCCCAGGCCGAGGATGGATCGAGCACGATCCACACCGCCTGCGGCATCGAGGAGGCGGCCGCGGGCAGGGCGATCGCCTCGGCGAGCGAGCGGGCCTCGGCTTCGCCGTCGCCGCCGCTGGGGATCACCAGGACCGCCGGCCAGATCCGCCGCGGGGCATCGAGGTCGTGGTAGCGGCGTGGGAAGACCACCCAGGCGCGGTGCCGCGGCGGCCAGGCGCCCTCCGCAGCAAGGCGGGGGCTCGGCCGCGACACCTCGAGCATCGCCGGCGGCGAATCGGGGCGGCTTCTTCGAAGGTCCTCGGGAACGCCCTCGCGGGACGGACGCATCGAATCGATCGTCAACTCGATCCGCTCGGTCGCGTCCGCCGCCAACGCCTCGAGGCGGATCTCGCTCTGCATCTCGCCCGCCGGTGCCGCCGCGTCCGACGCCCTAGCGGCGGCGGCGGGGAGGGCGGCGAAGGGCCGCAGCACCGCCTGCATGCGGTAGGTCCCCTCGAGCGTCTCCGGCGGTGCCGGATAGAAGCGGACCGCGGGGTCGGCGGATGAGAGTTCGAGCGGCGAGGCGTTCGCTGCGAGATCGCCGAGGCGATCGATGGTGCGGGACGCGAAGGGATGGGGACGGCCCCACCAGGGGCCATCGGCGGGACGCTCGTCGGGGCTGCGGGTCTCCGGGAGCAGCAGCACCAGCAGCACGCCGCCCCGCTCGTCTCCGCGGAGCGACTCCCGGATCGACGGCGAGAGCGAGACCGCGAAGGCATCCGGCCCCTCGGCATCGTCGGCCGCGAACGCCAGCGACGCCCCTGCGAGCAGGGCGGCGAGCAGGGCGGCGGCGGGGGCGGCGGCGAAGGTCG
>CAZQUA010000020.1:4548-12575 GCA_964596455.1 uncultured Isosphaeraceae bacterium
AGGGCAGTATCCGCCAACGGGACGCCTCGCGGCAGGTTGCCGCAGAAGCCTCTCCGCGAGAGCCGATAGAACCCTCTTCCAGGAATCCCCGACCATCCGCTGGAACTCGCCCCCATGCTCCGCCATCCCGCCCGTCGCCTGCTGCTGCCGACTGTCGCCCTTGCGATGACGCTTCCCGCGTGCCACGGGCGGGAGACCCCCGACGACCTCGTCCTCGGATCGATGACGGATATCGGACGCATCAGCCAAGGCGAGCGGTGGGAGCGGGATGCCGTGATCGAGGTCGCCACCGCCGGCCCGATCATCGTCGAGGTGCGGTCGTTCGGAGGCGCGGTGTCGGTGCGGGCGAACCCCCGCCTGACCGAGACGCGGGTCTGGATGGAACGGCGGGCCGCGCACGGCTTCGGCCGCTACGCGGAGGCGGCGGAGGCGATGCGGTCGATCGACTACCTCGTCAGCCTCGAGCGGGGCGAGAGCGGCGAGGAGATCCTGATCGTCCGCAGCGAGTGCGACTCGCCGGAGAGCCTGCTCGTCGCCGGGGACGTCTCGATCGAGACGCCCGATCTCGATCGGGTCTTCATCCGCACCGCCCGCGGCGACGTGACGGTGCTCGGCAACCGCGGGCCGGTGGACATCGTCACCTCCCACGGCGACGTCCGCGTCGCCACCCCGTGGCCGATGCGGGAGCCGATCCGGATCATGAACACCGACGGCGGCGTGGAGTACCGCATCCGCGCCGAGTCGACCGGCCGCTTCGATCTCGCGACGACGGGCGGCGAGATCCGGCAGCGGTGCGAGCGGGGCACCTGGGTCAAGGTCGATCCGGAGAACCGCCGCGATCGCATGGTGGCCTCCTTCAACGGCGGCGACAATCCCGTGCTGATCCGCACGAGCGAGGGCGACATCGCCATCGCGGTGGTTCCCGATCCGATCGGCGTCGGGGAGTTCCTGTCCGGCCGCTGAGGACTTGCCGCTCGGCCGCGGCGGGGCTCCCTATCCTGCACCGATGCGGGAGGTCCAGGACCACTGGTTCCGGGAGGCGAAGGCGAAGGGCTACCGCTCCCGCGCCGCGTTCAAGCTGCTCGAGATCGATCGGCGGAAGGGCCTGCTTCGCCGCGGGGCGAGCGTGCTCGACTGCGGCGCCGCGCCGGGATCGTGGCTGCAGATCGCGGCGGAGCGGGTCGGGCCGCAGGGGCGGGTGGTGGGGGTGGACCTCAAGGCGATCGATCCGGCGGGCCTGCCCGCCTGGGTGACGCTCGTCGAGGCGGATCTCCGCGAGATGGGCCTCGCCCAACTTGGAGGCCGCCCCTTCGATCTGGTGCTCTCGGACATGGCCCCGGACACCACCGGCGATCCCAGCGGCGATCAGGCCCGCTCGGCGCGTCTCGTGAACGAACTGCTCGACCGCCTCGGCGAATGGCTCCGCCCCGGCGGAAGCCTCGTCTACAAGGTCTTCGAGGGCGGCGACTATCCGCCGCTGCTTCGCCGCACCACGAGCCTCTTCGCTCGGGCGAAGGGCTTCAAGCCGCCCGCCTCCCGGGCGGAGTCGGTCGAGATGTTCGTGATCGCCGAGGGATTCCGGCCATCGGCGTCGTCCGCTTCCGCTGCCGCCGCGGGCGACGAGGCCGCGAACGGCCCGCCTCCGGCGTCGCCGCGCCCGCCGCGGCCCCGCGGATGGGGCCGTTGAGGCTCAGCGGGCGACGCCGAGGTCCAGCGTCGCCAGCCGCTCCGCGAGGGACTCGATCCGCTCGCGGGTGTTGAAGGCGGAGATCCGGATGAAGCCCTCGCCGCCAGGCCCGAAGCCGCTGCCGGGCGTCACCACGATCGCGGCCTCGCGAAGCAGGCGGTCGAAGAACCCCCAACTCGAGAGGCCTTCGGGGCACCGCACCCAGACGTAGGGCGCATGCTCGCCGCCCCAGGCCTCGAGGCCGCTCTCGAGCGAGGCCCGGCGGAGGATCGCGGCGTTGCCGCGGTAGAGCTCGACGAGCCTGCGGATCTCCGATTGGCCCTGCGGCGAGCAGGCGGCGGCGGCGGCGCACTGGACCGGCCAGCTCACGCCGTTGCTGCGGGTGGACCAGCGGCGGCTCCAGATCGGATGCAGCGGCACCGCATCCCCGGCGGCGGTCCGCCCCTGCAGTGCACGGGGGCAGACGGTCCAGCCGCACCGCAGGCCGGTGAAGCCGGCGCTCTTCGAGAAGCTGCGGAACTCCATGGCGCACCGCTCGGCGCCGGGGATCTCGTAGATCGTCCGCGGCAGGGCGGGGTCGCCGATGTAGTCGGCGTAGGCGCCGTCGTAGAGGATCACCGCATCGGTCGCGAGGGCGTGCTCGACCCATGCGGCGAGGCGATCGCGGTCGATCATGGCGCCGGTGGGGTTGTTGGGGAAGCAGAGGTAGTAGAGGTCCGCCCGCTCCGAGGGGATCGACGGCACGAAGCCGTTCTCCGGCCTCGCCCGCAACGGGATCAGGCCCTCGAAGAAGCCGTCCGGCCCGAGCGGCCCGGTCCGGCCGTCCATCACGTTGGTGTCGACGTAGACCGGATACACCGGGTCGGCGATCGCGGCGCGGTTGCCCGGGGCGAAGATCTCGAGGGCATGCCCGACGTCGCCCTTGGAGCCGTCCGAGAGGAAGATCTCCGCAGGATCGATCGAAGTGCGGGCGTACTCGGCGGCCACGATCGCTTCCCGCACGAAGGCGTGCCCGGTCGCGGGGCCGTAGCCGCGGAACCGCTCGCGGGTGGCGAGGTCGTCCACCGCCGCGTGGAGCGCCGCGATGCAGGCGGGCGGCAGCGGTTCGGTCACGTCGCCGATGCCCCCGCGGATGAGGCGGGACTTCGCCTCGGGGTGCGCCGCGAGATGCTCGCCGACGCGTCGCTCGATCTCGGGAAAGAGATAGTTGCCGGGCAGCTTGGAGAAGTGCTCGTTGACGAGGGCCATGGCGGGTTCGGGCGGGCTCGTGCCGGCGGGGACCGGCGGATGGTCGGGTTCGGGCGAAGGGCGTTCAGCGGGCCGAGGCGGCGGGCTCCGAGGCGACCTCGACTTCGAGGGGCATCGCCTGCTCCGTTGCGGCGGGCGTCGGTGGAGCCTTGCGAAGGAAGCGGGGGACCTCGCCGGTGCGGCGGAGGCTGATCGCCATCGCGGGCGGGACGTTGCCGAAGATGATCCGTCTCCGGCCGTCGAGGTCGCGACGCAGCAGGCGGCCGATCGCCTCGATCCGGCGGAGGCGGCGACGGTCGCTGCCGCGGGTCACGCTTCCCCGAACCAGGCGCACGCCCGCGTACTCGAAGTAGGTCAGGATGCCCCGGTCGGAGAGCAGGTGCAGCATGCGGCGGAAGATCTGCCGCATCAGCACCGGCGAGAAGTTGTTGAAGGGCAGGCCGCAGATCACGAAGTCGTAGGGCCCCTCGAGGGGCAGCTGCTCGAAGGGGCCGCAGCACACCTCGATGGAGACGCCGGGGATCTCCGCGCGTCGCCGGGCCGCGAGGGCTTCGAGGTCGCGGCAGAAGGCGGGGTTGATCTCCACGATCGAGAAGTGGTCGCCCGGGCGGAGCCTCGCGAGAATCGCCTTGGTGACGGCGCCATCCCCGGCGCCCACCTCGAGCACCCGGCGGGGGCCCGCCATCGACTGCATGGGACGCGCCAGCGCCTTGGCGAGCAGGGGCGACGAGGGCCACACCGAGCCCACGTGATGGAAGTTGCGGATCGCCTGGGAGAGGAAGGTCAGCACGGACGCAGGGCTCTCGATCGATGACGAAATCGTGAAGAGACCATTGTACGGGCGTGTGCCGGCGGGGTTTCGACGGAGACGGTCTCGGACCGCGCGCAAACAAACGCCGCCGCGGCAGGTCTCCGCGTCGGTGCGAGAAAGGTCCCGCGAGCGTGTCGGCGGCCTCAGCCGGTGCGGCCGAACGAGGCCTGGTCGGTCGGCGGATAGCCGCCTCCGAGCCCCTTCGGCTTGGCCTTGGCTCGCGGCAGGCCCTCGGGGCCAGGCACGTCGCGTCCGCGGCCATGCGGCCCAGCGGGCGGCAGCGGGAACGCGGGGGTCGCGGGGGTCGGCCCGGCCGCGGGCGGCGGGGCGGGCGTTGCAGGCACGACGGCCTCGACCTCGTCCGAGCCGGTGCGCCGCTGCTTGGCGAGATCGACCGCCTCCTCCATCACCCGGAGGATGTTGCGGACCTGCTGCATTCGTCGGTGGGGATCTCGAAGCATGGCGTGCCTTCCTTGGGGCGTCTGAAACCCGAACATCCGCTGATCGGCCGCGGCGATGCCCGACTTGGGAAGAGGCGGGCGCTTCCCGCAAGAATCCCGCTTCCGTCCCGCAGAGATTGCCTCTCTTCACAGGCCGCCGGCGGGTGCGATTCCCCGGAAGAGCCACCCGCGAGGGGTACACTCGCGCCTTCCGGGCCGCATCGCCCTCTCCCGACCGCAGCGAGCGGTGCCCTCGCGGCATCGCACGCCGCGTCCGCTCCGTCCGCGACATCCCGAAGGATCTCCCGATGCCGCACGCCGCCTCGATCGAGACCGACCGTCCCGCCGCGACCCGACTCGCCGCCGCACGACGCCTGGCGATGCTTCTCGGCGTCTTTGGCGTGCTCGCGCTGCCGCCTTCCGCGGCGGAAGCGGGCGTGCCGGTGGGCCTGCCTCGCCACCCGAGCATCAGTCCCGATGGCGAACGGATCGTCTTCTCGTGGCGGGGCGACCTCTGGATCGCCCCCTCGCAAGGAGGCGTCGCGGTCCGCCTGACGAGCCATCCCGCAGAGGAGCTGGCTTCGGCGTGGAGCCGCGACGGGGACTGGATCGCCTTCGAGAGCGAACGCGACGGCTTCCGCAACATCCATCTCGTCCGCCCCGACGGAAGCGGCCTGCGGCAGCTGAGCTTCTCCGATCTCTCCCTTTCGCTCGAGGGCTTCGGCACCGATGCCGAGGGACGCCCCGCGGTGCTGGCGAGCGCCGCGATCGAAGGCGACCTCTTCCGGTCGCCTCGCCCCTACGCGATTCCCCTCGAGGGCGGACCGCCGCAGCGCCTGCACGACGCCTTCGGAAGCGAGGCCGCCGGTTCGCCCGACGGCCGCCGGATCGCCTTCACCCGCGGCGGCTCCTCCTGGACCCGCCGCCACTACCGCGGTTCGGACTCGCGGGAGGTCTGGCTGTTCGATCGCGACCGCGACGCGTTCACCCAGCTGACCGCCCGCGCCGGCAACGACGGCCGCAGCCGCTGGGTCGGCGACGACTCGATCGCCTTCCTCTCCGACCGCGCCGACGACACCGTCAACCTCTTCCTGCTGCCCCTCGACGGCCGGGGCGAGCCGACGCCGCTGACCCGCTTCACGCAGCGGGACGTGACCGACTTCGACGTGAGCGCCGACGGCGGCACCGCGGTGCTGTCGCGGTGGGACCGCCTGCATCGCCTCGATCTCTCCGATCCCCATGCCGAGCCGGAGGCGATCGAGCTCTTCGCGGCGGAGGACTCCCTGCCCGCGACCTTCCTGCAGGACGTGTCCCGCGAGGTCGCCGAGGCCGCGCTCGCCCCCGATGGCGAGGTGATGGCGATGATCGCCTTCGGCGACCTGCACGTGCGGCCGATCGACGAGCGGGGCGTGGGACGGCGGGTCACCACCTCGCTCGCCCGCGAGTCCGACCTCGCGTGGAGTCCCGACGGCGTCCGCCTCTACTTCTCGAGCGACGAGGGCGGCACGCCCTCGATCCGCGTGGCCACGGTGGCGAGGACCCGAAGCGAGATCCGCGACCGCTACCGCGACGCCACCGCGGCGCCGGCCGATGAGGCCGCCGCCGCGCCGGACGCCCCGGCGCCGGCCGACGCTCCCGTGGAGGCGGCAACCGCCGATGCCGACGGCGACGCGGGCCCGGATGCGGCGGAGGAGGCGAACGGGAAGCAGTCGCCGACGAAGGATGGCAAGCGGCCCGCGAAGCCGGAGCTCGACCCCAAGCGGTGGCGGGAGGCGGTCGCCTTCACCGTCGACACGGTGCTCGACGACGGGATCGCTTCGGAGCGGCCGAGGCTCTCCCCGGACGGCCGGCGGATGCTGCTGCTTCGGGGCGGCGGCGACGTCGCGGTGCTCGATCTCGCAAGCGGCGAGATCCGCACGCTGCTCGAGGGCTGGGACCGCTCGAGCGAGTTCGAGTGGAGCCCCGACGGCCGCTGGATCGCCGTCGCCCGCTTCGACCTCGACTTCAACCGCGACCTCTTCCTGATGCCGGCGGATGGCTCGTCGCCGCCGGTCAACGTCAGCCGGCATCCCGGCGTCGACAGTCGTCCCCGCTTCTCGCCGGATGGGCGGTCGCTCGCGTTCCTCTCCGACCGCACGGGCGACGACACCGACCTCTGGCTGGTGCTGCTCGATCCCGAGTTGGAGCGACTGCCGGCGGCAGAGCTCGCCGCCCGCTTCGAGGCGAACGCCAAGGAGGCCCGCAAGGCGAAGCCGATCGAGCCGGTCGACCTGTCGGAGCCGCCGCCCGCGGAGCCTGCCGCGGTGAAGCCCGCGTTCGCCCGGGAGGACCTGCTCGACGCCTACCGCCGCCTGCGGCGGGTGACCTCGATGCGGGGCAGCGAGGGCGGCGTCGAGTTCGTCTCCGGCGGCGAGCGTCTCGCCTTCTCCGGTGCCGGCGGCGGCACGGAGTCGGAGGGCATCTACACCGTTCGCTGGGACGGCGACGACCTCAAGCGGATCGCCGGCCCGGCCTCGATCGACGGCGTCTCGATCGACGGGCAGAACCTCGTCCTTCGATCCTCCGGGCAGGCCCGCCTGCAGCCGGTGGGCGGCGGGGCGTCCAAGGCGGCGCCGCTCTCGGAGCAGCTGGTGATCGATCGGCAGGCGTGGAACCTCGCCCGCTTCGACGAGGCCGCGAGGGTGCTCGGCGACACCTTCTACATCGATCCATCGGAGAAGGGCCTCGACTGGGCCGAGGTGACCGCGGCGTACCGCGAGCTTGCCGGGAAGGCGTTCACGCCCTCGGAACTCGCCTGGGTGGTGAACCGGCTCTTCGGCGAGCTGAACGCCTCCCACCTGGGCATGCGGGTCGCGGGCGATGGCGGCGGGCCGAGCCTGCCGCAGGGCCGCATCGGCACGCTGCTCGAGGCGGCGGAGGGCGGCTTCCGCGTGGCCGAGGTGCTGCCGGGCTCGCCTGCGGAGCGGACCGCGACGCCCCTGCTCGCCGGCGACCGGATCGTCGCGGTCGAGTTCTCGCCGCTGCAGCCCGGCGACACCCTCGAGCAGCGGCTCGCGGGGCGGGTGGGCCGGGAGACCGCGATCACGATCCGCCGCCCCGCACCCGCCGGCGACGGCGAGATCGAGCTCGAGGCGCTGCTCGTTCCCGTCTCCGCGGGCGAGCTTCGCAATCTGCTCTACGAGGAGACGCAGCGCCGCAACGCCGCCCTCGTCGAGGAGTGGTCGGGAGGGCGGCTCGGCTACACCCATGTCCGCGCCATGAACCAGAGCTCCCTCGAGGAGTTCGAGCGGGATCTCTTCGCGGCGGCCGAGGGACGCGAGGGCCTGCTGATCGACGTCCGCAACAACGGCGGCGGCTCCACCGCGGACCGCCTGCTCGCCTCGATCATGGTCCGACCCCACGCCTACACGATTCCCCGCGGTGCCGCCCGCGACCGCACCGACGCCTATCCGCAGGATCGCCTGTTCATCCAGCGGTACACCCGCCCCGTGGCGATGCTGTGCAACGAGAAGAGCTTCTCCAACGCGGAGATCCTCTCCCACGCCTTCAAGACGCTGCGACGCGGCCCGCTCGTGGGCATGCCCACCTACGGCGGCGTCATCTCCACCGGGAGCCATCGCCTCGTCGATGGCAGCACCATCCGGATCCCCTTCCGAGGCTGGTACCTGCCCGACGGCACCGACATGGAGAACCACGGCGCGGTGCCCGATCTGCTCGTGCCCCAGACCCCCGAGGACGAGTCCGCCGGCTTCGACCGGCAGCTCCGGGCGGCGGTCGATGCCCTGCTTGCGACTCCCTCGGCGAACGGATCGCCCTGAGCACGCCGGTTCGCCACGGGCTC
>CAZQUA010000020.1:12675-19515 GCA_964596455.1 uncultured Isosphaeraceae bacterium
TTGGAGGGCGCCGTGTCGAAGTGTGAACTTGATCAAAGAAGTGGGTTCCGAGGGATCGCCCGCCGCCGCTGGGGGTGGCGACTCGGTCCGGTGGCGGTCCTTGCGGCCCTGCTTGGCGGCTGCGGCGAGACCTCGAACGAGCCGGAGACCGCGACCGCGGCCGCGGAACCGGTCCCGGCGGAGATCCTCGATCGCCTCGCGGCGTTGCAGGACGCCATCAACGCGCGGGAGGCCGATCGGTACGCCTCGCTGCTCGACGACCGGGCGTCGATCCAGACGGTGTCGCTGTTGGGCTTCTCACGGAAGGATGCCCTCGTGTCGGCCCTCCGGGACGGCCAGTGGCGGGAGACGGTCCGCTTCGGCACGCCGGAACTCGTGTCGAGCCGGCCCGGCCGCATCCGCACGATCTGCGAGGTCGAGATCCTCGATGGCGGCGTCTCGCTCCGGCAGCGGGTGGCCCACGATTGGGTGAAGGCCGGCGATGCCTGGGTCCTGCGGGAGCAGTCCTATCCCGATTGGTCGCCGCTCGTGGGGGCGTGGCGGCGGGGCGAGGGCGAGTCCCGCCTGCGGATGCGGGTCCATCCCGACGGGCGGTTCGAGATGTTCGAGGGCGACGGCAACATCGTCGTGCGGACCGGCACCCATGCCATCGATCGGGACCTGCTGGTGGTCACGCCCGATGCGATGGGCGCCGGCGGCACCTCCGAGGGGCGACTCGAGTACCGCCAGCGGTTCGAACTCGACGGCACCCTCGTGCTCGACCTGCTCGCGGGCAGCGAGGATGCCACCGCGGGCGGCATCGCCGGAAGTTGGCGCCGCGAGTAGGCGAGCCGGCGAGTACGCGAGTAGGTGAGCAGGTGCGTAGCCGAGCAGCCGAGCAGGTCGGCCGCGAGCGGCCGCGACCCGCTACTCGGTCTCGGCCGCGAGGCCGTTGCGATCGACGGTCTCGTCCGTCTCGATCGTCTCGTCCGAGCCCTGCTCCCGCTGCGGTTCGGCCAGGTCGCCGGCCTGCCCAAGTTCCCGGCCGCGTGCGGCGATGACCTCGTAGGCGCTCGCGAGCAGGCCCACGAGCGGGAAGCGTCCCTCGATCGTCGATGGGCCGAGCCGCCGCAGCAGCGCGAGCGGCGGATGCGGTTGCGGCTCCTCCTGCTCGGCTCTTGAGAGATCCGGCCCCGGCCGCCAGAAATCGGTGGGGGAGATCTCGAGGAAGGAGCCCTCGGCGAGGCGATTGCCATCGCCGCCGGAGGCCGTCACGGCTTCGCTGCGGCGGGCGATCCGCACCCGCTCCTCGAGATCCTGCCGGCGGAGTCCGCGAAGGGCGGGAAGCCGCCAGGGGTCGTCGCTGAATCGCTCCTGCAGCAGGAACGCGACCGCAACGAGGTGCCGGCAGGGATGCGGCCGGCCGCAGTTGCAGGCGGCGGACCATCCCGCATCGGCGCCCGGCCGAAGCGAGGATCCCTCTCGGGCGAGCAGGTCTTCCGCAGCGGGGGGCAGGGTGCCCACCAGCAGCTCCGAGGCGGCGGCGCGGTCCGCAGCGAGGCCGGCGGCGAGTCGCTCGATCGCGGCGGCCTCGAGCTGCGGGGCGACGATCCGCACCCTCGCGGGCCGGGTGCCCTTCTCCCGAACCGTCGCGGTGCAGATTCCGCCGGCGAACTCGATGGCGTCCACCAGCCCGCCCCGGGCGGCCTGCAGGCCCTCGGTCCGCTCCTCGACGCTCGCCTCCGCGGCGAGCCACTGCAGCCAGGCCGATGCGTGATCCGCCCAAGGGCCGCCGGCGGCCTCGGTGCGAAGTCGGCCGCCCGGTTCGCGGACGATCTCCTCGGGAGCGATCATGCGCCGATCTCCTCGGCCTGGGGCACGCGATCCTCGAAGGCCGCGTGCCGGAGCTGCAGCAGATCCTGCAGCTGGCCCGTGGAGAGTTCCGTCAACCACGCCTCGCCCGAGCCCACCACCTGCTCGGCGAGCTGGATCTTCTGCTCGATCATCTGGTCGATCCGCTCCTCGAGGGTGCCCGCCGCGACCATCTTGTGCACGTGCACCGTGCGGGTCTGCCCGATGCGGAACGCCCGGTCGGTGGCCTGGTTCTCGACCGCGGGGTTCCACCAGCGGTCGTAGTGGATGACCTGGGTCGCCGAGGTGAGGTTCAGGCCGACGCCGCCGGCGCGAAGCGACAGGATGAAGACGGGGCTGCGGGGATCGTTCGACTGGAAGCGATCGACCATCTGCTCCCGCCGGGCCACCGGCGTGCCCCCGTGCAGGAAGAGCGGCTCGAGGTCGAACTGCCGCCGCAGCATCGCCGCCAGCAGGTGCCCCATCTGCCGGTACTGGGTGAACAGCAGCATGCGGTCGCCCGCGGCGAGCATCTCCTCGAGCATCTCCAGCAGGCGGGAAGCCTTGCCGGAGCGGCCGGCGAAGGCCGCCACCGAGGTCGACTCCGGGAGCTCCTCGCCGAGGAACTGCGCGGGGTGGTTGCAGATCTGCTTGAGACGGACGAGGCCCGCGAGCACCAGGCCGCGGCGGCGGATGCCCTCGGCCCGATCGAGGCTCCGGAGCATGCCGGCCACGCTCTGCTCGTAGAGGCTCGTCTGCTCCGGCGAAAGGGTGACGTGCTGGCGGCTCTGCACGAGCGGCGGCAGGTCGTGGATCACCTTGGGATCGGTCTTGAGCCGCCGCAGCACGAAGGGCCGGACGAGTTGGCGGAGCTGCTCGGCGGCGTGGCGGTCGCGGTGCCGCTCGATCGGCAACGCAAAGCGGCGCCGGAACTCGGCGCTGGCCCCGAGATAGCCGGGGCAGCAGAACTCGAGGATCGACCAGAGCTCTCCGAGGCGGTTCTCCACGGGCGTGCCGGTGAGGGCCACGCGATGGTCGCACTCGAGGGCGCGGATCGCCGCGGCGGTCTTGGTGGGAGGGTTCTTGATGTGCTGGGCCTCGTCGAGGACGACCCGACGCCAGCGGATCCGGCCGAGCAGATCGAGATCCCGCCCCACGAGCCCGTAGGTGGTGAGCACCACGTCGCTCTCCGAAGCGATCGCGAGGAAGCGGTCGCCGACGGGACGGTCGAGGCCGTGGTGCCGATGGACCCGAAGCTCCGGTGCGAAGCGGGCGAGCTCCCGCTGCCAGTTGCCCACCACGCTCATCGGGCTCACCACGAGCGTCGGCGGCGTGGCTCCGCCGAGGGCCCGCTCCCGCTCGTGCTGCAGCAGGGCGATCACCTGGATGGTCTTGCCGAGGCCCATGTCGTCGGCGAGGCAGCCGCCCATGCCGAGGCGGTCGAGGAACTGCAGCCAGGAGAGGCCCGACCGCTGGTAGGGCCGAAGTTCGCCCCGGAAGGAGGCGGGCGGCTCGAGCAGCTCGATCTGCTCGGCGGGATCGCGGGCGAACAGTTCCGAGAGCCAGCCGCTCGTCTCGAGACCCGCCGGCCGCAGGCCCAGCGCCGCGGTCCGCGGGTCGAGGCCGGAGGCCATCTGCATCGCCTCCCGAAGCGTGGCGCGACCCTCGAGCTCGCCCGCGAGCAGGCGGGTGGCCGCGGTCAGGTCCTCGGGGCGGATCTCCGCCCAACCGTCGCCGAACCGCAGCAGCGGCGCCCCCTCGGCGGCGATCCGCCGCAGGTGCTCGATCGAGACCGCATCGCCGCCGAGCACCAGCTCCCATCGGTAGGAGACGGTGCGGTCGATGCCCCGCCGGCCCGCGGCGTCCGCGGCGATCTCCTCGTCGGGCGCGAGATGCAGGCGGATGCCGAGGCGGCTGGTGGGCTGGCCCCACCATCGCGGCGTCTCGACGGCGATGCCGGCCTCCTCGAGCACCGGGGCGTACTCGCGGAGCAGGGTGTAGCTCTCGCCGGTCGAGAGCGGAACCGCCTCGGGCGTGCCGGCGCGGATCGCCGCCTCGAGGCGAGGCCAGATCCGCCCGGCTCTCGCCAGTTCGCGAAGCAGGGTCTCCTCGAGATCCTCCGCGGATCCGAAGGGGGCGGTCGCGTTGCCTCCGAGGATCTCCGCGGCGGAGATGCGGACCGGCCGCCCGTCCTCGCCCGCGTCGTCGTGGGCGGCGGGATCGGCGGGCACCAGGCCGGTCTCGGCCACCCATCCGCCGCCGCGGGCGTCGGCGTCCCGAGCCGGTTCCCGCAGCATCAGATGGAGTCGCCACGCCGAGCCGCTCGCCCGCTCCTCGAGACGGCCCAGCCACGCCCGCACGCGGCGGGGCAGTTCGAGGCGGGCCGCGTCGGGAAGCTCGCAGCGGGCGTCGTGGCCGAGCAGCATCGAGAGCCAGCGGACATGGAGGTCGGCGCCGGCGTCCCAATCCTCGAGCGAATCGGGGAAGTTCTCGCCGAGCAGGGTCTGCCGCACGATCGCGTCCACGAAGGCGTCGATCGCCTGCGAGACGGCCTCGCGAGCGTCGCCGGAGCCGTCGAGGCCGCAGATCGCCGCGACGGGCATCGCCGCGGCGAACCGTTCGAGGCGGCGATGGGCGTCGGCGTCGCCGATCCAGGCCCGCCAACGGCTCTCGCACCCGCCGCCGGCATCGGCCTCCACGGTCGGCACGACCCGCTGCGCCTCGAGTCGCTCCGCGACGAAGCGGGCGATGGCGAACCAGATGCCGAGGTCGTGGCCGCCGACGAGTCCGGGCGGGATCTCCTGCTCGAGGCGAAGCAGCAGCGGCACCGCCGCCGCGGGATCGACCTCGACCGCGGGCACGGCGGTCGCCCGGAGTTCGAGCGGCTCCTCCGGCGGATCCTCGCCGAGCAGTCCCAACAGGCGGGCGCTGGGGCAGGGCGTCCCGTCGGCCCGGTGGGGCAGCAGCAGCTGCAGCACGGTGGGAAGCGGGTCGGCCTCGCCGCCGCGAACGATCGGCAACGCCGCGGCGATCCGTTCCGCGGCTGCCGCGAAGGGGTGGGTCCGGGAACCATCCGCGGCGACGGCGGCAGGGGAGGCGTCGGCAGGCGGACTCGCCTCGCGGCCGGGACGCTCCTCGGCCCACAGATGCAGGCGGCGAGCGGACCAGACCGCGTGGAGGATCATGGCGGCGGGGGCGTTCGTGGCATCTCCCTTCGTCGCCGGGTCGTCGCCGGGCGTCTCATGAGCGGGGGCGTCGGACCGGGACCCATCCCCATCACCGCCCAGTGATTGCGCTGGGGCTCGAACCCAGGACCGAGCGATTAAAAGTCGCTTGCTCTACCAACTGAGCTACGCAATCGCGAGAACCGCAAGTGTAGGGGCAACCGCCGCGTCGCGGGATCGCGGCGAGGCGGGAGGCGGGCCGTTCGGTCCGGCCCCCGCGGTCGAGGTCCGATCACTGCAGCGTCGGAGGCGGAAGGGCCGATCTACCGGCGGACTCGAAGGGGATCGGGATCCGTTTCCCGTCCGCACTTGCGGGTGCCGCGGGGCTTGGTTCGGTCGGCGGCCGGTCGCCTCTCTGGCACCGCGGTCGCCTCCGTCCGAGTCCCGCCCCGCTGCTGGAGGCGATCTGGCGTGATTGGACCGTCCGTGAATCGATCGTCGCCTGGCGCTTTCGGACTCAACCGGCCCGCCGGAACCGCCGATGCACGTCTGTTCGCGGTGGGATGCCGGCGTGTGCCGGCACCCGCGAGTCCCGGTGCAGGGAGGGGCGAGAGCAGGGAGCCGGCCGGCGTCCACGCCGCATCCGGCTCCTCCCGAAGGTTCGTCGGCGCCGATCGGCGTCGACGCGAAGGGCCGCAGCCATGAAGGACAGCCTCCCCCTCCTCGATCGGTTCCTCGCCTACCTGATCGACGAGCGCCACTTCAGTCCCTACACCAGCCGCTGCTACGGCCTCGATCTCCGGCAGTACGCGGAGTACCTCTCGACGGAGTTCGGCCTCGACAGCGATCCCGCCGCCGAGCAGGCCGCCCTCGACGCCGGCCCGGAGCGCTGCAGCGAGTTCATGTCGACCCTGACCGGGCGGTTCATGGCCGCGGACGCGGAGGTCATCCGGGGCTTCCTCGCCCGCATGGCCGAGCAGCAGTACTCCGCCGCCACCATGGCCCGCAAGATCGCCACGCTCCGCTCCTTCCACAAGTGGGCGGAGCGGCGGGGCTTCGTCCGCAGCAACCCGATGGTCCTGATCCGCACGCCGAAGCAGTCCAAGCGCCTGCCGAAGGCGATCAGCGTCGAGGAGATCGAGCGCCTGCTCTCGGCGCCGGACGACCGCGAGCTGCTCGGCGCCCGCGACCGTGCGATCCTCGAGACCCTCTATTCGACGGGCATCCGCGTGAGCGAGGTGGTCGCCATCAACCGGGGCGACCTCGACGAGTCGAGCGAGGCGATCGTGATCCGCGGCAAGGGCCGCCGCGAGCGCCTGGTGCCGCTCGGCTCGCACGCCCTCGCGGCGCTGCGTCGGTACCTGGACATCCTCGATGCCGAACTCGCCCGCGCCGGCGTCAGCGCCGCCCCGGAGGCGTCGCTCTTCGTGAACAAGCATGGCGGCCGCCTGAGCAGCCGCTCGGTGCGCCGCAAGGTCTCCAAGTACCTCGCCGAGGTGGGACTCGACCCCGACATCAGCCCGCACACCATCCGCCACAGCTTCGCGACGCATCTGCTCGAGAACGGCGCGGACCTGCGGTCGGTGCAGGAGCTGCTCGGGCATCAGTCGCTCTCGAGCACCCAGGTGTACACGCACCTGTCCAACGCGCGGCTCCGGAACGCCTACGACTCGGCGCATCCGCGGGCCGAGGCGTCCTGAGCCCGCTCCCCCGCGTGCGGGGGAGCCGACGAGCGAAGCGAGTCGGAGGCGGTGCCGGTGCACACGGTTGCGAGATCGCGCAGCGGGACGACGCCGCCCTGCCCGGCCTGCCCCCCCCCCTGCGGGGGGCCCGCCGAGCGCACCGA
>CAZQUA010000021.1:0-19246 GCA_964596455.1 uncultured Isosphaeraceae bacterium
CATGCGGGGGAGGCGGCGGGAAGGGGCGGAGGATCGCGCCCCGGGCGGCGGGAGGACTCCGGAAAGTAGGCGTATCGTCGGCGTCCCGGCCCGGCGGAGGCCGATATTGGACCCGAGATCGCCTCCCGACGGGGAGGCCGGCAAGGCGGCCCGAGCAGGGCACGGAGCGGCGATGGCGGCGGCACGGAACTGGGACTGGTCGGGCCTGCGGACGGTGGTCACCGGCGGCGCCGGCTTCCTCGGGCAGGCGGTGGTCGAGCGCCTCCGCCGCCGCGGCGCCGGCGAGGTGCTCGTGCCGCGGCGGGCGGAGTTCGACCTCGTCCGCGAGGGCGGCGCCGCGGCGATGTACGAGGCGATGCGGCCCGACGTGGTGCTGCACCTCGCCGCGGAGGTCGGGGGCATCGGCGCGAACATGCGGCATCCCGGCCGCTACTTCTTCGCCAACATGGCGATGAGCCTGCACCTGATCGAGCTCGCCCGCATCCACGGCATCCGGAAGTTCGTGCAGGTGGGCACGATCTGCGCGTACCCGAAGTTCGCCCCGGTGCCCTTCCGCGAGGAGGACCTCTGGGACGGCTACCCCGAGGAGACCAACGCCCCCTACGGCATCGCCAAGAAGGCGGCGATGGTGATGCTCGACGGCTACCGCCGCGAGCACGGCCTCGCGAGCGCCTACCTGCTGCCGGTGAATCTCTACGGGCCGCGGGACAACTTCGACCTCGAGACCTCCCACGTGATCCCGGCGCTGATCCGCAAGTGCGAGGCCGCCCGCGTGGAGGGACGCCCCTTCATCGAGTGCTGGGGCACCGGCGCCGCGAGCCGCGAGTTCCTGTTCGTCGACGACGCCGCCGAGGGGATCCTCCGCGCCGCCGAGACGATGGAGGAGCCCGAGCCGATCAACCTCGGCACCAACATGGAGATCGCCATCCGCGACCTCGTCGCCCTGATCGCGAGGCTCGTCGGCTTCGAGGGCGAGATCCGCTGGGATCCGAGCCGCCCCGACGGGCAGCCGCGGCGCTGCCTCGACGTGTCCCGCGCCTGGGAACGCCTCGGCTGGCGGGCGGAGGTCCCCTTCGAGGAGGGCCTGCGGCGGACCATCGCGTGGTGGCGGGCCCACGGCGGCGGGCGCTGAGGCGGTGCGGATCCTCCTGCTCAACCAGGCCTACGCGCCCGACCACGCCGCCACCGCGCAGCATGCCCACGACCTCGCGCGGCATCTCGTGGCCGCCGGCCACGAGGTGACCGCGGTCGCCTCGCGTTCGGTCTACGGCGAGCGGGGGGCGGCGCTGCCGCGGCGGGAGACGCTCGAGGGCGTGCGGGTCGAGCGGGTGGGGTCGAGCCTCTTCGGGAAGGCCGGACTGCTCGCGAGGGCGATCGACTTCGGCCTCTTCTGGCTCGCCGCGGCGTGGCGGGTGCTGCGCCTGCCGCGGCAGGACGCCCTGGTCTGCCTCACCACGCCGCCGTTCATCGTGCTCGTGGGCCTGCTCGCGAGAGGCCTCAAGGGCGGCCGCGTGGTGCTGTGGTCGATGGACCTCTATCCCGACGCGCCGATCGCCTTCGGGGCGATGCGGGCGTCCCATCCGCTCGCGGGGATCGCCGCGCGGATCGACCGCTTCTGCCTCCGCCGCGCCGACGCGGTGGTGGCCCTCGGCCGCTGCATGCGGGACCGCCTGCTCGCCAAGGGCGTGCCCGCGGAGCGCCTGCACACGATCGGCGTCTGGAGCGACGAGGAGGAGGTCGCGCCCACGCCCCGCGAGGGCAACCGCTACCGCGCGGAGTGGGGGATCGGCGAGCGGATGCTCGTCATGTACTCGGGCAACTTCGGCCTCGGGCACGACGTCGAGACCTTCCTCGACGCGGCGGCGAGGCTCCTCGAGGAGGACCGGATCCGCTTCGCCTTCGTGGGCGGCGGCAAGCGCAAGGCGGAGGTGGAGCGGCGGGTCCGCGAGGGATCGCTTCGCAACTGCATCCTCGCGCCCTACCAGCCGCGGGAGCGCCTCGGCGAGCTGCTCTCGGCGGCGGACCTCCATCTCGTGACGATCCGCCCGGGCGTCGAGGGGATCATGGTGCCGAGCAAGTTCTACGGGATCATGGCGGCGGGGAAGCCGGCGATCCTCGTCGGCGGGCCGCAGGGCGAGATCGCCCGGACCATCGCCGAGGAGGCCTGCGGGGCGGTGGTCGCGGCGGGCGACGCCGAGGGCCTCGCCGCGGCCCTGCGGCGGCGCCTCGAGGAGCCGCCGCTGCGGGAGGAGGAGGGGCGGCGGGGGCGGGAAGCCCTTCGCCTCCGCCACGCCCGCCGGATCCGCTGCGAGGCGTGGCGTCGCCTGCTCGAGTCCCTCGCGGAGGAGGCCCGCCCGTGATCGACGTGATGATCATCACCCAGGACGAGGAGCTGAACCTCCCGCACTGCCTCGCGGCGCTCGCGGGCTGGGTCCGCCGGGTCTTCGTCGTCGACAGCGGCTCCACCGACCGCACCGCGGCGATCGCGGAGGAGCACGGCGCGGCGTTCGTCCACCACGACTGGGAGGGCTACGCGCGGCAGAAGAACTGGGGCCTCGACCACCTGCCCTTCGAGAGCGAGTGGATCCTCATCCTCGACGCCGACGAGGTGGTGACCCCGGCGCTGCGGCGGCGGATCGAGGCGATCGTCTCCCGCGACCCCGCGGAGGTGCCCGAGGCCGGCTTCCACCTCAACCGGATCTTCCACTTCCTCGGGCGGCCGATCCGCCGCTGCGGCTACTTCCCGAGCTGGAACCTGCGGCTCTTCCGCCGCGGCCGGGCCCGCTACGAGGACCGCGCCGTGCACGAGCACATGGTCGTCGACGGCCCGGTGGGCTACATCGAGGAGCCGATGATCCACGACGATCGCCGCGGCATCGAGCACGCGATCGCCAAGCACAACCGCTACGCGGCCCTGGAGGCCGGCGAGCTGCTGCGGCCGCCCCGCGAGGAGGCCCGCAACGGCGCCGGCCTGAGCTCGCGGCTCTTCGGGAACATCCTGCAGCGGCGGCGGTGGTTCAAGCAGCGCCTCTACCGCCTGCTGCCGATGCCGTGGCTCTTCCGCTTCGCCTACATGTACCTCTGGCGACTGGGGATCCTCGACGGGCGGGCCGGCCTGCACTTCAGCCTGTTCATCTCCGCCTACGAGTTCCAGATCGCCCTGCACATGCGGGAGGCCCGCTCGCGGCGGCCCTCGCCGCCCCCGCCCCCGCCGCTGCCGACGCGGCCGCAGGACATCCCGGTCACGGTGGTGGTGCCGGTGCTCAACGAGGAGCGGAACCTTCCGAGCTGCCTCTCCCGCCTCGGCCGCTTCCGCCGGGTGGTGGTGGTCGACTCGGGAAGCCGCGACCGCACCGCGGCGATCGCCGCCGAGCATGGCGCGGAGGTGGTGGAGTTCCGCTGGGACGGCCACTTCCCCAAGAAGCGCAACTGGGTGCTGCGGAACCTCCGCTTCGACACCGAGTGGGTGCTCTTCCTCGACGCGGACGAGTACGTCTCGGAGGCGTTCTGCGAGGAGGTCGCCCGCACCGTCGCCGCGACCGACCACGCGGGTCTCTGGCTCACCTACCACAACCACTTCCTCGGGCGGTACCTCCGCCACGGCACGCCCTTCACCAAGCTCGCCCTGATCCGCGTGGGCGCCGGCGAGTACGAGCGGATCGACGAGGACCGCTGGAGCCGCCTCGACATGGAGGTGCACGAGCATCCCGTGCTCGCGGGCACCACCGGCACCATCGCGGCGGCGATCGCCCACGACGACTTCAAGGGGATCGCCTCCTACCTCGCCAAGCACAACGAGTACTCCTCGTGGGAGGCCCGCCGCTACATGCGCCTGCAGGAGCAGGGCGGCGCCGCGCAGCGGCACTTCACGAGCCGCCAGCGGTGGAAGTACCGCACCCTGCGGCGGTGGTGGCTCGCCCCGGGCTACTTCCTCGACTCCTACCTGCTCAAGTGCGGCTTCCTCGACGGGGTGCCCGGCTTCGTCTTCGCGATGCAGAAGTGGATCTACTTCTTCCACATCCGCCTGAAGATCATCGAGCTCGAGCAGCGGCAGCGGGAGGCCGCGGCGGCGCGGGCCTGAGGCCTCACGCCTCCGGCAGGCGGGGGCGGGACCCGATGGCCCGGGCGGGATTGCCCGCGGCGATCGCCCAGGGCGGCACGTGGTCGACCACCACGCTTGCGGCGCCGACGACGGCGCCCTCGCCGATCGAGACCCCCGGCATCAGGAACGCCCTCGCCCCGATGAAGGCGTCGGCGCCGATCTCCACCGGGGCCACCGTCAGTTGCAGGGCCCGCGTGGAGAGGTCGTGGGAGCCGCCGCAGAGGTAGCTCTCCTGCGCCACGGTGCAGCGGGCCCCCAGCACGCAGCCGCCGAGGTTGTAGACCTCCACGCGGGCGCCGAGGCAGGCCTCGTCGGCGAGCTCGAGCCGCCACGGAAGCCAGATGCGGCAGCTCGCGGCGATGCGGGGCCGACCCGAGATCCGGCAGCCGAAGGCCCGCAGCACCAGCAGCCGCCAGCGGTTGAGCGGCTGGGGGTTCCAGCGGCACAGCAGCAGCCACGCCGCCTGGAAGAGCGCCATCGCGAGGCGCTCGCGACGCGGCCAGGGGCTGCGGCCGGCCTGCTGCTGGGAGGGATTGCGGGGCTGGAGGCGGTCGCGGGCCCGCGGCATCATGGCGAAGGGGCTCCTCGAAGCGAGGCGATCGACCGGGAGAGATCGGCCAGATGCGCCTCGGCGATCGCCTCGACCCCGAACCGGGCCGCCCCGCGGGCCGCGGCGGCGTCGAGCGTCGCCCGAAGCGGGGCCTCGTGGCCCAGGATCACCAGCGAGGGAATGGTGGCACCGAGGCGGCGGATGGCCTCGCGAAGCGAAGTCTCCTCGCGTCCGCCTCGGGGGACGATGGTGGCGTCCCGGCCGGCGGCGAGGCAACCGCGGTACTGCGGCAGGTCGAAGACGATCGGCGCCCGGCCGCAGGCCATCGCCTCGAGCGGCGCCACCGGCAGCGCCTCGCCCTTCGCCGCGGTCGAGGGATAGCAGTAGAGGTCGCAGCCGCGGATCGCCTCGGCGAGGCGGGACGGCTCGGCAAGCGGGCCGGGGATCTCGAGCGGCATGCCCGCGGCAAGCGACTCGAGGCGTCGGCGGTAGGCCTCGCCCCCGCCCCCCGCCTCCGCCGCGAAGGGACCGACGAGTCGCAGCGAGAGCCGCCGCCCCTCCGCCGCAAGCGACGCCGCCGCCGCGACGAGCAGGTGCAGGCCCTTCTCGGGATGGATCCTGCCCGTATAGAGGATGCGAAGGCGGGCGTCCGCCGAGGCCGCCGCCGGCGGGATCTCGGCGGGGCGGAAGATCCGCAGGTCGACGGGATTGGGCACCACCCGGATGCGGTCGGCAAGCGGCGGGCACTGCGAGGCGATCGCCTCGGCGACCGCCGGCGAGACGGTGGAGATCCGGTCCACGCCGCGATAGAGCCGCATCTGCCCCTTCGGGAACCGCTGCACGTGCGCCTCGAGCAGGCCGATCCGCCGCCGCAGCGGCGTGCCCCGCCGCAGCAGCGAGGGCAGGAAGAGGCAGTTGGTGATCGTGGCGTCGCTCTCGGGCAGCCGCCCTCGGACCTTCCGCGACCAGAGCAGGTCCCGCAGGAGGTCGACCGCGAGCAGGCGATGGCGGTCCCGCAGCGGCATCCGTCGGAAGGCGACCCCGCCCCATCCCTCGTCCCGAGGAAGGTCGGGGTGGTCCGGCCCCACCACCGTCACCGCGTGGCCGCGGGCAGCGAACGCCTCGGCGAGGCTCCACCAGACCTTCTCGACCGCGCCGCTCGGAGCCGGCGGCGGGGGCTTGAAGGGGCCGAGCACGATCGAGATCCGCATGCGGGACCGGCGCTCCAGCGGGGGGAAGGGGGCGGGCGAGGGAGCATAGAGCCGCCCGTGGCCGCGACGGCGGCAGCCGCCGAAGGGCCTGCGGCAGGCGGTGAGCGGCGAGGCGGTTATCGGCGTCGCCCCGCCGACGGTGCCGCCTGTGCGGGCGGGACTGGGGTGATCGCCGCGAAACGGTCGCCGTCGCTCTCGAAATCGGCGTTCCCGCCTTGGTTCGCTCGGCTTCGGATCTACGCTCTTCCTTTGCAGGCCTGCGGCGATCCGCCGCGGGCGGCGGATTGGACGAGACGATGCGAGTCGAGAAGGTGGTCCAGAGGCAAGTCGGTCCCGTGCGCCGCTGGCGGTCCTCGCTGACGGCGGCGGTCGCGGCGGTCGCGGCGCTTGCGACGGCGGCGGGGGCCGGCGGCGACTGCCCGGCGGACCTCGACGGCGACCGGGTGGTCGGCGGCAACGACCTCGCGGCGATGCTCTCCTCCTGGGGCCCCTGCCCGAAGGGCGGCGCCTGCCCGGCGGACCTCGACGGGGACGGCGCGGTGGGCGGCAACGACCTTGCGGCGTTGCTCTCGGCCTGGAGCGACTGCCCCGCGCCGCCGCCCTCGATCGCCCTGCTGACCGATCCGCCGCATCTGCGCCTCACCGATCCCGCGGCGCGGGCGGCGTGGCAGGCGGAGCTCGACGAGGAGGGGATCGAGACCCTGCGGATGGTCTACGCCAATCGCCCCAAGCACGTCGCGAGGCAGGCGGGGCAGATCGTCTACGCCTACCCCGCGGTCGATCCGGCGCTCTACACCCCGAGCGACCGCGTGCGGGTCGAGATCGTCAACGAGACCGACTCGCCGGTCATCTACAACGGCTGGGTCAACGGGAACGTGTTCCAGCCCTGGAGCCTCACCGTCCCGCCGCGGTCGATCAACATCCCCAAGCTCGTCGAGTGGCTGCGGGACGGCGATGCGGCGCTGCCGGAGTGGGAGCGGGCCAGCCGCGTCATGCCCGGCTTCACGCCCTTCGCCGAGGCGTGGCTGATGCTCGACATCGAGGGGACGCTGCGGGTGCGGATGACCGACCCCGACTCGCCCGAGCGGGCCCTCGGCATCGCCACCGTGCAGGCGATCCAGGCCGCCTATCCGCAGCTGCGGGTCGCCTGGTACGCGATGCCGGCCTATCCCGACTCCCTCCTCGGCGGCCCCGGCGGCCCCGACGAGGAGGCGTTGGCGGCGGCGGGCATCAAGGGGCCCTTCGGCACCCCCGCGGACCGCGCGACCTGGCACGATCTCGAGCTGCGGGCGGAGGCCGACGGCGAGCCCTACTTCGAGCGGCTGTGCGAGCACTATGCGGCGCGGGCGGCCAGCCTCGTCGCCGCGCTCGATTGGGTCTCGCCCACCGTCTACCCGCGGTTCCTGCCGGAGGCGTATCCCACCGCGAAGGAGCTCGGGGCCTACCGCGGCAGCCGCGAGTGGCTGCGGGCGAGCATGGCCGCGAGGGCCCGCGCCGCGGCCCGGATCGCCGCGATCGCCGCGGGCGATCGGCCGGTGCTGCCGCTGGTGCGGGACCAGCTCACCGGCGGCGGCGGGCATCCCTCCGACTACCACGCGCGTTGGCGAAGCGACGAGCTGCAGGCGTTCGTCTGGGCCCAGCCCACGCCCGGCGGCGGATGGCTCCCCATCGATGCGGCGGAGCCTCGCATCTTCGACGGCCGCTACGCCCAGCGGATCGGACGCCGCCTCACCGGCGACAGCATCCTCATCGGCGGCGTGCTGCGGGACCTCGTCGAGCCGGTGCCGCAGGCCCACGACGGCGCCCCGATCGATCCGGCGGAGCTGCTCGAGACCCTCGTCGGGCCCCTCGCCGAGGGCGGGGCGGATGGACTGGCGTGGTGGCAGGCCTACTCGCACATCCTGATCGCCGAGCTCGTGCCGATCGACGGCAGCGAGTCCGCGGCGATCCGCGCCTCCGCCTGGTCGATGGGCGGGCACCTGCTCGGGGTGGATCCGGCGTCGCACGAGGCCGCGACCGGGCGGCGGCACCTCGACGACGCCGAGTTCGTGTCGCTCGCGGCGTCGCGGTTCGGGGCCGCCGTCGGCGGATGGGGCAGCGCCAGCGCGAAGCAGTGGCTCTACGGCCGCGCCGCCGCCACGCTCCTCGAGGCGATCCGCGGCGTCCGCTGGTAGCCGCGCCGCCGCGGGCGTTGTCCGTAGGATGGGCGGGGAGACGCCCGCGATGAGCCCCGTCCTTCGACTGCACAACACCATCGCCCGACGCATCGAGGCCTTCGAGCCGCTTGCCGGGCCCGGCGGGGAAGTGACCTTCTACACCTGCGGGCCCACCGTCTACGACGACGCCCACGTGGGCAACTTCCGCTCCTTCCTGAACGCGGACCTGCTGCGGCGGACCCTCGAGCTGCTCGGGCACCGCGTGCGGCATGCGATGAACGTCACCGACGTGGGGCACATGACCGAGGACGGCCGCGCCGACGGCGGCGGCGAGGACAAGATGGCCCTCGCGGGCCGCCGCCTCGCCGAGCAGAAGAAGGACGGCTCGCTGCCCGCCGGCGCCGAGATCGATCCGCGGGATCCCCTCGCGATCGCGGACTTCTACGCGGGCCGCTTCCTCGAGGACGCCCGGCATCTCGGCCTCAAGGTCGCCGAGGAGGCGCGGACGGATCCGTCGCTCATGCCCCGGCCCACGCGGTTCGTGCCGCAGATGATCGAGCTCGTGGAGCGTCTCGTCGCCAACGGCTGCGCCTACGCCGCCGCGGACGGGGCGGTGTACTTCGACGTCCGCTCCTTCCCCGCCTACGGCCGCCTCTCCGGCAACAGCCTCGATTCGCTCCGCGAGGGCGAGGGCGGGCGGGTCAGCGCGGAGAACCAGTCGCTCAAGCGGCATCCCGCGGACTTCCTGCTGTGGAAGCCGGACCCGCACCATCTGATGCGCTGGCCGAGCCCGTGGGGCGAGGGCTATCCCGGCTGGCACCTCGAGTGCTCGGCGATGGCGAAGGCGGTGCTCGGCCCGCGGATCGACCTGCACTCCGGCGGCGAGGACAACGTCTTCCCCCATCACGAGTGCGAGATCGCCCAGAGCTGCTGCGGCTACGGGGTGCCGGAGCTTGCGAGGTTCTGGTTCCACACCCGCCACCTGCTCGTCGAGGGGGCGAAGATGAGCAAGAGCCGCGGCAACTTCTTCACCGCCCGGCAGCTCTTCGAGCGGGGGGCCACGCCCGCGGCGGTCCGCCTCGAGCTCGTCCGCACCCACTACCGCGCCAACGCGAACTTCACCCTGCAGGGCCTGCAGGACTGCCAGCGGCAGATCGACCGCTGGTGCCGCCTCGACGCCGAGCTCGCCGCGGCGTCGGGCACCGCGGAGGCGGACGGCTCCGCGGCGGCGGGGCCGGTCGAGGCGGCGCTGGGCGAGTTCACCGCGGGGCTCTGCGACGACCTCAACGTCGCCGCGGCGCTCGCGTCGCTCAACCGCGCCGCCGCGGCGCCTCGCGGAGGGGCCTGCCCGGTCCGCGAGCGGCGGGCGCTTCGGGCGATGGACTCGGTGCTGGCGGTGCTCGACCGCAACGCGCCGGTCGCCGGCGGCGCCGATGCGTCGCTCGCCGCCGAGGTCGAGGCGCTGCTGGCGGCCCGCGCCGAGGCCCGCCGCGGGAAGCGCTGGGCCGAGAGCGACCGGATCCGCGACGAGCTGCTCGCGATGGGGATCGAGATCAAGGACGGCCCCGCGGGCACCACCTGGTCCCGCAAGGGTCTCGCCGGTGGATGAGGCCTCGGCGGCGGCGCCGCGTCGCGTGCCGACGATCGGCCTCGCCGGCGCGATCGGCGCCGGCAAGAGCGCCGTCGCGAGGATCCTCGGGGAGGCCGGCTGCGTGGTCGCCGACGCCGATGCGGCGGTGCGGGAGGCCCTCGCCGAACCGCCGGTCCGCGAGACGCTGCGGTCCTGGTGGGGCGATCGGGCGATCGGGGCGGACGGCGAGGTGGACCGCCGGGCGGTGGCGGCGATCGTCTTCGCCGATCCCGCGGAGCGCCATCGCCTCGAGTCGCTGCTGCATCCGCTCGTGGCGAGGCGGCGGGCGGCGCTCTTCGCCGCCGCCGGCGAGGTGCCGGCGAGGGTGATCGACGCGCCGCTGCTGCTCGAGGCGGGCCTCGACCGGGAGTGCGACCTCGTGGTGTTCGTCGACGCCCCGCGGGAGATCCGCCTTGCGAGGCTTCGGGCCACGCGGGGCTGGGACGAGGCCGAACTCGAGCGGCGGGAGCGGGCGCAGTGGCCCCTTGACCGCAAGCGGGCGAGGGCCGATCATGTGCTCCGCAACGACGCGGATCTCGCATCGCTGCGGATGGGGGTGCTCGCGATGCTCGAGAAGGTTCGGGGCGGCCGCGGCATCCGTCCATCCAGCACCTGAGGTTTCCAGGCCGCGCCGCGAGGCCGAGCCGGAAGATCGACCCGGAAGATCGACCCGGAAGGTCGACTCGGAAAGTCGACTCGGAAAGTCGAGCCAACCCAGAGGATCGAGGCAGAGGGCCTCACTGGAAGGCCGAACGAGACGGCCGAGCTGGAAGGCCGCAGCGGATCGCCGCTCGTTGGGTCGGCAGGCGCCGGCCGGCGGCGCTGCCCGCGTCAGTCCCTGCCGAGGGATCCTGCGGCGGCCGGAAGCGGGCAGCGGGAGCGGGCCGACGCCGCGTCGCGTCGTCTCCATCGGAACACCAGACGCTTCACGCACTCCGCCCGCCGCATCGAGACCGGCCCCGCCGGCGACGGCGGGCGAGGACCCCCGAGAGCACGAGAGACCCGAGCGTCCGATCCCATGCGAGCGTCCCGGCAGGGGCGGCTCCGCGGCGGACGGCCTCCGGGAGAAGGAAGGAAGGCAAGGCAGCATCCCATGAGCAGCAAGAGCAATCGCCGTCGTCGCCGCAAGGGCGGCGGAGGGTTCGGGTCCGGCGGCCCCGCGGTCGCGGTCATGCAGCTTCCGCCAGGCGCCCTGCCGAGCGACGAGCAGCTCGAGCTCGAGGCCGCGGAGCTCGAGAAGGAGGCGAAGGGCCGCTACGAGGTCGCCAAGAAGGGCGACCTCGATCTCGCGTCGATGCAGCGGATGAGCGGCGACGCCCTCGCCAAGCTCGCCCGCAAGGAGGGCCTCGAGGAGGCGGTCTCGCTGCCGAAGCAGCAGCTCGTCTTCGAGATCCTCCGGGCGCGTGCCCAGAAGCAGGGCCTGATGATGGCCGAGGGCACCCTCGAGATCATGCCCGACGGCTACGGCTTCCTGCGGAGCGCCGAGTACAGCTACCTGCCGAGCCCCGACGACGTCTACGTGGGGCCCACGCAGATCCGCCGCTTCGGCCTTCGCCGCGGGCAGGTGGTGAAGGGCCTCATCCGCCCGCCCAAGGAGGCCGAGACCTACTTCGCGCTGCTGCGGGTCGAGGCGGTCAACGGCCGCGACCCCAAGGTCCTCCACGACCTCCCGACCTTCGAGAACCTCACGCCGCTGCATCCCAACCGGCGGATCCAGCTCGAGATCCTCGGCAAGCCGGAGAAGCTCGAGACCCGCGTCATCGACATGGTCACGCCCCTCGGCTTCGGGCAGCGGGCCCTCATCGTCGCCCCGCCCCGCACCGGCAAGACGGTGATCCTGCAGCAGATCACCAACGCCATCGCCCTCAACCATCCCGAGGTGCACGTGATCGTGCTGCTCATCGACGAGCGTCCCGAGGAGGTGACGGACTTCCGCCGCAACACCCCCGACCGCGTCGAGGTGGTGGCGAGCACCTTCGACGAGGAGGCCTCGCGGCACATCCAGGTGGCGGAGATCGTCATGGAGAAGGCCCGCCGCATGGTCGAGTTCGGGGACCACGTGGTGATCCTGCTCGACTCCATCACCCGCCTCGCCCGCGGCTACAACAACGCCATGCCGACCTCCGGCAAGATCGGCTCCGGCGGCGTGGACAACGCGGCGCTGATCAAGCCCAAGAAGTTCTTCGGCTCCGCCCGCAACATCGAGGACGGCGGCTCCCTGACGATCCTCGGCACGGCGCTCGTCGACACCGGCAGCCGCGCCGACGAGGTCATCTTCGAGGAGTTCAAGGGCACCGGCAACGCCGAGCTGCACCTCGACCGCAAGCTCGTCGAGAAGCGGATCTGGCCGGCGATCGACGTGGCCGCGAGCGGCACCCGCCGCGAGGAGCTGCTGCTCGACCCGAAGGAGCACGAGCTCATCACCCGCCTCCGCAAGGTGGTCTCGGACATGAACGTGGTCGAGGCGATGGAGCTCCTGCGGAGCCGCCTGAGCAAGACCAAGAGCAACGCCGAGTTCCTCATGACGATGAGCATGTCCTAGCCAGAGCGAAGCGGCGATGGGCCTCGCGAGGCGGATCTTCAGGGCTCGCCACGCCCTTCGCTGGGGGCGGGCGTTCGTGCGGGAGCTCGAGGCCGCGGAGCGCCTCTCGCCCGAGGCCCTCGCGGCGCTCTCGTGGCGGCGCCGGGTGGCTCTGGTGGAGCACTGCGCCGCGAAGGTGCCCTTCTACCGGGAGCGGTTCCGCGGGATCGGCTTCGAGCCGGGCGACCTCCGCAGCGAGGCCGACTTCGCCCGCCTGCCGATCCTCGAGAAGGAGGAGATCCGCACCGCGGGCGAGCGCCTGATCGCCGACGATGCCGATCGCCGCCGCCTCCGGAAGGTGGCCACCGGCGGATCGACCGGCGAGCCGCTGGCCTGCTACGGCGACACCGGCCTGCCGCTGAGCGCGATGACCTGGCGGATGCTGGCGGCCTGGGGCGTCGATCCCTCCGACCCGAGCGGCTATCTCTACCGCACCTCCCCGCGGGGCCTGCGAGGCCTCGCGGCGGCGGCGGCGCTCTGGCCCACCCGCCGGGCCCACCTCGCCGCGACCGAGATGGACCGCCCGCGGATGGCGAGGTTCCTCGATCGCCTGCGGTCGATCCGGCCCCGCTACCTCACCGGCTACGTCGGCGCCCTCGACGCCTTTGCGGAGTTCCTCGAGGGGGAAGGCGCCTCGCTTGCCTCGCTGCGGGCGGTCTGGGCGACCGCGGCGCCGCTGCCGGCGCCGCTGCGGCGCCGCCTCGAACGGGCCTTCGCCTGCCCCGTCCACGACCAGTACGGATCGGTGGAGATCTACCTCATCGCCGCGGAGTGCGATCGCCACGAGGGCCTGCACGTCGCCGCGGACCTGCGGCACGTCGAGATCGTCGAAGGCGCCGCGCCGGTCGCGGCGGGCGGCGAGGGCGACCTCGTGGTGACGGACATGCTCGCGCGCTCCTTCCCGCTGCTTCGCTATCGCCTCGGCGACCGCGGCCGCCTGCTCGGGAAGGCCTGCAGCTGCGGGCGGCCCTTCCCGCTGCTCGGGCCGGTGCGGGGGCGGATCTCCGACCGCATCCACCTCACCGACGGCACCTCGATCGCGGGGGAGTTCTGGACCACCATCTTCGACGACCACGCCGACGCCATCGCCGCCTTCGAGGTGCGGCAGGCCCTCGACTTCTCGATCGAGGTCCGCGTCCGCCCGCAGCCGGGCGGCGATGGGGCGGGGGCGATCGAGGCGGTGCGGCGGTCGCTCGAGGCGAGGCTCGCCGGCCGCGCCCCGCTCCGGTTCACCCGCGGCGGGATCGATCCCCACCGGGGCGGCAAGATCCGGTTCGTCTCGAGCGAGATCGAGGCGAGGCGGCGGGCCCCCGAGGAGGCTCCCTGAGGATGCCACCGCGGATGCCCCCGGGGATGCCCCGGGGGATGCCAGGCGAGAGGCCGAGGGCGAGGCCCCATGAGGGTTCCCGCAGAGCCTCCCGCAACCGCGGCGGCGGCGGCGGGGTATCTTTGGGTTCGCCCCGTCGGCATCGACTGCCGGGGCCGCCGGAGCGACCCATGCATCAGCACCGCCGCCGGGGCGTCACGCTCGTCGAGATCCTGACGGTCTTCGGGGTGATCGTCATCCTGCTCGCCATCCTGCTGCCGGCCCTCGGCCTGCTTCGGAGCAACGCGAACTTCGTGCGGAGCCAGGGCAACCTGCGCCAGATCGGGACCTGGATGCGGAGCTACTCGACCGACAACCGCGAGTTCATCGTGCCGGCGGCGTTCGACTACCGCCAGAATCCCCTGCCCGGCAAGGTCCGCACGGCCTCTCCCCCGGGGACGGTCATGCCCACGGGCCGGGAGAACTTCGGCTCCTGGTCGGACATCCTCTGGACCGACGCCGGCCTCGGGCCGGTCGTCCTCGGCGACGCCGAGGGCGAGTACGACTACCGCTTCGACTCGCCGGACCGGGTGTTCTTCAACGCCCGTCCGGACTACCGCACCGTCCTCCGCTCCGACGCCGAGAACACCCGTGCCTCCGGCGGCACCGACGCCTTTCCCTTCGGCACCGGCAGCCAGGCGGACGAGAAGGGGCAGCCGGGCTACTTCGCGGCCAACGGCTTCTTCGACGCCCGCCCGGTCGGTGCCGAGGCCGCGAGGTGGTACACGACCGCGCAGATCCGCGGCCCGAGCTCGTCGATGTACCTCGTCGACTCCTTCGCGGGCGAGGTGATCCGGCCCGAGTGCGAGCCGTTCGGCTGCGAGGCCGATCCCAACGATCCCCTCGTCGAGGTCGACTTCCGCTACACCGGCGACCTCTGCCTGATGCTCATGCTCGACGGCAGCGTCCGCAGCGAGTCCAAGTGGGAGGACTTCGAGGAACTCGAGACCTCCCGCGGCGTGCGGATCCGCAAGCTCGACTGACCGGTCTTCCCGCGATCGCCGTGGACGGGGGCGAAGGGGCGACGCGCACGTTATCGGTCTCGCGACGGGGAATCCGCCGGATCTGAGGGGTTCGCAGGGGGTTCGTGCCGATCCACCCCGGTCCGGTCGCCGGCGCCCCCGCGCCCCCCGCCCACGGTTCGCCCGCCGCCCGCTCGAAGCGGCATCCTCGGGGGTCCGGCCGGCCGCACCTTCGCCGCGAACCCTCGCGGCGGCCTTCGCGCAGCCGGCCGCGGAACCGCGGCCGGCCCGGTTGGACAGTGGAGCCGCCCCTCGTGACCACACCGCCGTCTTCGACACCGCCACGACCGGAGATCGGCCCGCCGATCGAAGGCGCCGCCGCGGTCCGCCGCGTGCCGATCCTCGCGGGGGCGTCCTGCGCCGCGTTCGCGGCGCTCGCCCTCGCGTCGCCCGCGTCGCCGCAGGTCGTGCCGATCGACGAGATCCGCATCGACTACGTCCGCCCCGTCGGCCTGCCGCCGATCGAGGATCCCCGCGCCACCGCCGCGGCGATCGCGGCGGCGATCGAGGCCTACCGGGGCGAGCAACCCGGCGATCCCGCGGGCCTGCTCGCGCCGCTGCCGCTCGTTCGCCTCGGACCCTTCGCCGCCATCGCCGCCGAGGGCGATCCCTCGCGGCGGATGCTCTCGCCCGCGTCGCTTCCCGACGGTTTCGAAGGCGCCTACGGCAGCGTCGCCGACGCCCTCGCGACTCGGGCCCGCGACTTCCTCGCCTCCGCGCCGGAGGCGAGCGGCGAGGACCCGCAGGCCGCGGCGGTGCGGCGGTTCCTGCTTGCCGTCGAGCGGATCCGAGGGGCCGCGGTGCCGCTCGAGCAGCCCGCGATGCTCGTGGGCTACGAGGTCGACGACCGCGGCATCGCGATCTTCGACGAACGGGCCGCCACGCGGCGGCCGCTGCCGAGCATCCTCGCGCTTGGCGGAATCGACGCCGCGTCGCTGCCGGCGCTCGCGATGGAGATCGAGGCGGCCCTCGAGCAGGTGCTCGTCTTCCGCGGCGAGGACGGATCGGCGATCGGGTTCGATCTCGCCGTCGACGCGTCCGCGTCGTCGCGGGACGGCCGGGGGGTGCTCGAGATCGCGATCGCCTTCGTGGGCCCGCAGGGGGCGCCGGCGGTCGAGGTCTCGGCGTTCGAGATCGTCTATCTCGGCGGCGACGGCCGCCCGATCTGGGAGCTCTCCGACGCCCCGGTCTGGAGCGAGCGGTCGCTTCGCGAGTACGACCTGCCCGACCGCGACGAGGTCCTCGCCGCCACGACGGTGCGCCTGCATCGGGCGATGGGGCCGGACGGGCCCTTCCTGACCGACTTCCTGCCCGGCGCCGATCCCCGCGAGGCCGAGGAGATCCGCCTCGATCTGCCGCTTCCCCCCGGGGAGCGGATCAGCATCGGCGGCCTGCAGACGGTGATGGAGGCGATCCTCGCGACGCTGCAGAGCCCCTCCGCCGTCGCGGGCGGCGGACTCATGGGCGTCTACGTCGACGCGGCCGACGGGCAGCTCGACATGAGCCGCGGCGGCGTCGAGATCATGGAGCGGCCCGACGGGGTCTTCCGCATCAAGGTGGTGCCGGGCATCGTGGGGGATCTGCGGGCCCTCGCCGCGGGCGAGCGGGTGGATCCCGAGGACCGCGTCGATCCGGCCATCCGCCGCTTCGATCGGGTGAAGCAGCGATCGCCCTTCCAGCCCGACGACCCGACGCGGCAGGTGCTTCGCTCGCGGACGCTCTCGGACTACCTCGATCGGGCGAGCCGGCAGCCCAACCGCCGCGTCGACGCCGCGGTGACCCCGCCGCCGCCGGCGGAGGAGGGGTCGATCGAGTCCGCCTCGACCCTCGGCCTCGACTACATCGTCACCGAGAACAAGCCGTGGACCGCCTTCGTGCAGGTCTCCAACACCGGCACCGAGGCGACCGGCGAGTGGGTGACCCGGGTGGGCTTCCTGCACAGCGACCTCTTCGGCAACGACGAGATCCTCGCGGTCGAGTACTTCACCAACAACGTCAGCGACAGCAACTTCGTCAACGCCTACTTCGACGCCCCCGTGGGCGACTCCGACCGCCTGCGGTGGAAGGTCCTCGGCGGCTGGTACCAGTACACCGCCTCGGACGTGGGCTTCCTGCGGGCGAGGTTCGAGGGCGAGTCCCCCTTCGCGGCGGCGGAGCTCTCCGCCAACGTCTTCCAGTCCGGCAAGTTCTTCCTCGATCTCGTGGGCGGCTTCAACTGGACCAACGTCCAGGTGTCCAACGGGATCACCCGCCAGGACGGCAACGAGGACTTCTTCATCCCCTACGTCGGCCTGCGGGCGCAGCGGAACGCCCGCGACGCCAACACCGACCTGAGCGTCTTCCTCGACCTCGGCTTCGGGGCGAGCGAGTCGCAGGCGCAGCTCAACCGCCTCGGGCGGCTCTTCCCCGACCAGGACTTCCAGCTGCTGCGATGGAACCTCGCGCAGTCCTTCTACCTCGACCCGTTCTTCCACACCGCGGAGAGCCTGCCGGAGGCGACCCTCGCCCACGAGCTCTACTTCCGCTTCGGCGGGCAGTACGCCTTCGACAACCGCCTCGTGCCGCAGTTCATGGGCGTCGCGGGCGGCCTCTACACCGTCCGCGGCTATCCGCAGTCGGAGGTCTCCGGCGACAACCTCTACCTCGCGACCGCGGAGTACCGCCTGCACCTCGCGCAGCTGTTCGGGATCGATCCCAAGCCGGAGCCGATCATGGGCATCGGCGATCCCTTCCGCCTGCGTCCGCAGTACGGCTACGGCCCGACCGACTGGGACCTGATCGTCCGCGGCTTCGTCGACTTCGGCTACACCTCGAACAGCCGCCCGCTGAGCTACGAGTTCGACTCGACGCTGATCGGCGTGGGCGTGGGCGTGCAGCTGCAGGTCCTCCGCAACCTCGACCTTCGCCTCGACTGGGGCTTCCCGCTGCGGGACGTGCAGGGGACCACCATCCCCTCCTCGCAGCTCTACTTCGTGGGGACGCTCTCCTTCTAGGGCGTCCCGTCCGGGATTCCGCGGGGACCTTCCCGCCCCATCGCGCCCGCGTGGCGCGTTGCCGCCGGCCGCTTCAATCTGGAGTGCTCGCCATGCCCTGCCGCCTCTTCGCCCGGACCCTCGCCGCCTTCGCGAACGGGCTCGCGCCCGCCGCCGCGGTCGCCCTCGCGACCGCCATCGCTGCGCCCGCCGCGATGGGGCAGGCCGGCGGCACGCAGATCGTCAATCCGCAGGTCGATGCCGGCTCGCCCAACGGGGCGACCTGGACCGACCTCGGCGGCGGCAACTGGCAGTTCACCCTCGACGGGCAGAGCGTGATCCTGAACTTCGACCAGTTCGGCATCCCCGCCGGCGCCGAGGTCAGCTTCGGCTTCGACGGCGGGCTCTTCTACGTGCTGAACCGGATCGCCGGCGACTTCCCGAGCCTCATCAACGGCACCCTGACGGCGACGGGCGGCTACGTCTTCCTGGTGAATCCCGCGGGCGTCACCATCGGCAACGGCGCCGTGCTCAACGTGGGCAGCCTCTACGCGGCGGCCGGCAACATGAGCAACGACGCCTTCCTGACGGCGGTGGGCGGGGGCGACGTCTCCTTCACCGGCCTCTCGGGGACGATCGAGAACAGCGGCACCATCGACGCGAGCACCGCGGTGGCGCTGCTCGGCGGCTCGATCGTCAACAACGGCCTGATCCGCGTCGGCGACGCCGGCGTGGTGACCCTCGTCGCCGCGACCGGCGACGTGACCCTGCTGCCCAACTCGATGGATCCGCAGATGTTCGTGCGGATCGACGCCCCCGGCGCCGATCCGCCGGCGGGATCCGTCGGCATCGAGATGGGCGCCAGCGGCCGCATCGAGACCGGCATGGGCGGCCGGATCCGCATGGGCGCCGCGGACATCTACGCGGTGGCGATCCGCAACCAGGCCGGCAGCAGCCTCGCCGCGGCGGGCGGCAGCGTGCAGCTGCAGGGCGCCGCGATCGAGCAGTTCGGTTCGATCGAGACGGGGGATCTCGCGATCGGTTCCTTCCAGAACGGCGATGCCGGGCCCGGCGCCGCCTCGACGCTGACGGTCTCGGGCACCATCAACGCCGACACCGCCACGATCGACGGCGAGGTGGTCCTTGCGGGGGCGACCACCTTCGAAGGCCAGACCATCGGCGAGCAGGCGACCTCGGTGACGATCTCCGGCGGCGTGACCGGCGCCGGCGAGAGCCTGACCCTCGACGCCGCGAACGCCTCGGTGGGCGGCGACATCGGGGCCGCGGGCGCGGAGATCGGCGATCTCGTCGCGAGCGGCGATCTCGCGATCGGCGGCGACGTGTCCGCCGCGAGCGTCGACATCGGTGGCGAAGCGTCCTTCACCAACGACGGGGCCGCGCAGACGATGACCTCGCTCGGTTCGATCTCGCTCGGCTCGGCGGCGAAGGCCGACGGCGACCTGACGCTTGACGCCGGGACGACCCTCGGCGTCGCCGGCTCGATCGGCGTGGCGAACGGCTCGCTCACGGCGACCTCCACCGACGCGATGACCCTCGGCGGCGACGCGATCGCCTCGGGCAACCTGACGCTCGGCGCCTCGGCGATCACGCTTGACGGCGCGGGCGGGCAGACGCTTCGGTCCGACGCTGGCGACC
>CAZQUA010000022.1:0-19201 GCA_964596455.1 uncultured Isosphaeraceae bacterium
TGATCTGCATGAACTTCAGCACCGTGGTGTAGCCGGTGTCCTGCGACCGCGAGAGCTCCTCGAAGACCTCGCGGACGGTGGCCTGGCCGCGTTCCCAGATCACCGCGAGGATCGCGAGTTCGGCGTCGGTGGGGCGTCGGGGCGGTTCGGAGGCGGTCATGGGGACTCCCGAGGGACAGGGTGTTGAACGGACACCATACACGAAGGGTTTCGTGTAATGGGTCAAACGTGACGAAAAACTTCGTATTCAGTCGGGATGGCCGCCGGGGCGTGCGAACAGCCGCCTCAGGCACCACGCCGAGGCGATGGAGCCGAGCGGGATCAGCACGATCGCCTCGCCCACCGATTCGATGATCGCGAGCTGGAAGAATGCCGCCTCGATGCCGGCGGGGTCGAGCTCCCCGGTCGCAAGCGTCGAGGCGAGCCATGCGACCGCGGCTTCGCGGTAGCCGAATCGCCCGAGCGGATTGAGGCTGACGAGGATCGCGACGGTCGCGAGCAGGAGCGCCTGCGTGGGATCGAGCGAGAGGCCCAGCAGGCTCGCCGCCGCCCACATGCGTCCGGCCCATGCGGCCTGGTCGAGCATGCGGAGGGCGGCGGTGCCCCAGAGCGCCGCAGGGTCGTCGACCGTCGAGCGGAGCGACCGCACCCGGGCCCACGAGACGCGGCGGGCGATCCTCGCGAGGAGGGCGATCGAGATCGCCGCCGCAGCGACCCACGCGAGGATCGTCGGGAGCAGGCCGCCCGGCGTGAGCCACGCCGAAGCGGCACCGAGGATCGCGATGCCCGCGACGCCGGCGCCGATGAAGGTGAACCACGCGGCCATCGCCCCGACGGGCATGCGGGACACCCGTCCTGCATAGGCGATCCTCACGATCGCGCCGAGACGCACCGGAGCGTAGTTGAGCACGCTCGCGCAGGCGTTGACGCCCTGCATCTCCAGGCCGCCCATCCGGGCGAGCGGCCGGCCCGCGAGCCAGAAGATGGCGCCGTTGCAGAGCATGCTCGCGAGGCTGCAGGCGACGATCGCTCCGACGAGGCTCGGATCGGCGTCCGCAAGCACGCTCCAGTCCGCCTGGGTGAACGCGGCGTGGGCGCACCAGGCCACGAGAGCGAGGCCGCCGGCGAAGCCGACGAGCTGCGATCCGAGACGCAGCGGCCGGAAGAGGCGAACGCCCATGGCTTCCCGCCGCACCGAGGCGAGCGGCGGCGGGGGAGCGTCGCCGTCGGAGCTCACGCGGAGACGCCCGAGGCGCCGCGGGTGCGTCGCCGCTCCCGCAGGATCACCCGGATCGCGTCGAGGCCGTCCCGCGCACGGATCTTCTTGCCTTCGGCGATGCCGCGGGGGCGATAGTCGACGGCCACCTCGGCGATCTCGATCCCGTGGCGGGAAAGGGCCGCGGCGATCTGCGGCTCGATGCCGAAGCCGTCCTCGTCGAGGTCGGGCATGATCCGTCGGACCGCGGGCATCGAGAGGAGCTTGAGGCCGCACTCCATGTCGGTGAGCCGCTGCCCGGTGAGGCGGTTGCTGATCCGCGTCAGCAGCAGGTTGCCGAGGCGCTGCAGCGGATGCAGGGCCGGTCCGCGGCGTGCCCATCGCGAGCCGAACACCGCCGCGGCGCCGTCCTCGTGGGCCGCAAGCAGCCGTCGATGGTCGGCGGGGTCGTACTCGAGGTCGGCATCCTGCAGGACCACCGCGTCGGCGTCGCCGGCGTCGGCTTCGATCACGGCCAGACCGGTCCTGACCGCGGCGCCCTTGCCGCGGTTGCGGTCGTGGCGAAGCAGATCGATCCGAAGGTCCGCCGAACGCACTGCGTCCACGGCTCGGGCGGCCTCCGCCCAGGCGCTCTCGATGGAGCGGTCGTCGACCACCACGATCCGCCGCGACCACCCTGGCGGAAGACCCGCGGCGGCAATCCGACCGAGGCAGGTCCTCAGCGTGGACGCCTCGTTGAAGTGCGGCACGAGGACATGCAGGACCGGCACGGGAGGCTCGCGATGGGGCCGCAGCGGACCGCCGTCAGGAGTTGCCTTGGGTGGGGCGCTGGCCGCCGATGGCGCTTCGCATGCCGGTGTCGGCCACGAGGTTCTGCAGGCGGTAGTAGTCCATCACGCCGAAGTTGCCGCCTCGCAGGGCCTCGGCCATGGCCTTGGGCACCTCCGCCTCGGCGAGGATGACGATGGCCCGGTTCTTCTGGGCCTCGGCCTGGAACTCCGCCTCCTGAGCGAGGGCGAGGGCGCGACGCTTCTCGGCCTCGGCCTGGTAGCGCTTCTTGTCCGCCTCGGCCTGATGGGTCTGCAGCTGGGCGCCGATGTTCTCGCCGACGTCGACGTCGGCGATGTCGATCGAGAGGATCTCGAACGCGGTGCCCGAGTCGAGGCCCTTGGCGAGCACCGTCTTCGAGATCTTGTCGGGGTTCTCGAGCACCGCCTTGTGGCTGCCGGCCGAGCCGATCGTCGAGATGATGCCCTCGCCGACGCGGGCGATGATCGTCTCCTCGGTGGCGCCGCCGACGAGGCGGGCGATGTTGGTGCGGACCGTCACGCGGGCCTTCGCCCGCAGCTGGATGCCGTCCTGAGCCACCGCGTCGATGGTTCCCTTGCCCGACTGCGGGCTCGGGCAGTCGATGACCTTGGGGTCGACGGAGGTCTTCACCGCGTCGAGGATGTCCCGGCCCGCGAGATCGATGGCCGTGGCCCGCTCCCATCCGAGGTCGATCTTCGCCTTGTCCGCGGCGATCATCGCCCGCACCACGCGGCTCACGTTCCCGCCGGCGAGGTAGTGGGCCTCGAGGAGGTTGGTGGTCAGGTCGAGACCCGCCTTCTTCGCGGAGATCCGGTTGATCACGATGACGTCGGGGCGGACCTTCCGGAACCGCATCATCAGCAGGTCGATCAGGCTCACCGGCGCTCCCGAGAGCAACGCCTGGAAGTAGAGCTGGATCACCTGGCTCAGAACGAAGAGCACAAACAGGCCGAACAGGCCGACCACGACCAGGATGGCGATCACGATCCAGCTCAGGCCGTCGTCGGCGGGCATGGCGGACGGCCTTGCCTGGGCAAGCAGGGCGGTCACCGTCTCGAATCTCGGCATGGGAACTCCTTCTCGTCCGCGTCATCGCGGTCGCCGGCAAGGGTACCACGCCGCCGGCAGCCGGGCGGATCAGGCTTCGCGGACGCGGACGGCATTGTCGCGGATCTCGACCACCCGGATCCGTCGATTCGCCTCGATCACGCCGAAGTCCGCGACCGCATCGACCTGCCGGGAACCGATGCGGACAAACCCGACCGGACGCAGCGGGGTGGCGGTGATCCCCTCGGCGCCGAGAAGGCTCGCGAGGGAATCCGCCGGTGCGGCGCCGTGCGGCGAGGATCGGGCGGCCGGGTCGCCGTCGGCGTCCTCCTGCGACTCGCTCGCCCGCAGGATCATCCGGCGGCCGAGGGGCGACTTGGCCCAGACGCGGACGCCGAAGACGATCGCCGCCGGGGCCAGCACGGCATAGCCGGCGAGCGCCGCCGCCCCGAAGATCGCATCGTGGCTGAAGAAGGCGCCGACCGAGCCGATGGCGCACAGGGCCGAGAGCAGCGCCAGCAGGCCGCCGCTGGGCACGAACAGTTCCAGCAGAAAGAAGAGCACGGCTCCGGCGGCGAAGGCGAGGCCCAGCAGCAGGGCGAAGTCGCCTCCGCCCGCAGGCGAGGCGGCAAGGGCGGCGATCATCGGGGCAGCTCCTCATCGACCTCGAGCCAGGCGTCGCGGTCCGCCACGACGCGGACGGGGCGGCCGGCCTCGACGAAGCCGGAGACGGCACGGACGTCGTGGACGCCGCCATCGAACTCGGCGCGTCCCGACGGGCGAAGCTCGCTCAGGCTTCGCCCAAGGGCGCCGGCCGCGGGGCGGGTGGACCGTTCGATTGCCGGGGCGGGTGCGGCGGAGGTGCCGCCGCCCTCCGCAAGGACCAATCGATCGAAGACCCGAAGTCCGCCCACCTGCCGGCTGACGATCCAGATCGTGACCCCGGCGGCGAAGACCGCCCCAAGGGTGGTGGCAAGGCCGGTGAGCAGGTCCTGCTGCCACGCGGCGGTGCCGACGTCGCCGCCGACGAAGGTGCCCACGAGCCCGGCGAACAGGCAGAGGGCGCCGGCGAGTCCCGCCACGCCGAAGCCGGGCAGGACGAAGAGCTCGACCGCCACCAGCACCAGCCCGGCAAGGATCAGGGCGATCTCCCACCACTGGGCCATGCCGGCCAGCGCCGGCGCGCCGATCAACGCCAGCAGGGCCGTCCCCGCGGCGATGCCGAAGACGCCGAAGCCGGGCACGGCGAGTTCGATGAAGAGGCACACCAGCAGGATCACGATCAGGACCAGACGCACCGGCCAGCTGACGAGGAACCGCACCAGCGACTCGGACCAGGTCTCGTCGATCCGAATCACCCGCGTGGCGCCGAAGAATCGGCGAACCGCCTCCTCGTCGGCGGCCTTCGCCGAGGCGAGGCCGTAGGCGATCGACTCGTCGGCCCGGATGGTGAGCAGCTCCTCGGCGCCGATCACCTGCCCGACGAGGCGCCAGCGGCCCCGGTCCGCCGACGACAGGATCCGCCGGGTCGTGGCGGTGGCGGCCGCCTCGGATGGGGATGGAGGCGACGGCGCCGCATCGACGCCGGGAAGCGGAGCGCCGCGGCCCCGCAGCTGCGGCGGAGGCTCCCCGAAGGCGATCTCGTACTCGGGAGCGTCGACGAACATCCGCTCGCCGGTGCGGATCTCCTCGATGAGCCACAGCTCCATGTTCACCGCGACGAACGCCTGCACGAGCTTCTCGTCCGCGCCGCGGCGGCGGGCGCTCTCGACGAGATCGGAGAGCAGCGGCGCCTCGAGCTTCGCCCGCTCCGCCACCGGCAGCTGCCGCAGGCCGAGGATCGGAATCCCCTGGATCGGGGCGGCGTCGCCGAAGACCGCCTCGGGATGCACGAGCGTTTCCCGGCAGGCCATCGCAATGATGGTCCCGGCGGAGAAGGCCTTGGGGTTGATCCACGCGACGGTGTTCGCCGGGGCCTCGGTGCGGATCAGATGGCAGATGTCGAGGGTGGCGAGCATCTCGCCGCCGGGCGTGTCGAGCTCGAGCACCACGGCGTCGGCGCCGGCGCGGGACGCTTCGCGAAGGCGGCGCTCAAGCGACTGGAGGCTGATCCGGTCGATCTCGCCCTCGACCGGCAGGATCGCAACGGTGTTGGCCTGACGAGCCGCCGGCACCGCGACCACGCCCTCGTCCTGCCCCGCGGCGACCGAGGCCATCCCCAGCACCACGGCGACCGCGGCAAGGTTTGAGGCGAGGGTTTGGACCGCGGTCTGCATGGCGCGAGTATACGGGTCGAAAAACAACGCCGACCGGCTCTGGGCCGGTCGGCGTGGGGGGTTTGGCAACGATCCCGCGTGGCGGGATCAGTCCCAGTTGGTGGCGACGATCGTCTCCGTGGGCGAACTGCCGCTTCCGGCGGTCATTCCATCGCGAGGCACGAGGTACAGGAACACGTCGTTGCCGCCTGTGGTCGAGGGCGAGGCGGTCTGATTCGCGAACATGTTGTCGAGCGTCTCCTGCGACTGCCCGACCTTGGCCAGCTTCTCCGGCCAGAAGGTCTGTTCCAGCACCACGCTGTTGTCGTTGTAGACGATGTGGCCGTTCCACTCACGGGCCGGCCCGTGGATGTCGGCGGTGCGGGACGCCGCGACCTGATTCAGCTCGCCATCCCGAGGACCGCGATTGCCGAGCACCGCGAAGGACGAGTCGCTGGTGTTCCGCCAGTGGCGGTTCTTCCGCTCGCCGCCGACGGGCATCGCCGCGTAGGAGGTGTGGGAGGTGGCGTTGAGCGTCGCCTGCATGCGGTCGTCCCAGTAGGTCGGACGGCCGTTGGATCCGGGCACGACCGACTTCAGGGCCCAGTCGTAGAAGGTCATCGTCGACACGTTCGGCGAAGACTCCGCGGTGCTGATGAGGATCTCGGGCGGGTAGTAGTTCTCCATCACCGCGAGCGAGTGCACGCGGGCATGGTCGTTCTGGGTGACGTCCTCGTTGCCGCGGCCGGGCAGGTACTGCCCGCCGACCGGCTGCCGGAGCTTGAGCCCCGGAATCGGGAACTTGCCCTGGTTCTGCACCGCGAAGCTGAGCCAGCCGGTGTGGATCTGCTTCACCTGCGTGGCGTCCCGGGCCGCCCGTGCGGTGGCGCGGGCCTTGGCGAGCGCCGGCAGGAGGATGGCGAGCAGGATTCCGATGATCGAGATGACCACCAGAAGTTCGACGAGCGTGAAGCCATGGCGGCGTTCACGAAGAGTCTTGGCAGAGAGAGTCAAGGGATGGTCTCCAGATGGATGCTTGAGATGGGGCGGATGTCGTCGCGGAGCATGGATCACGGCAGCAGGCGATCGGTGCGGAGCGCCGGGTTCTCGATCTGGCCGCTGACGGTCATCAGGGCCGTCAAGCCCAGCCAGGTGTCGCCAGCCATCACCGTCGAGTTGTTGATGCCGCAGGGGAACTCGTCGTCGAAGATGTTGTCCTTCTGGTAGTTCGCCTGGTTGCCGCACTCGTACTCCACGTCGTCCGGATAGGGGCTCTTCACGGACACGCCGCGGGCGTCGTTGAAGATCATGTTGCCCTGCCACTCCTTCTCGGAGCCGTGCAGCAGCAGCGTCGGGCTCTTGGTGTACTCGTCGCCGCTGAGCACGCCGTCCTTGGTGCCGCGGGTCGACATGACCGGGCGGGCTCGGCCGTCGCTGACCTGCCGCCAACTGCCCCGCTTCCGCTCGCCGGAGAGCACGAGGTGGGCGAAGGAGGTGTTGCTCACGCCGGTTCCCGGCGGACGGTGGACGTCGACCTTGAAGGTGGGATCCCAGTAGGTCTGGCCCGCGGGGTCGTACTGGGTGAAGTCGTAGTCGTTCTTCGCCTGCACCACCAGGTTCTGCTCGGTGGGGCCGATGAGCAGGTCCGGCTTGAAGTAGTTCTGGGCGATCATCGCCGAGTAGAGACCCACCGAGGTGTTCTTGGTGAAGTCCTCGCGGCCTTGACCCTGGACGACGCGATTCTGGCCGCCGACCACGATCGGCAGACGCCAGACGAGGCCGGGGGTGAGGAACCGCTGGCGGTTGTCGTTGACCGACGAGGTCAGGAGGCTCTTCACGACCTCCGTCATCTGCTGCAGGTCCTTGGCGGATCGGGCGGTGGCCTGGGCCTTCGCCAGCGCCGGCAGGAGCAGTCCGATCAGCAGGATGATGATCCCGATGACCACAAGCAGTTCCACGAGGGTGAAACCTCGGGGTGTCCGCGGGGTGGGCTTCATGACGCGAGTCTCCTTCCGAACGGGTTGCGGGGCGGCCGATGCCGCCCACTCAGGGGATGTCGCCATCCGGTCCCGCGACCGGTGGCTCGAGCCGCGACAACCAAGTGCCGCCCAACGCGAGGTTGCGACCTGCCACGCAAGCGTACGGAACGCTCGGTGCGTCGCTGACCTCCGCGCGAGGGCATCCAAGCCGTCGGCAGAACGATCCTGATGCAAGGGGCCTCAACGCGTCCTGGCGGGCGGGGTCGACCTCGGCCGCGACTCGTTCGCGGCATGATGATGAGGCGAGACCGGTTCGTCCGGGGACGGTTCGGCGTCGGGTTGTCGACTCGCTGCGAGCAACGAATGAATCGAAGTCGCGATCGACGGATGAGGGCGGTTTGAGCGGGGCCTTGCGAGGAATGAATGAACTGGCCCGAGCTTCCAAATGACGCCGCAACGAGTCCGTCCCGGGACCGGTCGGTCACGGGACGCTTGTAGAGTAGTGCGACCGGCGGGGCGGTCAAGTTCCAATTTCTTTCCCGTTTCCATGCGATTGCCGACGGCCGTGCGGTACCGGCCGCTGCGGTGCTTCAAGGCCGCCGCCCGTTCTGCCGCTCCGCGTCGGCCGAAGGGGAAGGGCCGGCGGGAACCGGGCCGAGAGTCAAAGGAGTCCCTGATGCCGACCGATGCGAGCGCCGCCCCGTCGGGCGAGGATCCGATTCACCGCCGCCTCGCCGAGCGAGGCCTCGCGCTGCCGCTGCCGCCTCGCCCGGTCGCGTCCTACGTGCCGGCGGTGCGGTCGGGAAGGCAGATCTTCGTGAGCGGACAGATCCCGTTCCGCCCGGGCACGCGGGAGCTTCTCGCCGCTGGGCCGGTGCCGTCGCGGAGGAGCGTCGCCGAGGCGGCGGAAGCGGCGCGGGCCTGCGCCCTCAACGCGATCGCGGTCCTCGACGCGGAGCTCGGCGGACGTCTCGGCCGGATCACGCGGGTGGTGCGGCTCGGCGTGTTCGTCGCGAGCGACACCGGCTTCGGCGAGCAGCCCGCGGTGGCCAACGGCGCCAGCGATCTGTTCGTGGAGCTGTTCGGCGAGCGGGGCCGCCATGCCCGGGCGGCGGTGGGCGTCTCGGCGCTCCCGCTCGACGCCACCGTCGAGGTCGAGGTGCTCGTCGAGATCGACGGCGACGCTACTTGAGCAGCAGCGCGACGAGCAGCACGAGGTTCGCGAGGACGCTCGCCGCCAGCAGTCCGAGGAGAAGGGGACTCGCTGTCGCCGTCGCCTCGTCGCGGACCGGTCCGCGGGGAGCTTCGCCGACGGTCGAGGCTGCTGCGGCGGCGGCCACGACGCTGACGATGTCGTGGCCTCGGGCGTGCGTCGGCGGCTCGCCCGCCGCGACCCGATCGAGATCCTCGAGCAGGGCACCGGCGTCGCCGTAGCGTTCCGAGGGATCCTTCGCGAGCATCGCCTCGATCACGAGGGCGACCCCGGAGGACAGTTGCGGATTCACATGGTCCGGCGGCACGAGCGGCGCCTTGAGGTGCCGGTTCATCACTTCGTTGGGCGACTTGCCGGGGAAGGGGACGCGGCCCGTGACCATGTGGTACAGGGTCGCTCCGAGCCCATAGAGGTCCGCGGCCGGCCCGATCTCGCGGAGCCCTCGGATCTGCTCGGGACTGATGTAGTAGGGGGTGCCGTAGGCCTTGCCGGCCTCGGCCTCCGCCGACTCGCGGTCGGAGAGGGCCCGGGCGAGGCCGAGATCGGCGAGCTTCACGACGCCGCTCGAGCCGAGCATGATGTTCTTGGGCTTGATGTCGCGATGGATGAAGCCCTTCGCATGCGCATGCTTCAGCGCGGAGGCGACCTGACGCACGATCGCGATCGCATCCGCCTCGGCGATCCGTCCCTCTCGGACGATGCGGTCGTGGACGGTCTCGCCGTCCACGTACTCCATGACGAAGTAGTGCTGCTCGCCGGACTGGCCCACGTCGTAGGCGGCGACGATGTTCTGGTCGTTGAATCTCGCCGCGGCGCGGCCCTCGCGGTAGAAGCGGTCGATGAACTTCGCGTCGCTCGAGAAGCGGCGGGGCAGCAGCTTGATGGCGACGAGGCGGTCGAGGCTGACCTGCTTGGCGAGATAGACCGTCGCCATCGCCCCGGCGCCGAGCTTCTTGATGATCCGGTAGCCGGGGATGTGCTGGCTGGCACGGTCCGACTCCATGTCCGTGCGGATCCGCTGCAGCTGCCGCTCGGTCAGCAGGCGATCGCGGATCAGCAGCTCCGACAGCGGAGGCGGCGGAGTCTGCTCGGCGATCGCCCGAAGGCACTCCTGCAGCTCCTCGGCGCTGACGAAGCCTCGCTCGACGAGGGCTCGGCCGAGCAGCGTGTCGAAGCCGGTGCCGCTGCGGGAACGATCCGCCGCATCCGACGGCGGCGCGGCGGCCTCGGGTCCGGCGTTGGGCGTGTCGGGGTCGGAGGCGGAAGGCGTCATGGGGGTCGTCCGGCCCAACCGGCCGAGCCTCGGACTATTCTTCGCGGAAGTGCCCCTGTCAACCGAGGATCGCCGTTGCTGCGGCCCGCCGCCTTCCCGGACCTTGTGCTCGCGACCCGCTCGCCTCGCCGGCATCGGCTGGTCGCGGCGGCGGGCCTGCGGCATCGGATCGCGGCGGCGGACCTCGACGACGCCGAGGTCTCGCTGCCACCTTGCCTCGGCGGTCCCCAAGCGACCATGGCGCTGGCATGGTTCAAGGCCCGCCGCGCCGCCGAGCGGAACCCGTTCGCGGACTCGGAGATCGTCCTGGCCGCCGACACCTTGTGCGATCTCGACGGCCGCCTGCTCGGTCAGCCCCGCGACGAGTCCCAGGCCGCGGCGATGCTGCGGTCGATGGCGGGGCGGGCCCATCGGACCGTCACCGGCCTCTGCCTGCTCGATCCGCGAGGCGGGGACCGCATGATCTGGCACGAGTCGGCGGAGGTTCGTCTCGGGCACCTGCCCGACGCGGCGATCCGCGCGTATCTCGCCACCGACGCTTGGCGCGGCAAGGCCGGCGCCTACAGCCTCGAGGAGCGACGGGCCGCAGGATGGCCGATCGAGTGCGAGGGCGATCCGGAGGTCGTGCTCGGCCTGCCGACGAGATCGCTTCTGGACCGCCTCGCGGCATGGACCGATCGCGGGAGCGGGGTTCGGCGATGAGCGGTTCCGCCCCACTGCTTGCGGCGATCGACGTGCACCCCGCGATCAGCCTGCCGATCGCGGCCATGCTCGCGGGGGCGATCCTCTGGCACTGGCGTCGTCTGCCGTCGTCGCCGATGCCGCCGACCCAGCGTCGCCTGCGACGGTACTCGCTGATGCTGGCGCTGCTGCTGCTGCCGGGCCTGGTCGTCTCGGCGAGCTTCATCGATCACCGCGAGGCCCCGTGGGCCTACGTGGCGGGATGGCTGGCGGTCATGCTGCTGCTGGGCGTCCTCGTGCTGGTGGCGATGGTCGAGCTGCTCGTCGCGATGCACGAGCAGCGACGCGGCGAGCGGCGTCTGATCGGCTCGCTCGGGGGGCGGCGTCCGCCGGCCGCGCCGGAAGCGTCGGAGCCCCCCGCGGGGGACGCGGCTTGAGCGCGGCGATCTCGTCGGAGCCGGCCTCGTCCGGTCCGCTGCGTCTGCCGGCGGCGCTGCTGCGGCCGCTCGCGGCGATCTACGGGGCGGCGGTTGGGGCACGGAACCGCCGCTTCGACCGTGGCCGCGGCGTCGTCCGCATCGCCGCGCCGGTGGTGTCGGTCGGCAACCTCACGGCAGGAGGCACCGGCAAGACGCCGATGGTCGCGGAGATCGCGTCCCGCCTGACCGATCTCGGCGCGAGGCCGGTCGTGGCCATGCGCGGCTACGGGGCCCGCGTCGACGGCCGCAGCGACGAGCGGCTGGTGCTCGAGTCGCTGCTGCCGACCCTGCGGGTGGTGTCGGGAGCCGATCGCGTCGCATCGCTCGCGAGGGCCGGCGAACCCCGCGAGCCGGGCACGGTGGTGGTTCTCGACGATGGCTTCCAGCACCGTCGCATCGCCCGGGACCTCGATCTCGTTCTCGTCGATGCGACCCGGCCATCGCTCGAGGACCCGCTGCTGCCGGCGGGGTGGCTGCGGGAGCCGGCGGTCTCGCTCCGCCGGGCGGATGCGGTGGTGGTGACCCGATCCCGCGGCCGCGACGAACGGCTCGCCGCGGCGATCGAGCGTCTCCATGGCCGTCCTCCGATCGCCTGGACCGACCATGCCTGGAGCGGCCTTGATCGCTTCGAGGGACGGAACCTCACTGGGATCGAGCCGGTCGAGTGGCTCGAAGGGCGGCGGGTGGCGGTCGTGGCCGGGGTCGCGCGTCCCGAGGCGTTCGAGGAGATGGTGCGGGCAGCCGGCGCGGTGGTGGTGGCCTGCATGGCGGTCCGCGATCATCAGCGGTACTCGCGAGGACGCGTGGCCGCGCTGGTGCGGCAGGCCGCGGGGGTCGAGGCGGTGGCGACCACGCTCAAGGATTGGGTCAAGCTGAGGCGGTGGTGGCCGCCCGACCGGACGATCGTCGTGCCTCGCCTCGGCATCCGGTGGCACGAGGGGGAGGAATTGCTCAGCCAACGCCTTCGGGAGGCAGCCTTCGGGGCGGCGGGTGCCGGCGGAGCGTCGTCGAGGCGATGAATTCGCGCAATTGCCTCGACTTCCCTGCCTGCTTCTTGACGCCCTGCAAAGGCGTCTCCATACTCGGTCGAGTCCCGTAACCCTGGTCGGGAAGGGGGCAAACGCCGCCACGGAAGGCACTTCCATGCTTCCCTCGCCGCCGTCGTCCGGTGGCAAGAGAGATCCGTTCGCAGATCTGTTCGCAGATCCGTCCACGGATCCGTTCGCCTGGATCGGCAGTGCCGGGCGACACACGGGAAGTCTTGGAGGGGTGCGTCGCAACGGGGCGGCGGCACCGAAGGGATGTGACCAAGTCCGGACGGGCTGCGGCTCGTGCGGTTCGCAGTGGGGACCCGTTGCATGTCGACGACCACGAAGAAGGAACTGATCGATCGCATTGCCGAGCAGACCCAACTGCGGCGGGGCGACGTCAAGAAGGCGGTTCAGGCGTTTCTCGACCATGTGATCGAGGAACTCGGGCGAGGCAACCGCCTCGAGTTCCGGGACTTCGGAGTCTTCGAGATCAAGGAGCGGGCGGCTCGTCTCGCCCAGAACCCCAAGACCCTCGAGCGGGTGACGGTGCCGCCGCGGCGGACGGTCAAGTTCAAGGTCGGCCGCCTCATGAAGGAGAGCGTCGACCCGGTGCCGGTCCCCGCACGGCCTCGTCGCGGGGCGGCGTCGCGTGGCGACGGGACCGCAGCAAGGGGCGACTAGGGTCGGCCTGACGGTTCCGTCGGACTTCGAACCGCCCAGCATCGCTTCAGACTCGTCATCCTCGACGCTCGCCATCTCCGGGGCGGCGTTCTGGTCTCGCTTTCTTGCTCGGCATGCGAGGGGCGGGCCTCGGGTTGCCGGCCATCCATCGGCGGTCTCGCGTTGCCTCAAACCCGGCCACCGCAAGGGGAGCGGCCGCACCGTGGCGGCCCCGACACGGGGGCGTATGGGCAGCGAGTCGCAAGGAGGTCCGCTGCCGCAAGGGGACCCACAGGGACTCTTCTTCGCAACGAGCCCGCAGCGATTCCGCTCGCGTTCCGGCCTTCGAAGCGGGGCGTGCCGAGCTCGGCTGCCCGGCTGCCCTCGTGTCCCGCTACTTCCCGCCGCAGGTGCCGCGGGGCGGCTCGGTCTCGTCGGCGGTGCCGCCTTCCGGGGTGACGGTGCGGGATGCCCCGTGGAAGACTTGACGGAATCGCGTGGAATGTCGGGAAGGGGTTTCGTTCGGGGCGGTTGACGAGGAAGATCCCCCCCATGCCCGACACCGACCGCAAGCCCAGCCGCCGGGAGCGGCCCTCGTTCGAGGCCTCCCGTCTCGCCCAAGCCCTTCCGCCCCAGGCGCTCGAGGCCGAGATGAGCCTGCTCGGAGCCCTGCTGTGGGACCACCGCGTGGTGGGCGACGTGGTGACGATCCTGCGGGACGGCGGCGACTTCGCCCGGCCGGCGCACCAGGTGATCTACGAGCAGATCGTGGATCTCTACGATCGCCAGGGCTCCGTCGACGTGGTGCAGCTGCACCAGCGGCTGGCGGATCGCGGGGTGCTCGAGGAGGTGGGCGGCCTCGACTACGTCGTGAGCCTCGCCGAGAGCGTGCCCAGCGCCGCCAACGCCGTGCACTACGCGGAACTCGTCCGCGAGAAGGCGATCGTGCGGGAGCTGATCGCCGCGGCGGGGGAGATCCTCGAGGACTCCTACCAGAGCCGCGAGCCCGCCTCGCTGCTGCTCGAGCAGGCCGAGCAGCGGATCTTCCAGATCGCCCAGCGTCGCGACCGGGCCGTGCTGAGCGACCTCAAGTCGCTGCTCGACGAGACCATGCGGCGCCTCGAGGAGAACGAGGGCCGGACCATCACCGGCGCCGCCACCGGCTTCGCGGAGCTCGACGAGCTGACGAGCGGCCTGCAGGCGGGCGAGATGATCATCGTGGCGGCCCGTCCCTCGATGGGCAAGACGGCGCTGGCGCTCAACCTCGCCGAGAACATCGCGGTCGCGGGCCATCCGGTGGCGGTCTTCAGCCTCGAGATGAGCCGGCAGCAGCTTGTGCAGCGTCTGCTCTGCTCGCGAGGGCAGATCGACGGGCAGCGGTTCCGCCGCAACATGCTCCGGCAGGAGGACTACCGCCGCCTGATGGTGGCGTGCCACGAACTCTCCTCGGCGCCGATCCTGATCGACGACACGCCGGGCCTGACCCTGCTGCAGCTTCGCTCCAAGGCCCGCCGCATGAAGGAGAAGCAGGGACTCGCGGCGGTGTTCATCGACTACCTGCAGCTGATGAGCTCCGGCACCCGCTCCGAGAGCCGGCAGCTCGAGGTCAGCGAGATCAGCCGTGGCATCAAGGCGATGGCCCGGGAACTCTCGGTGCCGGTGGTGTGCCTGAGCCAGCTCAACCGCGCCGCGGAGCAGCGGGAGGGGCACCGGCCGCGGATGAGCGACCTCCGCGAGTCCGGATCGATCGAGCAGGACGCGGACGTGGTGTGCATGCTGCACCGCGAGGAGTACTACCACCGCTCCGATCCCGAATGGGCCGAGCAGAACCCCGACAAGATCGGCGTGGCCGAACTGATCGTCGCCAAGCAGCGGAACGGGCCCACCGGCACGGTGGAGCTTGCGTGGGACGGGGCCGCCACCCGCTTCTGCAACCTCAGCCACAAGCGGCCGCCGCCAGGCATCGACGGGGGCGGCGTGCCGCGACGGCCCGTGGAGGACGACTTCGACATCCCCATCTGACCCTCCCCGGGGAGGGTGGTGCAATCTGCTACCTTCGCGCGGGTTGGAACCGCACGCGCGGACGCGGCAGCGATGGCGGACTTCTTCGAACCCACACCCCTCGAGCTTCAGCGGTCCCTTGCCGAGGCGGCCGCGGGCAGCGAGGCGGCGTGGGAGCGGATCGTCCGTTGGTTCACGCCTCGGGTGTTCGCCCTGATCCGTGCCAACTGCGGCAATGCGGATCTTGCGGAGGAGATCACCCAATCGACCTTCTGCACCGTCGCGGCGAAGCTCGACCGCTACGTGGAGAGCGGCCGCTTCGAGGGCTGGATCTTCCGCATCGCCATGAACCGCCTGCGGGACGAGATGCGACGCCGCAAGCGGCATGCGGTGCCGGTGGAGGACTCCACCCTGATGGGCCTCTCCCCCGGGACCCTCGACGCGGCGCCGGTGGACCGCCCTCGCCTCTTCGCGGCGCTGGCCGAGGCGGTGGGCCGGCTCTCGCCGGCGGACCGCCAGATGATCGAACTGCGGCACCTCGGCGGGCTGAGCTTCCGCCAGATGGCGGACCTGCTCGAGGAGCCGATCGGGACCCTTCTCGCCCGGCATCACCGGGCGCTTCGGAAGCTCCGCGAGCATCTCGGACCGGAGATCGCCGCAGAAGTGGAAGATCTCGCATGATCGACCCCGCTTGCCTCCCCACTGCCCGCTTCCGTCCGCCGCGGACCGCAATGGCCCGGGCGGCGGAGCGTTCCGCCCCATCGCCGTCCCGGCGGATCGCCTTCAGGCGACCACGCGGGGCGAACCGGATGTCCCGCCCATGATCGACTTCAATCCGATGGATCCCACTCGCGACTCCTCTCCGCTGCCTGCGGACCTTGTTCGGCTCGATGCGGCGCTTCGTGCGTGGGGGGCCTCGCAGCGGAGCGATCCTCGCCTCGCCGAACGGGTGATCGCGGCATCCCGCCCGCACCTTCCGCCCCGCGTGGCCATGCCGCCGGTCGCCCGGCTTCGCTGGGCCGGACCCGCGAGGTTCGCCCTCGCGGCGTCCCTGCTCGGCGCCCTGCTGCTGGCCTCGTTCTGGGGAGGCACTCCTCCGGCGGCGCCCGCAGGCGATCACCGTGGCCTCGCCGCGATTCCCCCGCTCGACGACGCGCCGCTCTCCGAACCGCTGCTGCTGGCGATGCTCGACGGCGACGCGGCGGTCTCCATCGGAGGCTCGCCGTTGGCGTGGAAGGAGCTCGATCGCGAGGATGCCGGCGGAGACCTCCTGTCGGTGGTCTACACCCGCGAGAGCGGACTCGACGACTACGCGGCCGAGATCGAATCGATCCTCGGCGGTATCCCGGCCGCCGCATCGCGGCCCCGAGGGCTCTGAGATGCGATCCGAATCGATCCGCACGGGACGGTCTGGCGTGGCGGCGATCGCGCTCGCCTTGGTCGCGGCCGTCTCGGCGGCCTCGTCGCAGCTGCCGGCGCCTTCTTCGGGCCAGTCGCCGCCGCCCCCGCCGCCCCCGCCCGCCGCGGACACGCCGGAGGCCGGGCCGGAATCCGAGACCGAACGCGCCGTGGCACCGCGGCAGCGCGGGCGACGCCCCGATCCGGAGCGGCGGGGCGAGTTCGGGCGGCGTCCGATCTCCCCGGAGCAGATCGATGCGCTGATCGAGGCCGCGAGCGAGGTGGTCCCGGAGTGGGGCGAGCGGTTGCGGACGCTTCGGCGGGAGAACCCCGAGGGCCTCGATCGAGCCATCGCCGCCAACGGGCGTCGTCTGGTGGCCCTCTCGATGCTTCGCCAGCGGAATCCGGAGCTGTACCGCATGAAGGTCGAGGAGCTCCGCAACCAGATGGAGCTCCGGCGGCTCGGCGGCGAGCTGCGGGCCGCGTTGCAGGAGAATCGCGGCGAGGACGCCGAAGCCATCCGCCGCTCGGTCCGGGCCTTGGCGGAGCGTCAGGTCGACTTCGGCCTGCGGATCCGCGCCGAGGAGCTCGCCGCCATGGACGCGGCGTTGCGGAAGATGCGGGAGGAACTCGAGCAGGAGGCGGTTCGCAGGCAGCAGTCGATCGCCGAGCTCGTGGCCGCGGTCGAGGCGGGCGAGGAGCTGCCCGAGGGCGACGAGGCCGCGGGCGACCGGATGCCGGCGGGCGGTTCCGGCCGCTCGCCCGGACGGGGCGGCGGACCGATGCGGCCGGCACGCTGAGCGTCGCCCGTTCGCGGTCTTCCGGAGCGGTATGCTCGCATCGTGACCTTCCTGCAGCCGCACGCGGGAGCGGCGCGAGGCGCCGTCCGGCCTCGCGGGATCTCCCTTTCGGCGGCGATCGGCCTTGCGATGCTCGGGGCGATCGCGCTCGCATGCCTCGCGAGCATTCCCTGGACGTTCGGGCGGATCCCCGGCGACGCCGCCGGTCCGGGCGTGCCCGCCTACGAGGCCGGCGACATCGAACTCAATCTGCTTCCGCCGTGGTGGCTTCCCTCGGCGGACGATCCCGAGAACCTCGAGCGGATCGAGCGGGCCGCCGAGCAGGGACGGCGGGTGCCGGCATGCTGGCTCGGCACCGATCGCCTCGGCCGCGACATGCTGACCCGCTGCCTCGCCGGTGGCGTGGTCAGTCTGGCGGTGGGGATCCTCTCGGCGCTGATTGCGGTGGTCGTGGGGACGGCCTACGGAAGCATCAGCGGCTTCGCGGGCGGACGGACCGACGCGATCCTGATGCGGATCGTCGACATCCTCTACGGCCTGCCGTCGATCCTGCTCGTGGTGCTGCTGGCGGTGGCGGTCGACGGCCTCGTCGAACGGAGCGGCTGGCAGCCGCGTCCGGCGGCGAGGCGATGGCTCGATCTCGGGGTGCTGTTTCTGGCCATCGGAGGCATCGGATGGCTCACCCTCGCGAGGGTGGTGCGGGGGCAGGTGCTGAGCCTCCGGTCGCGGCCCTTCATGGAGGCGTGCGAAGCGCTGGCGATCCCGCGGCGGCGGCGTCTCGTCCGGCACCTGCTGCCCAACCTCGCGGCGCCGATCCTCGTCTACGCGACGCTTGCGGTGCCCGCGGCGATGCTCTCCGAGAGCTTTCTGAGCTTTCTGGGGATCGGCGTCCGCGAGCCCCTTCCGAGTTGGGGAAACCTCGCGGCGGAAGGACTCGGCGAACTGAACCCCTACCGGAGCCGCTGGTGGCTGCTCGCGGCGCCCTGCGTGCTGCTGTCGGCGACCCTCGTCGGGCTCAACCTCGCCGGCGATTGGTTCCGGAGAAGGTTTGATCCGACCTCGGCGGGCTCGTAGTCTACGGACCCCTTTTCGGGGGAAGGTGGCCTCGCCGGTGGCGAAGGCCGCCCATCGTCGGTCCTTCTGCTCGCTCCTCCGGCCGGACCCCGCCCATGCAGAATCGATTTGGCCTCAAGGACTTCGTGCTGCTGACGCTGCTGCTGCTCGTGGGCGTGAGCGTCTGGCTCTCGATGTCCGCGGGCGATCGCCGGCAGGAGCTGCTGCAGAAGCTCGAGAAGCGGCTGTCCGACATCGAAACCCGCATGTTCACGGGCGGAACGGGCGGGGGAGACCTCGCCAAGGAGGTCGCCGAGCTGCGTTCGGCGATCCTCAACCGCCCCGTCAACGTGATCATCCAGGGCGGGGGGGCGGTCGGGGCGGTTGCGGCAGGCGCGGGCGAGTCCTCCGGCGTGGCGATCGCCCCCGAGTCGCCGCCGGCGACCCGCAGCGGCCGCGACGAGTCCTGGGCCCGGCCCGGCGTGGCGATCGCCTGGCAGGAGCCGTGGGAGTTCTTCTCCCCGCCGCAGGACGTGCCGGGCTTCCGCGTGGGCGGCGAGTTCACCGAGATCTTCGGCGCCCAGCCCGCGAAGCTCGTGCCCTATCTCTCCACCGACGTCTACGGCCGCCGCGTGATCGACGAGGTGGTCGACTCGCTCGCCGGCTACGACTCCGAGACGCTGACCCTCCGTGGCCGCCTCGCCGCGGCGTGGCAGGAGGATCCCGATGGCCTGTGGGTGCGGGTCCGGATCCGCGACGACGCCCGCTTCAGCGACGGCGTGCCGGTCACCGCCGAGGACGTCCGCTGGACGCTGCAGGAGTTCGTCTTCAATCCGCAGATCGAGGCGGAGCGATCGCGGTCGACCCTCGACATGATCAAGGACGTGAAGGTCATCGACGAGAGGACCGTCGAGTTCGTCTTCGACAAGCCGCTCTTCACGAACCTCGCGTACTCGCTCGGCATCTACGTGCTGCCGAAGCACTTCTACTCGAGGTTCGAGCCCTCGCAGATCAACCAGTCGACCGGCCTGCTCATGGGCTCGGGCGGCTTCAAGCTCGCGTCGCTCGACCCCGATCGCCAGTGGGCGCCGGGCGAGGACGTGGTGCTCGTCCGCAACGACCTCTTCTGGGGCCCTCGCTCGGCGCTCGATCGGCTCCGCTACAAGACCGTCACCAACGACCTCGCATCGCTCGTCGCGTACCGAAACGGCGAGGGCGACATGCTCACCCCCAGCTCGCCGCAGTTCAACCAGGCCCGCGAGGAGCCCGACTGGGCGAGCGAGAACTGGTCGCTCAACTGGGTGA
>CAZQUA010000023.1:0-18747 GCA_964596455.1 uncultured Isosphaeraceae bacterium
CGCGCTCGGTGACGCGACCCCACCGCCGCCTCCATCAACAACCGGCTCGGCTACCTCCCGGAGCAGTCGTACACGTACCGCTTCCTGAATGCCCGGGAGACGCTCGACTACTACGGCCGGCTGTTCGGCCTGCGGGGCTCGGTGCGGCGGCGCCGCACCGACGAGCTGCTCGAGATGGTGGGCCTCGCCGCGGCGGGGCATCGGCCGGTGGGCGAGTACTCCAAGGGCATGACCCGCCGCCTCGGGATCGCCCAGGCCCTGATCAACGATCCGGAGATGCTCATCCTCGACGAGCCCACCTCGGGCCTCGATCCGATCGGCACCGCGCAGGTGAAGGAGCTGCTGCTCGACCTGCGGCGACGCGGCAAGACCATCCTGCTCTCCTCCCACCTGCTCGGCGACGTGGAGGACGTGTGCGACCGCATGGTGATCCTCTACGGCGGCCGCATCCGCGCCGAGGGCACCGCCTCGGACCTGCTCGCCGACGCCGACCACTCCCTGATCCGCACCGGCCGCCTGCACGAGGGCACCATCGCCGAGATCGAGCAGGTGCTGAGCCGCCGCGAAGGCAGCGGCATCGAGCGGGTCGAGCATCCGAGGCAGCGCCTCGAGGACTTCTTCCTGCAGATCGTCGAGCGGGCCCGCGTCGAGCAGGCCGCGACCTCCGGCGCCGCCGCGGGCGGCCCCACCGCGAAGTTCCTCCTCGGCGAGGAGGGCGAGGGCGAGGAGCTCATCGACACGCTCGTCCGCCCCGAAGCGCCCGTCGCCGCGAAGGCGGCTCCGCTGCCGGCGGCGGAGTCGGGGCGGCGTCGGGAGCAGGCGGATGCGGAGGCGGTGATCGGCGAACTCGTCGAACCGCCGCCGAGCCCCGCGGCGGCGCCGCCGCCCGAGCGGCCCGCCAAGGGCGGGGTGGATCAGGGCCTCATCGAGGGCCTTCTCGGCGAGGATCGCGGCGGCAAGTCCGAGGAGCGCTGACGCCATGGGACGCCGCCTTCTCGAGTGGTACCGTCGCCTCGACGCGGGACAGCGTTCCCGCGGCGCCCGCATCGCCCTCTCCATCGTGGCGGTGCTGCTGGTGGCGGGAGCGTTCGGTCCGATCCTCTCCGAGGCGAGGCGGATCGAGGCGCTCGAGGCCAAGGTCGTGGGGATCCTCGAGCAGGCGAACGTCCTCGAGCGGACCGCCGAGGCCGAGGAGTTCCTCTCCGCCGGCACCGTGACCCTCGACGGCCGCAGCTTCGGCGATGGGCGGTTCCGCGGCGCCACCCATCTGTTCGACGAGGCCGGCGAGCTGATGGCGGTGGCCTCGATCGCCGAGGCGATCGTGGCCGAGGAGGTGCCGGCGTGGGCGCCGGGGTTCCTGGTCCAGGACTCGCGGACCTGCATCGGCTTCGGGGGGGTCGCCCTGGCCTGGCTGCTCGCAGCGGTGTGGGCGGGGGCGAGCCTGCAGCTGCTCCTGATCGCCCTCGCCGCCGCCGCGGCGGCGTTGCCCTTCCTGCTCGCCGGCCGCATCGGCGCGGTGTTCGCGATCGGCGGGATCGCCACGCTCGGGTTCAGCTTCGTGATGCTCGTGCGGATCCTGCTCGCCTTCCTTCCCGGCTGGGGGCAGATCGGCGCCGTGGCCGCGGTGGTGATCCGCGAGGCGGTCCGCCAGAAGGCCTTCGTCATCTTCATCGTGCTGCTGCTGGTGACGCTGCCGCTGATTCCCCTCTGGATCGATCCGGCGACGCCGCTCCGCTACCAGCTGCAGGTGTTCATCGGCCGCAGCATCGGGATCACCTACGCGGTGGCGGCCTCGATGACCCTGGTGCTCGGGGCGGCGACGGTGGCGTTCGAGATCCGCGACCGGCAGATCATGCAGCTGATGGTGAAGCCGCTGTCGCGAGGGCGGTACCTGCTCGGGAAGTGGACGGGGGTCCTGCTCCTCGACGGGATCCTGCTCACGATCTGCGGCCTCAGCATCTTCCTCTTCATCCAGTACCTGCAGACGCGGCCCGCCGCCGACGCCTTCGACGCCCAGGCGGTCCGCGACGAGGTGCTGGTGGCCCGCGTGGGCGTGGAGCCGACCTTCACCCTGCCCTCCCGCGCCCGCATGCTCGAGATGATCGACCAGACCATCGAGGGCGACCCGCTGCTGCGGCAGGAGATCGACGACGGCACCCGCAACGAGACCGAGGTCCGCCGGGAGATCTTCCGCGACCTTCAGCAGCGGATCCTCGCGGAGCAGCGGTCCATCGCCCCGGCGGACGAGCGGATCTTCGAGTTCACGGGCCTGCAGGCGGCCAAGCGGCTCGGCGGCAACCTGACCCTCCGCTACTGCTTCTATGCGGGCGAGAGCGATCCGCACTCGATGTTCCCGCTGATCTTCCGCTTCCCGGCGAGCGACGCCTGGACGGATCGCCGCTTCGTGCCGGCGCAGACCATGAACCTGCCGATCCCGGCGTCGCTCATCGACGACGAGGGGACCTTGACGATCGGGGTGGCCAACCTGGAGTACCGGGCGTCGGACAACCCCGAGGCGCCGAAGTTCTTCCCCCCCGAGTTCTCGATCTTCTTCGAGCCGGATGGCCTCGAGCTTCTCTATCCGATCTCCTCCTTCGAGGCCAACTTCCTGCGGGCGATGCTGGTGACCTGGATCAAGCTCGCCTTCCTGGCGATGCTGGCGGTGGGCATGGCCGCGTTCCTCAGCTTCCCGGTGGCGTGCCTCGTCGGCTTCGCGGTGTTCCTCGCCGCCGAGGCGGGGCCGTTCCTGGCCCAAAGCGTCGGCAACTACCGCATCTACCACGACGACGGCTCGATCGACTGGGCCAAGCGGACCATCCGCGGCATCGCCGCGGGGACCGAGTGGGCGTTGCGGTCGTTCGGCTCGACGCGGCCGGGCCCGGCGCTGGTGGAGGGACGCCTGATCTCCTGGAGCGACGTGGGCTGGTCGCTCGCCTCGATCGGCATCGCCTGGAGCGGGGTGGTGTTCCTGACGAGCCTTCTGGTCTTCCGCCGCAAGGAGCTGGCCGTCTACAGCGGCCAGGGTTGAGCCATGCTTCGCGACCGCGTCATCCAGATCGCGAGCGGGGCGGTGGCGATCCTCGCCTTCACCGGCGCCGGCCTGCTGCTGCCGCAGGCGGTCCGCCGCAGCGAGGAGGCGGGCCTCCGCTACACCGACGTCGCCGTGGAGGGAGCGCCGCCGATCGTCGCGATCGGCACCGCCATCGGGGCCCTGCGGGGGATCATCGTCGACTACCTCTGGATCCGCCTGACCATGATGAAGGAGCGGGGGCTCTTCTACGAGATCATGGCCAACGCGGACCTCATCACCCGCCTGCAGCCGCGGTTCCCGCAGGTGTGGGCGTTCCACGGCCACAACATGGCCTACAACGTCTCGGTGATGACCAACACGCCGGAGGAGCGCTGGAACTGGGTCCGTTCCGGCATCGATCTCGTCCGCGACTCCGGCATCAAGTACAACCCCAACGACCTGGTGCTCCACAAGGAGCTGGCGTTCTGGTTCGCCCACAAGATCGACGGCCTCTCCGACGACGCCCACTTCCACTACAAGCGGGAGTTCGCGCGGGAGTGGCATCTGCTGCTGGGGGTTCCGCCGCTCGACCATGCCTCGCGGATCGCGTGGATCCGCAAGGTGGCGGACGCCCCCCGGAGCCTCGACGAGGCCGAGGCGAGGACGCCGGGGGCGAAGGCGCTCGCGGAGCGGCTCGCCGCGGCCGCGGGGCGGGGCGGCATCGAAGGCCTCGAGCTGGACAAGGCCTTCCTGACCGCCTTCGGCGAGTGGGAGAGCCTGAAGACCTCCCCCTATGCGAGGCTGCTCGGCCTCGAGGCGCAGCTTCGCGAGCAGAGCGAGCTGTTCCGGTCCCTCGACGAGGTGCTCGCCGATCCCGAGGCGGCCCCCGCCCTCGACACCCTGCTGGCCTACGCCCGCCGCAAGGTGCTCTGGGACGAGTACAGCATGGAGGCGGACCTGATGGCCCGCTACACCGAGGAGCTCGGCCCCCTCGACTGGCGGCACCCCCAGTCGCACGCCCTCTACTGGGCGCGGCGGGGCGGCGAGTTCGGCGAGGAGCGGGTCGGCGACCCCGACGACGTCTACCAGATCATCAACAACGACCGCCTGCAGATCCAGGCGATGCAGGGACTCGCCCGCTCCGGCCTGATGAGCGTCGATCCCTTCAGCAACGACAACCCCGGCCGCCTCACCGATCCCCGCTGGATCAAGGTCACGGACCGCTACTTCCGCGAGCTCTACGACAAGCACTACGAGGCCCGCGGAGCCGGCTCCGACACCTTCACGGACTTCCACGAGAACTTCATGACCTTCGCGGTCCGCGAGCTCTACCGCGCCGGCGACCTCGAGGGCGCCGCGGAGATCCTCGACGAGCTCGACCGCCTCTACGGGCGGGGCGGCGTGGTGCCGAACGTCAAGTACGCCCGCGACGTCAAGACCTTCGTGGACGAGACCACGATGGGCGAGTACGAGTTCCAGCCGGACGTGGCCCGTTCGGACGTGTACGCCGCCCTTCGCCGCGGCTTCCGCGAGGGACTGCTGCTCAACCGCCCGCAGATCCTCGAGGACGCCCGCCGCTTCGCCCGCGACCTCACCGAGTACTTCCGCAGCACCAACTATGCGGACTTCGTGAACCGCTTCGGGGAGCGCCGCATGGGCGACCTGATCGGCGACCTCGAGCAGAGCGAGACCGCCGTCTTTCGCGACGTGCTGACCGATCGCAGCCTGCCGCTGATCGATCGCCTCACGATCTACAACCGCGCCGCGGAGAACTTCCGCCGCCTCGTGCACGACCTCGTGCGGGACGGCATCGAGCAGGAGTTCCTCGCCTCGCCGATCTCGGGCAGCCTCCGGTTCGATCAGGTGTTCCCAGAGCCGCCCGGCATGGAGGAGCACCGCGCCGCCCTCGCCGCGGCGGCGGAGGCGCGGCGGCGGGAGCGGGAGCAGCGGGCCGATCTCGAACGGAAATGACCAGCGACTCCCCGATCCCGCGGCGACCGCCGGCGATCCTGGCGATCGGCCGCAACTACGCGGACCACGCCAAGGAGATGGGCGGGGCCGCCGAGCCGCATCCCACGCTCTTCATGAAGAACCCGGCGTCGGTCGTGGCCGACGGCGAGGCGATCGTGATTCCGCGGATCTGCCGCGAGCATGGCCCGCAGGTCGACTTCGAGGGCGAGCTTGCGGTGGTGATCGGCCGCGACGCCTTCGAGGTGCCGGAGGACGACGCGCTCGCCTTCGTGGCCGGCTACGCGCCCGCCAACGACGTGAGCGCCCGCTGGTGGCAGAAGCACGGCTCCGGCGGGCAGTTCTGCCGCGGCAAGGGCTTCGACACCTTCTGCCCGCTCGGCCGGATCGTGCCGGCGGCGGAGGTGGGGGACCCCGGCGACCTGCGGATCGTCACCCGCCTCAACGGCGAGGTCATGCAGGACGCGAGGACCTCGTCGATGCTCTTCGGGATCCCCCGCCTCGTCGCCGAGTTGAGTCGCGGGACCACCTTGCTTGCGGGAACGGTCATCCTGACCGGAACGCCCGCAGGCGTCGGGGCGGCTCGGACGCCGCCGCGGTTTCTCCGCGAGGGGGATGTCGTTGAAGTCGAGATCGAGCGGGTGGGGACGCTGCGGAATCCGGTTCGGGAGGCCTGAGGCGCCTCGCGACTGCGGGATTCAGGGAGGCCCGCGGCGGGGACGGCGGCGGCGGGCTGCTCGGGGGTTCCGCCGTCTCGGGGAATGGCGGGTGCGGCCGTCGGGTACGGTGAAGGCATGAACCTGCGGGAGCGGATCGAGTCGTGGCTCCAAGCCGACCCCTTCGTGCCATTCGTGGTCGTGGGCAGCGGCGACCGATGCTGGCGGGTGGAGGCGGCGGAGTGCTTGATCGTCGATGCGGTGGGGGGAATACTCGATCTGCTCGTCCGCGGAGCGGCGGGCTGGCGGGACGTGCACCTTCGCCTCTCCCAGATCGTGGCGGTGGAGCGGGACTCGACGGAGCTTCGAGCGACCGACCTGCGGCCGCCGGATGAAGCGGCGTGATGCCCGAGGCGATGCCGGGATCGTGCGGAGCCCCGCGGAGAAACAGGCCATGAACATCGACGAATTCCGAGCGGTCTGCTACGCGAAGGAGTTCACGACCTTCGTGGTCCACCTCAAGGACGGACGCCGCCTGATCGTGGCCCATCGCCTCGCGACCATGATCTATCCCGACGGGCGCAGAATCCGGAACTTCTGCTTCCTCGAGGATCCGCCGGAGGCGAGGGAGACCCGCGCCGAGTATCTGCTCGAGGAGATCGAGCGGATCGAGCTCCGCCCCGACCTGCCGTGGTTCAGCCACAGCGAGGAACGCTGGATCCGCCGCGCGGTGTGAGCGAGAGGCACGGTCCGTGCGGCGGCTTTGCCGGACTGCTGCTTTGCGGCGCTGCTGCCACGGTCCGCGGCGACGCATGCGTTCCGCATCGCTCCGCGAGGGAGTTGGGCGGGGCCGTTGCGACATCGCCGGCGAGCCGCGGAAATCTCGTGGCGCGGGCGACTTCGCTCCGTCGCTGCCACTAGAATCCGGCCCCGATCGAGATGTGGCGGGCGTTCCCTGGCGATGGATCGCCGACGGGTCCGCTCGGCATGCCCGGTCCCGCCACGGAGCCTTCATGGCCACGACGCCCGTCCTGCCCGCACCGCCTCTCGACGACCTCGACGCAGACCATCGATCCCGACCGGCGTTGGCCCACCCCGGCGGCGATGAAGGTTCCGCCGCCGCCGTGCCGGCGAGGCGGCCCTCGCTCTTCGAGGGCGGCGTGCAGTGGCCGACCATGCTGGGCATTCTCGCGATGCATCTCGGCGCCCTCGCCGCCCTCATCCCCGGCACCTTCTCCTGGGGCGCGGTGCTCACCGTGCCGATCCTCTGGTGGGTCTGCGGCGGCCTGGGGATCTGCCTCGGCTACCACCGCCTGCTCACCCACCGGGCCTTCCGGTGCTCCCGCACCATGGAGCGGACCCTCGCGGTGCTTGGCAGCCTCAGCTGGCAGGGCGGTCCGCTGCACTGGGTGGGCACCCATCGCCTCCACCACGCCGAGGCCGACGGCGAGCTCGATCCCCACTCGCCGCGGCACGGCTTCACCTGGTCGCACATCCTCTGGTGCTTCCACCGCCGCCCCGAGGGCCGCGATCCCCGCAGCGTCGTCAAGGATCTGGCCCGCGACCCCTTCATGCGGTGGCTCGACCGGTGGTTCTGGCTGCCGCAGCTGGGCCTTGCGGCGGTGCTGGCGACGATCGGCTGGTTCGCGACGGGCACGGCCTTGGGGTCGCTCGGCTACGTGGCCTGGGGCGTCTGCGTCCGCACCGCGTTCGTCTACCACGCCACCTGGTTCGTGAACTCCGCGGCCCATACCTGGGGCTACCGCAACTTCCGCACCGACGATGGCAGCCGCAACACCTGGTGGGTGGCGCTCTTCTCCTTCGGCGAGGGGTGGCACAACAACCACCACGCGCAGCAGCGGTCGGCGGCGCACGGCATGCGATGGTGGGAGATCGATCCCACCTGGTGGACGGTCCTGGTGCTCGAGAAGCTGCGGCTGGTCAGCCACGTGGTGCGGCCGAAGCTCGATCGCCTCGATCCGCACCGCTAGGCTCCGGCTCCGGAGGCGCCTTCGCGTCGCCGTCGCCGTCGAGATGGCGTCGCAGGAACTCGATCTCCCGCGACCGCACCGTCGGATGCGCAAGGCGCAGCGTGTTGTGGTGGCCGTCGGGGAGTTCGATGAACTCGATCGGCGCCGCCGCCGCCTTCGCCGCCTTGGCGAGGTTGCGGCCGTGGGAGACCGGCACGATCTTGTCGGCGCTGCCGTGCTGCAGGAGGATCGGGCAGGCGACCCGCGGGATCGCGTCGATCGGGGCGAGCGTGTCCCGCACCAGCACCGCCGCCGCCGCCCGGGCCGCCCATGGCGCGGGATCGCCGCCGAGGGCGTTCGCGGCGATCCGCCGCCAGGAGTCGAAGGGCGACTCGAGGAGCAGGGCCGCCGTCCGCGGCTCCTCCGCCGCGAGGGCGATGGCGATGGCGCCGCCGAGGGATTGCCCGAAGACGGCGATCCGCGCCGGATCGACCTCCGGCTGGGCGGCAAGGGCCTCGAACGCCGCACGGGCGTCGAGCAGCAGGCCTTCTCGGCGGTGGGCGGTGCCGCCGCTCTCGCCGAAGCCCCGGTAGTCGAGCAGCAGCACCGCGAAGCCGGCCGGGGGCAGATGCTCGGAGAAGAAGGCGTGGCTGAGGATGTTGCCGGCGTTGCCGTGCAGGTGCAGCACCGCAGGCCCGGGAGTCTCGCCCCCAACCGCGGGGATGAACCAGGCGTGCAGCGGCGTGCCGTCCCCGCTCTCGAACCGCACCGATCGCGTGCCCGGCGGACCCTCGGAAGCGGGCGTCGGGCCGGCGTCCGGCAGCAGGAACAGGCGTTCCATCGGCGAGAGGGGCGAGAAGGGCAGCACCACCGCGAGCACCGCCGCGATGCCGGCGAAGGCCGCGATGCGGCGGCGGCGGGGCGATGCGGATGCGGCGGACTCGGTCACGGGGAAGCGTATCGGCATCGCGGCGATCTACACTCCGGCGATGCCCGCGAGCGACGAGATCCGGTCGCGGCTCGCCGCGCTCGCCGATCCCAAGGCGTTCCCCGACGGCGCCCGCTCCGTGCAGGTGGTGCAGACCCACGCCTCGATGGTGTTCCTGACCGAGCAGCACGCCTGGAAGGTCAAGAAGGCGGTGGATCTGGGGTTCCTCGACTTCACGCGACTCGAGGACCGCCGGCGGTTCTGCGAGGAGGAGCTTCGCCTCAACCGCCGCACGGCGCCGCAGGCCTATCTCGCAGTCGATCGGGTGGTGGCCACGACCGGGGGCGGCATGCGGGTGGTGGGCGAGGCGGAGGCCGCCGCGGCGGGCGAGGTGATCGACTACGCCGTTCGCATGCGGCGGCTCCCCGCGGAGGGCATGCTCGACCGCCGCCTCGGGCGAGGCGATGTGCGGCCCGCGGATCTCGCCGCGTTCGCAGCGGCGATCGCCCGCTTCCACGACGCCTGCGCCACCGGTGCGGGGATCGACGAGCACGGCGGGCCCGAGGGGATGCGGCGGCAGTTCGAGGACAACCTCGCCCGCCTGCGGGCGTTCGTGGGCGACGGCGGCCTGCTGCCGGAGGCGATCTGGGAGGGACTTCGCGACGGCGGCCTCGCGGCCCTCGCCCGCCTCGAGGCCTGCCTTCGCCGCCGCGTCGCGGAGGGGCGGGTGCGGGAGGGCCACGGCGACCTGCACGCCGGGAACGTCGCGACCATCGACGGTCGCCTCGTCGCGTTCGATGCGATCGAGTTCTCCCGCCCCATCCGCTGCCGCGACGTCGCCTGCGAGATCGCCTTCCTCGGGATGGACCTCGACCTCCGCCGCCGCCCCGATCTCGCCGCCTGGTGGACGAGGGCCTACGCCCGCGCCGCGGGCGATGGCGAGGCCGCCTCGCTGCAGCCGCTCTTCCGGGCGCACTACGCGATCGTTCGGGGGCTCGTCGAGTCGATCCGGGCCTCTCGCCCGGAGGTCGCGGAGGCGGAGCGGCGGGCGTCGCGATCGCTCGCGTTGCGGTACCTCGCCGCGGCGGCGGGCTATCTGGTGCGGCCCGCGGCGGTGCTGCTGTGCGGCCTTCCCGGCACCGGCAAGACCACCGTCGCCGCCGAGCTCGCAGCGCCGCTGCAGGCGGTGGTGCTGCGGAGCGATGCGGTCCGCAAGCGCCGGGCAGGCGTGGCGGCGACCGATCGGGGCGGCGCGAGCCTCTACGCGCGGGAACGCACCCTCGACACCTACGGGGCGATCCGCGATGCGGCGGATGCGGCCTTGAGGCGGGGGCGGAGCGTCGTGGTCGACGCCACCCTGCCGAGCCGGGAGCTGCGGGCCCCGCTGCTTCGCATGGCGACGGCGTCGGGCCGTCCCTGGTGCCTCGTCGAGGTGGTGTGCCCGCCCGAGGAGGTGCGGCGGCGACTCGCGAGGCGGACCCGGGATCCGCGGGAGATCTCCGATGCGGACTTCGCGGTGCACCTCGAGGCGGCGGCGCGGTTCGAGCCCCCCGACGAGGTGCCGGCCCCGCAGCGGGTGCGGGCGGTCTCGGGCGTCGACGGCACGCTGCTTCAGGTGCTCGCGTCGCTCCGGCCCGCGGTCACTTCCTCGAGGCCATGAACCGGATGAGGTCGAGGCAGCGGGTCGCGTAGCCGAACTCGTTGTCGTACCAGGAGACCACCTTGAAGAAGCGGTCGTTGAGGCCGATGCCGGCGCCGGCGTCGTAGATCGAGCTGCGGGGGTCGCTCATGAAGTCGCTGCTGACGACCTCCTCGGCGGTGAAGCCGAGCACGCCCTGCATCGGGCCCTCCGCCGCGGCCTTCATGAGGCCGTGGATCTCCTCGAGCGAGGTGGGCCGCGCCGAGCGGAAGGTGAGGTCGACGCAGGAGACGTTCGCCACCGGCACGCGGAAGCTCATGCCGGTCAGGCGGCCCTTCAGCGCCGGAAGGCAAAGGCCCACCGCCTTGGCGGCGCCGGTCGAGGCGGGAATGAGGTTCTGGTAGCCGTTGCGGCCGCCTCGCCAGTCCTTCTTGCTCGGGCCGTCCTGGGTGGGCTGCGTGGCGGTCACCGCGTGGACGGTGGTCATCAGGCCCTCCTCGAGGCCCACGCTCTCGAGGAGCACCTTGGCGACCGGGGCGAGGCAGTTGGTGGTGCAGCTCGCGTTGCTCACCACGGAGTGCCGGGAAGGGTCGTACTGCTCGTGGTTCACCTTGTAGACGAAGGTGGGGACGCTCTCGGGCGTCTTGGTGGGGGCGGAGATCACCACCCGCCCGGCGCCGGCGGCGAGATGCTTGGCGGCGTCCTCGCCGGCGGTGAAGAGTCCCGTCGACTCGATCACGAAGTCCGCGCCGAGCTCCTTCCAGGGCAGCTGCGAGGGATCCTTGATCGCGGTGCAGCGGGTGCGGTGCCCTTCGCAGACGAGATGGTCGCCGTCGACCTCGAGGGCCTTGCGGAAGCGGCCGTGGTTGGTGTCGTGCCGCACGAGGTAGCCGAGGTTGTCCGCGGGCACGAGGTCGTTGACGCCCACGAACTCGATGCCGCCCTGCTCGAGGCCGATGCGGTACACGAGACGGCCGATTCGCCCGAAGCCGTTGATGCCGATCCGGATCGCCATGGTGGGATGCCCTCAGGTGCCCTTGCGAGGAAGCGATGGGAAGCCGGGGACGGTATCACACCGCGTCGCCCGCGGGGGTCAGGAGGCCTCGTCCCTTCGGCGGTAGTTGCGGGCCTCGCGCCGCATCACCCACTCCTGCAGCGCCGGGAACGCGGTGAACGCGCCGGCCACGCCCCGGACCACATGGCTCGTCCACACCTCGGCGCGGGGCCGCCGCAGGCAGCGGACCACGGCGCGGGCGATGGTCTCGGGACGCTGCACGAACAGGCGGGGCACATGGGGCGGCACGCCCTCGCGGAGGTGCCGCCGCCCGGCCTCGTCCGCGGCCACCTCGAAGAACTCCGTGACCGTGGTGACCGGATGGACGGTGCTCACCTCGATGCCGCGATGGTGCAGCTCCGATCGCATCGCCCGGGCGAAGTGCGCCTGCGCCGCCTTGGTCGCCGAGTAGGCGCCGTGCCGCGGCAGGGTGAACTTGGCCACGCAGGAGGAGCACATCAGCAGATGCCCGGGCCGGCCCTGGGCAAGAAGGCGTCGCGCCGCCGCCTGCAGCAGGTCGGCGCCGGAGAAGAAGTTCACCTCGAAGATCCGCCGCAGCTCCTCAAGCGGGGTGTCGAGCACCTCCCGCTCGAGGCCGTAGCCGGCGTTGGCGAAGACCGCGTGGAAGCCGCCGAAGGCCCGCTCCGCCGCGGCGAGCGCCTCCGCGGCGGCGTTCGGCGACGCCACGTCCGCGGCGAGGACCTCGCTGCGGCGACCGAGGCGGCGGACCTCCGCGGCGACGGCCTCGAGGCGGTCGGCCCGGCGGGCCACGAGCAGCAGGTCCATGCCGGCGCGGGCGCACTCGATGGCGGTGGCGGCCCCGATGCCGGAGCTCGCGCCGGTGATCACGATCGCCTTGTCGCGGAGGTCGGGCATGGGAGTGGCGGAGCGGGGCGTCTCAGGCCTTCGGCTCGCGGATCGCGGCGGCGGCGGCGGGATCCACCGATCGCAGATGCAGATCCCGCTGCGGGAAGGGGATCTCGATGCCGTGCTTGGTCAGGGCGTCCGCGATGGCGAGGCGGACCGCATGGACCGTCGGGGAGATGCGTCCCACGTCGTCGATCACGAGGCGAAGGTCGAAGTTGACGCTGCTGTCGCCGAACTCCACGAGGATCGCCGCGGGCGCCGGGTCGCGGGCGACGTCGGCCTGGGCGAGGGCGCTCTCGACGAGCAGCCGTTCCACGAGGCGGTAGTCGCTGCCGTAGGCGACGCCCACGCGGATCACCTGCCGGGTCCTCAGGTCGGAGAGGGTCCAGTTGGTGAACTGCGAAGTGATGAACCCGCTGTTGGGGATCACCAGCTCCTTGCGGTCCCAATCGACGACGGTGGTCGCCCGCAGGCTGATCCGCGAGACCCGCCCGGTGGTCCCGCCGACGGTGACGATGTCGCCCACGCGGATCGGCTGCTCCACGAGCAGGATCACGCCGCTGACGAAGTTCTTCACGATCTCCTGGAAGCCGAAGGCGAGGCCCACCACCGCGGCGCCGACGAGCCATTGGATGTTGTCCCAGGTCACCCCAAGCAGGGAGAGCACCGTCGAGCCGCCCACGATCGCCAGCAGGTAGCGGGTCAGGGTGACCACCGCGTAGCGGGCCCCCGAGGAGATCGGCAGGCGGCCGAGGATGATGAGCTCGACGAGTCCGGGCACGTTGCGGGTGACCACGACCGTCAGCAGCAGGGCAAGCAGGGCCCCCCCGAGATCGAAGAGCGACACCGGCACCAGCATCGGCGCCGCGGCCTCGCCGCCGGGCACGGGCACCTTCCGCATCGTGGACCAGAGGGTGACCTCCCGCAGTCCCTCGAAGGCGGGCACGGTGCTCGACCACACCACCAGCAGGCCGATCAGGAGGCCGGTGAAGGCGCCGCTGCGGATGATCCGCATGGTCTGCTCGTTCAGGGCGGCGAGATCGACCTGCTCCCGCTCCACCTGCGTCTCGTCGAACTCCGGGGTCCCGCCGGGGCGGTCGCCGCCGCCGGCCTCTGCCGCCGCCTCCGCCGCGGCCTCGCGACGCTTCGCCAGCTGCTCCGCGGCGATCCGGCGGCTCGTCGCGGAGAGCCATCGCACCAGCAGCTGCCGCCCGAAGGCCACCGCCGCCACCACCCACAGCGAGGCCACGAGCCGCTCGGTCCCGATCAGCGCCGCGAAGCCGAAGCCCTGCCATGCCGCATAGGCGGGCAGGCCGAGGGCGAGCAGCGAGAGGCCGAACCACAGCCAGCGGGTCCGCGCCAGCAGCGAGCCCGGTTCCCGATCGATCGACTTGCGGAACACCCCGAGCCGCGGGTGCAGCAGATAGGCGAACGCGAGGGCGTTCACGAGGGTGGCGGCGGCCATCAGCAGCTGTGCCGCGACCGCATCGGCGCCGGTGGCGACGCCGTCGGCATCGAGCGCCGCGGGACTCACCACGATCACCCGGGCGGCGAGCATCGCCGCCGGCACCGTCAGCAGCACCAGGAGGCTGGTTCGGCGAAGGAGGCGGCAGCGGCCGGAGTCGCTGCGGAAGTGGCACTCCTCGAGGCCGCCGGGCCGGTTCGCGGCGATCAGCAGGCAGAGCAGGCCCACCATCGACAGGGTCCGCTCGATGGCGCCGCCGATCAGCATGACGATCGGCCCGGGGTCGATGCCGCGGTCGAGGTCGGAGCGGACCTGCCAGGCGATGAAGAAGAGCAGCAGCGGAAGCGGCAGGGCGAGCAGGATCGTCGCCGCGGCGGCCTTGAGGGTGAGGCCGAAGCGGTCGGTGGTGATGCGGGCGATCCCCGCGGCGGTCTCGGCGAGGGTCCGGGTGCACCACCGCCGCATGCCGAGCAGCGCCAGAAGGATGCCGAGGGAGGCGATCCACTCGAACGGGCGGGTCGCCGCAGCGGTCCGCAGCAGCCGCGGCACCGCGAGGAGATCGAGCTGCGAGGCCGCATCCCGGAAGCCGGCCGCCGATTCGGAGAAGGAACCGAGCCGGATCGGCGGGCTCGTCCGCAGGGAGAACATGTTCGCCTGCAGGAACTCCCGGTAGGCGCCGATCGACTCGAGCAGGAGCCGCCGCGCCGCCTCGAGCTGCTCGAGGCTGGTGGCGGTGCGGCGGTTCTCCGAGACGAGCTGGGGAATCAGCTCGTCCCGCTGCCGCTCGAGCAGCTCCGTCAGCGCCGCGGCGATCGCGGCGCGGTCCGCGTCGGGGACCGTCGCCGCCGCATCGAGCATCTCCTTGACGGCGGCAGGAAGGTCCTGGAGGTCGTCCCGCCGCTCCTGGAGATCGACGAGGCGAAGATCGAGGTCGAGGCGGCGGAGGCGGTCGCTCTCGAGCTCGCGGGTGAGCATCGGCTCCGAAGAGATCCGGGGCAGATTCTCGAGCAGCTCGGCGCTCACGACGGTGCGGGGATCGATCGCCTGTCGGCGACGCTCGGAGATCACCATCCGCTTGAGCGCGGAGGCCTCGCGTCGAAGCGACGAGGCGAGGTCGTCGCTGGAGCCCCCGAGTTCACCGAGTTCGCCGAACCGTTCGCTGAGGGCGACGTTCTCGGCGGCCACTCGCCGCAGCAGCGGGGAGGCGTCGGCGACCCTTGCAAGCGCCTCCCTCGCGGCGGCCTCCCGCTCGCGGGCACGGGCCTCCACGCGGCCCTTCAGGACCCGCTGCCACGCGTCGGAGGCCTGCTGGGCGGCCTGCAACTGCAGCTGCGCGAGCGTGTCGCGGGCGGTCGCGGCCTCCGCGGTGGCGTCGATTCGCTCGAGCTCCATGCGGAGGCTGCGGACCTTGGCGAGCAGGCGCCACAGTCTCGCGAGGGACGCGATGGTCTCCGCCCGTTGCCGGGTGGGATCGCCGGCAAGCTGCACCGAGAGGCCTTGGGCGACCTCTCCGGCCTCGCGAGTCGCCGCGGCGATCTCCTCGGGCAGGGCGGTGGAGCGGCTGGCACGGGCGAGGCGGGCGGCATCCCGCACCCCGATGGCCTCGCGGGCGTTGACGAGCTGGGCCTTGGCCTCGTCCGCGCGGCGCTGCACGCTCTCGAAGGAGTCGTTGGCGGTCTCTTCGGCGAGCTTCGCGAAGCGGTCCGGCGAGAGGTCGATGCCGGCGATCTGCGTCCTCGTCGCCACGAGGGCCTGGGGCGCCTCGCCGATGGCGAGACGGGTCTGGTCGGCGGCGGCCTGCTCGGTCTTCCACTGCTGCACCGACTCGAGAGCCTGCCGCAGCAGGGCCACCTCGGCCGCGGCGGCCTCGCCCGCAGGGAGGCGGGAGGCGATGCGGGCCTCGAGCTCCTCGACCGAAGGCGGCGTAGGAAGCTCCGCGACGCCCACGGCGGCGAGGACCGCGGGATCGACCGCGTGGGGGTCCGCGGGCGGCGTCTGCGACCATGCCACGGAGGCGGCCGCCGCGAGCGCGACCGCCGCACGCGACAGCGAGTGGAGCAGTCCGCCTCGGAGGAAGGCCGGTCGAGGCGTCGCGGCTCGAGGCATGGGGCGAGTATACGGGCAGGATTCCGGCGCTCGCGGGGCGTCCCCCGCGGGCATGCCGCGGTCCCGATCGGTACGCTCCTTCGGTGATCGTCACCATCCTCGGCGGCATCGGCCTCTTCCTCCTGGGCATGATCCTGCTCATCGACGGCCTGCGGTCCGTCGCCGGCGGCGGCCTGCGGAGGATCCTGGTGAAGACGGTCGGCGGCCCGCTCTCCGGCCTCGCCGCCGGCGCCGCGGTCACCGCGATGGTGCAGTCCTCGAGCGCGACGACGGTCGCCACCATCGGCTTCGTGAGCGCGGGCCTGCTGACCTTCCCGCAGTCGATCGGGGTGGTCTTCGGCGCCAATCTCGGCACCACCAGCACCAGTTGGCTCGTCGCGCTGGTCGGCTTCCGACTGTCGATCGCCGCCTTCGCCATGCCGCTGGTCGCCGCGGGCGCGGCCCTGCGCCTGCTCGGCCGCGAGCGGGTCGCGGCGGCGGGCCTTGCCATCGCGGGCTTCGGACTGCTCTTCATCGGCCTCGACCTGCTGCAGCAGGGCATGGCGGGCCTTGCGGAGCGCTTCGGGCCCGAGGACCTTCCCGACGCGGCGAGTGTCGAGGGGCGTCTGCTGCTGCTCGGGATCGGCGTGGCGATGACGGTGGTGATGCAGTCGAGCAGCGCTGCGGTGGCGACCACCCTCGTGGCCCTGCACAGCGGCGCCGTCGGGTTCGAGCAGGCCGCCTCGATGGTCATCGGGCAGAACCTCGGGACCACGGTGACGGCGGCCCTCGCCGCGGTCGGGGCCGCGGTGCCGGCGCGGCGGACCGCGGTCGCGCACATCCTCTTCAATGCGATCACCGCGGGCCTGGCGCTGGGTCTCTTCCCCTGGCTCGTGGCGGGCTCGCTCCGCGCGGCCGAAGGGATCTTCGACGAGCCGGAGACGGTGGCGCTGGCGGCGTTCCAGACGAGCGTGAAGCTCGCGGGCATCGCGGTGCTGCTGCCGGCGACGATCCCCTTCGGGCATCTCGTGTCGTGGATGGTGCCGCAGCGCCGCGAGGACCTCGTCCGCCACCTCGACCTCTCGGTGATCTCGGTGGGGCCGGTGGCCAACGAGGCGATGCGGCGGACTGCGACCTCGATCCTCGCGCGGGCGAGCGGCGGCATCGCCGGCCTGCTCGATCGCGGCATCCGCGACGCGTCCGCGAACGAGGCGATCCGCGCCTCGAAGGAGGGGCTCCGCAAGGCATCGCTCTTCGCGGCGAGCCTCGGAAGCGGTTCGCAGCGGCCTCGCGAGATGGCGGAGTACCTCTCGCTGCTGCACGCCCTCGATCATCTCTCCCGCCTGCTCGAGGGGGTTGCCGACGCCGAGACCCTCGCCGAGGCGTCCCGCGAGCCCTCGCTGGCGCCGCAGCGGGGCGTGGTGCTGACGATGCTCGAAGGCCTTGCCGGCGGGGAGGAGGCGATCGGCGGAGCGGCGGCGACACGCCTCGGTGAGCAGTCTGCGGAGATCGCCGCGATCCGCCGCGACTACCGCGTCGCGACGCTTGCGGCGACCGCGAGGGTGGAGATCGATCCCGATGCGAGCCTCCGTCGCCTCGATGCGAGCCGAGCGATCGATCGGATCGGCTACCACCTCTGGCGGGCGGCGCTGCACCTCGTGCCGCCCGATGGCGCCGCCGCCGCGGAAGGCACCGTCGAGGTAGGTACGGCCGCTTCGCCCTGAGCGACGCCGTCCCGGCCCCGTCGCCATGCGGCGAGCGTCCCGGGAATCCGCCGCTTCATGCGCGAGATTCACGGGAACCCCCTATCCGGGCGAAGGCGCCGTCGATACGGTGCCCCGGCACCCCGTCGATGCCCGCTGTTCGGAGACGCCACGCATGCCGGCGACGCCCAAGACAGGAAGCTCCCGCACGCCTTCGCGAGCGAAGTCGTCTGCGGCCAAGGCCGCGGCGGGCGTGCAGTCCTCCTCCGGGTCCGCTTCGAGGGCCGGTTCCGCGCGGTCGTCTTCCCGAGGGGCGGGGGCGTCGCCGCTCAAGAAGCCCGTCGGCAAGACATCCGCCGCCAAGAAGGCCATCGCCAAGAAGACCGCCGCCAAGAAGACCGCTGCTCGCAGGGGCACCGCCAAGAAGGCGGCGTCCAAGAGCGGTGCGAAGGCGTCGGCAGCGAGCCGAGCCGCAGGTCAAGTCCGCAGAGGCACGAAGGCCGCGTCGTCCCGTGCCGCCAAGACGACCGCTTCCTCTTCTCATCCAGTCTCCGGGAGTTCCTCCATGAAGCCCGCCACGCCCCGCCGCCGCAGCGGTGCCGCCACGCCCCGTGCCCCACGCAACGCCTCGAAGCCTTCCCGGGCGGTCATGGCCAACCCGGCTCCGGTGCCGCCGCTCGCGGCGCCGCTCGTCGAGATCGAGGCGGCGGACCGAAGGCGGCCGCGGGTCAGCACCGACCATCGCTCGGTGCAGGAGCGGATCGAGGAGCGGGCGTTCCTGCTCTGGCTCGACCGCGGCGGCGACGCGATGCAGAACTGGCTCGATGCGGAGCGGGAGATCCTCGCCGGGTCGTGAGGCCGGGCAGGCGCCGCGTCGCGAGACTCTTGTGGCAGGGGCGTGCCGTCGGGAGAGGCCGCCTTGAGCGAGTCCGCAGGCGGTCTGGCCGAGAGCGCCGGTCGAAGAAGGCGCGGCATCGGGACGCATGGCGGTCCGCGGTGGTGCGGCCGTGGCGTGGGAGCGGGGACGCTCGATCGCCATCGCCGACTCGCCATCGCCGAGTAGACTCGGCTTTCCGCGGGTCCCGCCGACCCCTCTCTCCGTTGCCGCCCGGAACTTCGATGCCATGACCGCCCTGCCCCACGCCTTCATCCGCGACTTCGGCGACAGCGGCTACGTCGAAGGCGTCTATTCGATCGTGAATCCGCAGTTGGGCACGACGCGGCAGGGCAAGGCGTTCCTGAAGTGCCTGCTTCGGGATGCGAGCGGCGAGATCCCCGCCCGCAAGTGGACCTTCGACGAGTCCTCGCTGCCCGCGGTCTCCGCGACCGGCTTCGTGTTCATCCGCGGCAACGTGCAGCGGTACCAGGAGCAGCGGCAGCTGATCGTCGAGGAGATCGATCC
>CAZQUA010000024.1:0-18455 GCA_964596455.1 uncultured Isosphaeraceae bacterium
GCGCCCGCAGCGAGAGCGAGGGGGTCAAGGGCATCGCCAAGGACTGCCTCGTCCTCGCCAAGATGAGCAAGGCCGAGCCGCACGTCCGCGATGCCGCGATCATCGGGGCGGTGCAGCATCTCGAGCATGCCGAGATCGCCGGGTACGGCTGCGCCCGCACCTGGGCGCGGCTGCTCGGCCTGCCCGCGATCGCCTCGCAGCTGCAGCTGACCCTCGACGACGAGCGGCACCACGACGCCTCGCTGTCCCGCCTCGCGGAGGGGATCAACCAGCAGGCGCTCACTGCGGCGGCGAGCTGACCGCCGCGTCGGCGGGCGTCGCCGCACCGTCCACGAGGACCGTTCCCTCCGCGGGAAGGTGCTCCAGGACGGTGCGGCCGCCGCCGTTCCATCGCACTTCGATCCGATCGACCTTCGCGGCGTCGCCGAGTCCGAAGGTCAGCACCGGTTCGACCTGGCTCAGGTAGCTTCGGGTCGGCGAGAGGGTCTGCACCCGCGTGGTGCCGCCCGCGGTCACCGCCACGACCGCCCCGAACGCCGCCGCATCGCCGCGGGGATGGGCGAGGGCGACGCGGATGGAACGATGCCGCCGGGGCGACTCGTTCAGCAGCACCAGGGGCGGCCCCGCCACCTGCGTGGCGACGAGATCGAGATCCCCGTCGCCATCGAGGTCGCCCGCCGCGAGTCCTCGCCCCACGATCGGCCTCGCCAGATCGCCGAGCGACTCCGGCGGGATCTCCGCAAAGCGGCGTCCGCCGCTGCCTGGCACCGCCGTGAACAGCTGGGTCCGCTGCCGATAGGCCTGGCTGGCCTGCACCCTCGCGATCTCCTCCTCGAGGTGGCCGTTCACCTGCACGAACTCGGCGTCCCCATCGAGATCGAGATCCGCAAACAGCACCCCGAAGGTCAGGGACGGACGGGTGGCCGCGGAGATCCCCGCCGGGATGGCCTCGTCGCTGAAGCGGCGATCGCCCCGACCGCCCGCCTCGGCCGCCACGAAGAGGGAGGTCGGCTCGTTGGCGAAGTTGCCCACCGCGATCGCGAGGGAACCGTCGCCGGCGAGGCGGATGGCGTCGACGCCCATCGCCCCGGTCGCGGCGCCGCTGCGGTCGAAGGCCACGCCCCGCCTCGCCGCATCCTCCGCGAAACGGCCGTCGCCGCGGTTGACCAGCAGCAGGTTGGCGACGGTGTCGTTGGCGACGAACGCGTCGATCGCCCCGTCGCCGGTGAGATCCTCGAGCAGCAGCCCGAGGGCCTTCGCCATCGGCTCGCCGGTCGAGGGGTTCAGCACCAGAAATCCCGCCTCGTCGCTGCGGTCCTCGAAGGTCCCGTCGCCGCGGCCGAAGAGGGCAAGCACCCGCTCGCCCTCGAAGCCGAGCGGCGGCCCATAGGCGCGTCCCACGCCGGCGAGTCGATAGTCCACCGCCTCGTCGATCGCCGGGCTCCACCGCACGTAGTGGGCGACCACCAGGTCGAGGTGCCCGTCGGCATCGAGATCCGCAAAGCCCGCGGCGGTGCTCCAGCCGTCGAGGTCCCCCAGGCCCGCCTCGAGGGTGCGATCGACGAACCGCAGGCGGCCCGGCTCGGAGCGATTGAGGAAGAGCCGCACGCCCGAGACCGAGGTCGCGAGGAGATCCGGCCGGCGGTCGCCGTCGACATCGCCCACGGCGATGCCCATCCCTTGGAACGGTTCCTCGAGGCCCGTGGTCGCGTCGCTGCGGCGGAAGAAGCCGCGACCGTCGTTGAGATAGGCGACGAGGCCCTGCCCCGACGGCGAAGCCTCGCCCGCATCCGGCCACCGATCCCCATCGACGAAGACGAGGTCCATCGCCCCATCGCCGTCGAGATCCGCGATCGCCACGCCGCCGCCAAGGGTCTCCGGCAGCAGCTTCCGGCCCTCGGCCCCGTTGGTGCGGACGAAGTCGATGCCCCGTTCCGCCGCCACCTCCCGGAAGCGGAACCTCGCGGACGACTCGGCGGGATCCGGCGGCGGCACGCCCTCCGCCGGCGCCGCCACCGCGGAGGCGTCGGCCTCGGGGGCGGCGGGCGTCGATCGCCACCAGAGCACCGCCGCGACCGCCCCGGCGATGGCCGCCGCTCCGAGCAGCACCCGCATCGACCGCCGCAACGCCGCGGCGATCGATGCCTCGCCGGAGGGGTCAGCGGTTCCCATGCTCGCCCGCCTCCGCTGCGGACGCCGGCAGGCCGTAGGCGCCCGGACGCTGCAGGTCGTAGATCACGATCGCCTCGGCGGCATGGTTCGCGGCGGGATAGCGCTGCCTCGCCAACTGCACCGCCCGGTCGCGGGCGTTGTCGTCGGGCTTGTAGATCGCGTGGCGGCGAAGCGCCTCCGCCGCCGCGTCGGCCTCTCCGCGAGCCTCCTCGACCTGCGCCAGCACGTACCAACTCTCCGCCCGCTGCGAGTCGAGTCGCAGGGCTTCGTTGCAGCGATCCCTCGCCTCCGCCAGCAGCGACTCCCGCTCGGCGCCGGGCGGAAGCGAGATCGCCTGCAGCAGCAGCGTGTCCGCGAGGCGGACGAGCAGGCGATCGTCCCTCGAGAAGTCGAAGCCCCGCCGCTGCGCCTCGGCGAAGTCGCTCCGAACGAGGCGACGCAGGCGATCGATCGCCGACCCGAAGCGGCCGAGTTCCCGATCGACCTCCGCGGAGAACCACGCCAGCGACCACGGGAAGGCGGGCGGATCGCTCTCGGCGGCTTGGCGGAGCGAGGCCGCCGCATCCTCGATCCGGCCGTCGCGGATCGCCACCCGGGCCATGCCGAGCGATCCGCGGCCGGGCGCGAGCCTCGCCACCTCGGCGAACGCCTCCTCGGCCTGCCGCAGCGGGCCCTTCACGCCGCGAGGCTCGGCGGCGCGGAAGAGGCCGATCGCGTAGTCGTGCCACCGCTCCCACGGGGGAATCGCGGAGACCTGGTCCCCCGCCTCGATCCCCTCGCCCTCGACGGGGAACTCGATCGAGTCCTCCGCCATGAGCAGGATCGGCAGGTCGTTGTCGCAGGAAGCGCCCATGAACATCCGCAGGTAGGCGGTGTCGAACTTGCGGTACCGCACCGCCGCATGCACCCGGATCGGACCCGTCGCGTCCTCGGGGACCCGCAGCCGCAGGTGCGTCACGTCGCCGGACCCGGGCGGCACCTGCAGGTCGTAGACCGAGGTGAAGATCTCCTGCACGTTGCGGCGGTCGATCCGCTCGCCGTCGCGGTTGACCACGAATCGGTTGAAGAAGCGGCTCCATGGATCGACCTCGCGGCCGGGACCGAAGCCGCCGAGGCGGCCGATCACCCGGCCATCGCCATCGGTGACGGTGGCGTCGAGCCAGATCTCGTTGCTGTCGGAGGTGCCCTCGGTGAAGGTGTGTCCGACCCCGAGATTCCGGACCACCGCCTCGATCAGGTAGGTCCGGCCCCGCCGCAGCGGCGGCAGCTGCGGACGCAGCGGCGCGACGAGCCGGCCGTCGATCTCGCCGCCCTCGCGGATGCCGAACAGGTCGAGGCGCATGGCCCCGTCGTTGAACGCCTGCAGCTCCGCGACGAGCTCGCCGCAGTCCGCCCGCCCGTCGAGGCACGCGATGGCGGGGTTGGCGCCGGGGAACAAGTGGTCGAGCGTCGTCGGCGCCTGCCCCGCCCCCCGAACCTTGCCGGCGAGGTCCTGCGGCGCCGCAACCGGCGGCATGTGGCAGGCATTGCAGTTCGCCACCGCCTGCTCCGGGTAGTTCCAGCTCGTGACGCCATGCCCGGAGACGCCGCTGAGGCGGAAGGAGTCCCAGTGGTTCTGGCCCGGCAGCCAGCGGTAGTGGTTGAGGGACTCGGGAATGAAGACCTTGTGGCAGGTGGCGCAGAACTCCCCGGTGCGGTGCACCTCCGGCTTCAGGAAGGTCCGCTTGTGGAACGCCGGCTTCGCGAGGATCAGCTGCCGGTTGACCCATCGCAGCAGCGGGCTCTCGCTGAAGGTGAACGGATACTGCGGACTCTCCTCGACGGTGAACTCCGCGTTGCCGCGGGTGCCCCGCACCTCCACCGTCGAGTGGCAGACGGTGCAGGAGATGCTGGCGCTGCCGAGGGGATCCTTGGGATCGAGGTGGGGGTCGTCGAAGCGAGGGTCGTCGATCAGGCCCGCGAGCAGCGGCACCGGATCGTGGCAGCCCGCGCAGAAGCGGGCCGCATGCACCGAGCCATCCCGCTCCTGGAGCACCCGCCGCGTCTCCCGGACGCTGAAGGCGTAGGCGGGATTGTTGAAGGAGCTCATCGCATGCACCGAGTGCTCCCAGCGGGCATAGGTGTCCCCATGGCACTCGACGCAGTACGCGTTCATCGGCAGGGTCCGCAGCGGAAGCGGCTCGCCGCTGGCGGGGCGGGCGAGCGACGGCTCGAGCCACGCCGCCCCCTGCTCCGGCGGCACCGGCGGAGGGCGGCGGGCGGAGGCGTGCCAGAGGAGCATGGCGGCCGCGAATCCCGCCGCGGCGATGGCGCCGCCGGCGCCGAACCGCCAGCGGATCCGGGGGCCCGCGAGGCGATGGATCGCGAAGAGCCAGATCGCCGCCACCGGCGCCGCGAGATGCAGCCAGTAGGCGACGCTGCGGGCCGCACCCCGCGGCCCCCAGGGCAGCAGCAGCAGGCCGGTCGCAAGCAGCAGGATCGCCACCGCGAAGAGGGCGATTCCCACTCTCGCGGCGAGGCGGTTGGGAAGTCCCCGGGCGTTCCGCCAGTGCAGGACGCCGAAGGCGAGCACCGGGGCGATCAGCAGCAGTCCCAGCAGGACGTGCACCAGGACGCTGAGCAGATAGAACTCGTCCTGCAGCGAGTCGTCCCGCCACCACTCGATGAAGGTCACCGCCGCGAGATAGGCGCTGTTCACGCAGAGCAGCGTGAACAGGACCAGCACCGCCCGAAGCAGCCAATGCAGACGAGGGCCGATCGCACGAACCTCGCGGCGGGCGTCTGGCGAACGAGGCATGGAGCGATCCTACCGCCGCCTCGGCGACGGCCGCGGCCCGCGTCCGGTCGAACCTCGCGCCCCGCCGCCTGGGGGCGACGAGGCGTCGCGGGGGAAGGCGCGAGGCGTCGTGCGGAGCTTCTCGACGACCACGATCGTCCCCGTCGGCGTCGGGATCGCTGCCGACACCGCCGCATGGAGGCGGTGCAGCGGCAGCTTGGCCGCCTCGATCTCCTCGCCGGCCCGTTCTCCCTTGATCGCGAGCAGGAATCCGCCGCACCGCAGGAACGGCACCGTCCACTCGAGCAGCGTCGCAAGCGGGGCCACCCCCCGGGCGGTCACCGCGTCGAACTGCCCCCGAAGCGCCGGGTCGTGGCCGAGCCGTTCCGCCCGCTCCGCCCGCACCTCGAGGTTGGCCAGTCCCAGCGCCGCGGCGGTCTCCCGCAGGAACGCCGCCTTCTTGCCGGTGGCCTCGACGAGGGTGAAGCCCGCCGCCGGCAGCACCGTCGCGAGGACGATCCCCGGCACCCCGCCGCCGCTGCCGAGATCGAGCACCCGCAGCCGCTCGCCCGCAGGCTCGATCGAATGGAGGGGGCCGAGCAGGGTCAGGGCATCGAGCACGTGCCGCACCCACGCGGCCGCGGGATCGCGGATGCCGGTGAGGTTGAACCGCCGGTTGGCCTCGTAGAGCCGCCGCAGGAACGAGGCGATCGCCTCGAGATCGCCCGCCTCGAGAGCGATGCCGAGATCGGCGAGGCCCCGCACGAACTCCGGCGGCGGCGGGGGAATCTCGATCGGGGCCCCCGACGCATCCGGAGAAATGCCATCGCCGGTCATCGTCTCGTCTCCACGGCGCCGAACTCGAGCACGCGACGCGGCGCCAGGCGCGGGGGCCGCCGCAGGCCCACGTTCACCAGCAGGCCCAGCAGCACCCAGGAGGCCACCAGGCTCGAGCCTCCGAAGCTCACCAGCGGCAGGGTCATGCCGGTGATCGGCGCGACCCCCACCGTCATCGCCACGTTGACCGCCGCCTGCACGGCGATCATCGAGACGGCGCCGATCGCCAGCAGGCGCCCGTAGGCGTCGCGGCACTGGAGGGCCACGCCGAGGCCCGCGGCGACGAGCGTGGCGAAGAGGCCGAGCATCAGCGCCCCGCCCGCGAAGCCCCATCGGCACGCCACCACCGCGAAGACCATGTCGTTGTGGGCCTCCGGCAGGTGGTTGTGGCGAATCAGCATCGCCGCCTGCGGCCCGTTGCCGTCGAGACGTCCCGAGCCGACGAGGTCCATCGCCCTCGCGCCCTGGTAGCCGATGTCCATCTCGTACCGCCGATCCCCTTGGACCTGCGCCAGCAACGCATCCACCCGGGCCTTCTGGTGCGGCTTGAGCAGCGGATAGGAGAGCGGCGCCGCGAGCACCGCGGCCGCCAGCACCGCAAGGATGTGCCGCTTGCGGGCCCCGCCGCACCAGAGCACCGCCAGCAGGGTCGGGAAGAAGAGCAGCGAGGTCCCGAGATCCGGCTCGGCGAGGATGAGCACCACCGGCACGAGCGTGAACAGCAGCGGCACCGCGAAGCCCAGCAGTCGACGGTGCCGCCCCTGCTCCCCCACCCATGCGGCGGCGGCGAACACGAAGGCCACCTTGGCGAGCTCCGACGGCTGGAAGTCGGTGATCCCCAGGTTGATCCAGCGGCGGGCGCCGTTGCGGGGCCGCACCAGGCTCTCGGGCACGCCGGGCAGCAGCACCACGATCAGCAGCACCAGGCTGGCCGCCGCGAGCAGCGGCCACAGGCGACGCAGCCGCCGGTAGTCGGGGCCGGCCGCCAACGCGAGGGCGATCACGCCCACTCCGGCGTAGGCGATCTGCCGCGAAGCCAGCTCCGGATGGGTCGTGCCGATCGCCGCGACCCCGAAGGCGGTCAGGCCGGCCGCCGCCGCCACCGCGACCCACGCCGGATTGACCCACCGAAGCGGCCGCCGCTCGAGGGTCGCATGCCGGCTCGCCCATGGCGACTCGATCGTGCCGCCGAGGCTCACAGGCCGCCCCCCGCCGTTGCGGTTCCGCTCCCGAGATAGCCCTCCTCGCGAAGGGCCCGCACCGCTGCGGCGGCGAGCGGCCCGGCGGCACGGCCTCCGGAGCCGGCATGTTCGAGCACCACCGCCACCGCGTACCGCGGCGTTGCCGAACCCGAAAGGTCCGCCTCCCCCACGAGGCCGACGAACCATGCGTGCTCGAGGGCATCGAGGCGGACGGAGCGGCCCTCGATCTCGACCTCGAGCGGCGTGGCTTGGGCGGTTCCGGTCTTGCCCCACACCACCAGGCCGGGAAGGTCGAGCAGCGTCTCGCGGCGACCGTCCTCGAGCGTCAGGTGATGCCCGGTGCCCGCCGGATCGGCGACCGCCTGCCGGAGCCCCTCCAGCGCCCTCGCCACCGCCTCGCCGGCGAGCGGCAGCCGCGATGCGACCGACGGCGGCCCGCTGCGGCGGAGCAGGGTCGGCGGAATCCGCTCGCCGCCGCGGGCCATGGTGGCGTAGGCGTTGGCCGCCTGCAGCGGAGTCCACGCCACCTGGCCCTGCCCGATGCCCAGCAGCACCGGCGTCACCCGATCGCCGGAGCGGCGGATCGCCTCGATCGCCTCCGCGGTCGGCAGGAAGCCGGCATGCTCGCCGCGGGGCGCCCGGCCGTCGCCATCGCCATCGCCGGGCCGCCATCCCAACTCGACGCCCAGCGGTTGCCCGAGCCCGAACCGCCCGAGCCACGCCACGGTCTCCGAGGGCCCGAGTCGATCGGCAAGGCGATAGAAGTAGATGTTGCAGCTTCGGGCGAGGGCCGACTCGATCGCGAGCGGCCCGCCGAGCTGCGAGGAGTGGGTCGCGAAGCCGTAGCGGTCCCGGTAGATCCAGCAGCGGGCGACCCGCTCATGCTGGGGGAAGTAGTGCCCGGTGCACTCGATCTCGCCGCCCGCCGGATGCACCCCGGCCGCGACCGCGGAGAGATAGACCAGCGGCTTCAGGATCGAGCCGGGGGGATAGACGCCCTCGAGGGCCCGATGGATCCGCGGCGACGCGAGTTCGTGCCGCCAGGGCGGCACCAGCTCGTCGCGATCCGCGGGCGATGGCGAGGAGACCGCCGCGAGCACCTCCCCGCTCTCCACGTCGAGCACCACCACCGCTGCCGCGAGGGCGCCCCAGTCGGCCGGGAGCGGCAGCGGGCGAGGCTCGCCCTGCTGCCAGCCGGCATGCCACTGCTGCGGCGACGCGAGCCCGATCTCCGGCCGCAGCAGGGCCGCGATCCTCGCCTGCAGGGCGATGTCGAGGCTCAGCTCGAGATCGTCGCCCCACACCGGTTCGATCCGCTCGAGCTCCCCGCTCTCGAGGTTCCGTCGCAGCAGGCCCCGCCGCCCCCGCAGGCGATCCTCGAACGCCGCCTCCACCCCGCCGCGGCCGATGCGGTCGTCGCCGGCGACGTGGCCGCCGAGGTCGAGGCCGCCCGGGCCCCGCAGCGGCCTTCGCGCGAGATCCTCCGCCCAGACCTGCTCCCGCACCTCGCCGAGCAGCAGCTCCGCGACTCCCGGCACCCGGACCTCCCGCGGCGATTCGAAGCGAATGGGCGAGGGAAGTTCGCCGCCATCGACCTGCACCACCGCCTCCCGCCACGGATGAACCCGGCGGATCGAATGGCGGACCTCGATCGCGTCCTCGTGGCGGTCGGCGAGCCGCTGCAGTTCGATCGCCTGCTCGCGGGTGAGATCGGGCACCACCACATGGCTCGCCCGCTGCTCGCGAATGCGGCCCCGCGGCGGCGGCGGGCGATCGCCGCCCTCGGCGAGTCGCTGCCGCTCGATCTCGGCGCGGCGGTCCGAGACCGCCACCGCGGTCCTCGCCACCTCGGCGCGGATCCCGTCGAGACGCGACTGCAGCTCCGCCCGCTCGATGCCGCAGATCGCGGCGATCTCCTCCCACAGCTCCTCCGCCGCGGCATCCCAGGCCGGCAGCCGATCCTCGATCGCCTGCCGCCTCGCCGCAGGCGGCATCGCCGACCACGCCGCCCGCCCCGCCTCGCGACGGACCTCCGCGGCGGCCTGGGCCACCACCCACGAGCCGTCGATCAGCGGAAAGGCGACCGCGAGGTCGTCGCTGCTCGCGTCCTCCGCGAGGACTCGTCCCTTGCGGTCGAGGATCCGGCCCCGCACCGTCGGAAGCAGTTCGATCCGATCGAGACGCCCCGAGACGATCTCCAATCGCTCGTCCCCCTCGACGATCGCCAGCCTCGCGAGCTGCCCGCCGAGGCCGAGGCCGACCAGAAGCATCGCGGCGCCGAGCAGGAGGGCCCGTCGATGGAACATCCCCAACGCCGCATCGGGCGGCGGCAGGAGCGCCTGGTCGTACTCGGGTCGGAACGAGGCGTGGGGCATGAACGCACTGGCGGCGGGCGGGCAGGGCGACTGTATGCGAAGGCCTGCGGCGACGCCGCGGAACGACGGCCTCGATCCGCCGCCGGAACGGGGCGAGTCTCCCCTGACGCGACCGGGGTTCGCCCGGCAGACTTCGACGACCGAGTCCTTTCGGGGCGACTGCGGAATCGACGCGGCGGCGGGGGCTCGAATCGACTCCTGCCGCCGCGTCCACGCCCGCCGCAGCGGACTGCTTTGCCGAGGGCCGCGAGCCGCTCGGTCGGGTTAGCATCCGGCGGTGCCTGCGTCCGCCACCGCGTCCCCGTGCGACCTGCGACCCGACGGTTCTCCCGAGGCCCCTCCGGCATCGGCGAGCGATGGGATGGCATCCCCGTCGCGGCCGATGCGAGCGGCGGACGTCGAAGCGGTCGCCACCAACTTCAAGCGACGCCTCTCCGGCGTCACCTCGACCATCGAGCGGGTGGTGCCCGTGCAGGCCCGATCCGTGCGGATCGCCACCCTCGGGCCGGGCCTTGCCGAGGACCTGCCGCGGATCCGCTTCCGAGACCTTCCGAGGTTCTGGCGGCGGCCGGCGGGGCGGCCCTTCCGGATCTGGCATGCCCGCCGCAACATCGAGATGCTCCCGGGGATCCTGCTCCGCGACCTGCTGCGGATGCCGCTGAAGCTGGTGTTCACCTCGGCGTCGCAGCGGCATCACACCGCATGGACGCGGTGGCTGATCGCGCGGATGGATGGGGTCATCTCCACCTCGTCGAGGACCGCGGCCTACCTTCGCCGCGAGTCCACGGTGGTGCGGCATGGCATCGACGCGTCGCGATTCAGGCCCTGCGAGGAACCCGAGCCGCGGCTTGCCTTGCGGCGGCAACTCGGCCTGCCCTCGGGACGCCTCGTGGGCTGCTTCGGGCGGATCCGCGCCCAGAAGGGCACCGACGCCTTCGTCGAAGCGATGCTGGCGCTCCTTCCGAGCCGGCCCGAGGTGATCGCCGTGGTGCTTGGCCGGGCGACCGAGTCGCATCTCGGATTCCTCGCCTCGCTGCGAAGCAAGGTCGCAGCCGCCGGACTCGCCGATCGCATCCTCTTCCCGGGAGAAGTGCCCCCCGCCGAGACCGCCCGCTGGTACCGGGCCCTCGACCTCTTCGTGGCACCGCAGCGATGGGAGGGCTTCGGCGTCACGCCGCTCGAAGCGATGGCGAGCGGCGTGCCCGTGGTGGCCACGCGGGTGGGGGCGTTCGAGGAGCTCCTCGTCGAGCGGGATGCGGCTCCCGACGCGGAGGAGACCGGCATCCTCGTGCCGCCCGGCGACGTGCCCGCGATGATCGCGGCGATCGCGGCCTTCCTCGACGATCCGCCGCGTCTGGCCGCCGCCGGCCACGCCGCGAGGCGGCACGCGATGCGGCACTTCTCGATCGAATCGGAGGCCGCGGCGATCAATGCCGTCTACGAGTCGCTCTGGGCCGCGGCCGGGGCCTGAGGCGATGCGGCCCATGCCCTTGCCGCCGCCCGCCCCGAAGGTCTCGATCGTGATGCCCTTCCGGGATGCGGCCGCCACCATCGAGGCGGCCTGGCGGAGCATCGAGTCGCAGACGCTTGGGGAATGGGAACTGCTCGCGATCGACGACCGCTCCATCGACGACGGCGGCGAGCGCCTGCGTCGCGGGGCCGCGGGCGACCCCCGGGTGCGGATCCTGCAGGCCCCGCGGCCCGGCCTCGTCGCGGCGCTGCAGCATGGCTGCGAGGCGGCGCGGGCACCGCTCGTGGCGAGGATGGACGCCGACGACGAGATGCGGCCGCGTCGCCTGATGGCCCAAGTTCGCCATCTCGAAGGCGATCCCGGCCTCGGCGCCGTCTCCTGCCTCGTCGAGTTCGGCGGCGATCCCGAGCGGGCCCGCGGATTCGCCCACCATGTGGCCTGGGCCAACCGTTGCCGGAGCGAGGCGGAGATCCGCCTTGCCCGCTTCGTCGACTCGCCTCTTCCCCATCCGAGCATGATGTTCCGGCGGTGCCTTCTCGATCGCCACGGCGGCTATCGCGAGGGGTCGTTCCCGGAGGATCTCGAGCTGTGGCTTCGCTGGATCGCCGCGGGCGTCCGCATCGCCAAGGTGCCGGAGGTGCTGCTCCGCTGGAACGATCCGCCGCAGCGACTCTCCCGCTGCGATCCTCGCTACGGCATCGACCGGATCGCATCCCTCCGCTGCGAGCACCTCGCCGGCGAGCTCGCCCGCCGCGGCGAGCGGCGTCCGGTCTGGCTCTGGGGGGCGGGACGGATCACCCGCCGCCGCTTCGATGCCCTTCGCCGCTTCGGCGTCGAGCTTCACGGCTTCATCGACATCGCCCCCCGCCGCATCGGCCGCCGCATCGGCGGGAGACCGGTGGTGGCGGCGTCCGCCCTGCCGCCGGCCGCGGACGCGTTCATCCTCGCGGGCGTCGGCTGCCGCGGCGCCCGCGAGGAGATCGCCCAATGCCTTCGCGGCGACGGACGCGTCGAAGGCGAGGACTTCCTGCTGGCGGGCTGAGTCGAAGACCTACGCCGCCGCCGGCACCGCTGCCGGCAGGCGGTCGGCGATCTGCTCGAGCAGGCGGGCGATCGCCGCGAGGTCGCGAGGCCGCCGCCCCGGCAAGGGATCGAGCATGGCGGCGACGAGCGGCGCGATCTCGCTTCCCGCCTCGATGCCGAGCAGCTGATCATGGGCCCGGGCGCGGTGGGAGGTCATCGCTGCGAGCGCCTGGCCCCGCGGCGGTTCCTCGGGAGATCCCCGGCCGGCGAGCAGCATCTGCAGCAGCGTCGCCCCGAGCGCGAACACGTCGGTCTCCGGCACGAGCGGATGCCGCTCCCGCTGCTCCGGCGCCATGAACCCCGGCGTGCCCTGCACCCGCGCCTTCGCCGTGCCCACCGTGCAGGCCTGCCCGAAGTCGATCAGCGTCACCTCGCCATCTGCACCGACGAGGATGTTCCCCGGCTTGAGGTCGGCATGGACGATGCCCTTCGAATGCAGATGCGCCGCCGCCCGCGACACCGCGGCGAGCCGCCGCAGCAGGGCCGCGGAGTCGATCGGGCAGGCGTCGAGCGGCTGTCCATCGACGAAGTCGAGCAGGAGCAGGATCTCGTTCACGCGAAGTCGCGGCCGGATCCGGATGATCCGCCGGGACCGCCGGATCCCCGGATGCTCGAGCGGCGAGGTGACCGCGTGCTCCTGCTCGGCCTGATCGAGGAACCGCTGGTCCCGCGGCTCGCGCTTGACGACCCGCTTCAAGGCGTAGACCTGGCGGTTGGCGGGGTCGAAGACCGCGAAGAGGCGGCTGGCGGCACCGCGGCCAAGGGCCCGCAGCACCGCGTAGCCGTGGATCGACGAAGGATGGTCGGAACCGCCCCATCCGCGATCGGAGTCCGAACCGAGTCGAATGCGCGTCATGCGTCTGCCTCCACCGCCCGGCATGCGGACCGCACCGCATCGACCGGACCGATGAAGGGTCGAATCCATTTCGCCCGAGGCAAGACGGCGGCGCCGCCGCGGCATCGGCCCCGGACCGGTCGCATCGGTCGCAACGAAGGCGCGGACGCGACCCCTCGGGATCGCCGATCTTCCCGGACGCCGCCGTCAGCGATCGTCGACGGTGCCGAAGCCGCCGCGGACGCTCACGAAGTTCACCGAGGTGCCGTTGCGATGGGGGAAGAGGTACCGCACCGGGCCCTCGACGCGGATCGAGCCGACGCTCGCGAAGCCCGCCTCGGGCGTGAAGCGGAGCAGTTCGAGGCCGCGGTCGTGGCCGATCCAAAGGCTCTCCCCCACCGCGAGCACCGCGTGCACCTCGCCAGGCGGCTGCGGGGACCACTTGAAGAGCGGCCAGGGGGGCGCATCCACCTCGACGCCGAGGCCATCCGCCGCGATCGCAGCGCGTCCCCAGACCGCCACGGCCTCCCGCCGCGGCGGCGTCGGGTCCCGCTCCTCCTGCGGCGGCTCCGTGAGTTCGGCTCGATTGCCGCTGTACAGCCAGTGCCCGAGCGATCCGCCCGCGAGCACCCGCCGTCCGTCGTGGACCGCATCGGTCAGCTCCGACGCCTCTCGGGCGACCGCGAAGAACTCGTCGCCGCCGCCCCGGCCATCGCCGCGGATCCGGTAGAGCGCCCGGCCGAACTCCCCGCACACCGCGAGGATGTTGCCGTCGACCTCGGCGAGGTCGCGGGCCCCGCGGACCGCGATGAGCATGGGATCCCCCAAGGCATCGCCCTCGATGGGGAACGCGGCGATCGTCCGATCCTCGACGACCCAGAGGTGCCCCCCGAAGACCCGCAGGCGCCGCACCTCGGCCGGCACCGCCCTCGCTGCGGTGACGCGAAGGTCCGCGGTCATGAGGCCGACCTCCGCCGCGTCGCGTCCCTGCAGTGCGAAGGCGACCCCGCCGGCGGGACCGACGCCCGCGGGCAACGGCACCAGCTCGGTCGCGGCGCCGAGGTACTTCTCGCCGGCGAGCCGATAGATCCGCCGCCCCACCACTGCGGCGACGCCCTCACCGGTCGGCACCACGATGCCGGCCTCGTCGCGATCGAGCGAGGCGAGCAGCGTCGCCAGCGCCGGCGATCCCGGCTGCAGCAGATCCACCACGCCGCCGACCCCGCTCGCGAAGATGCTTCCATCCGCCTCGGCGACCCGGCGCGGCAGGATGCCCAACTCCGCCGCCGGCAGCTCCCGGAGCAACTCCGGCGAGTCGGGGTCGGCGAGGTCGAACTCCGCCACCGCGGTGTCCTCGAGCACCACGAAGAGGGTGTCGCCGCTCACGAGCAGATCCACGATCGGCCCGGCGGTGCCCGGCGGAAGCACTTCGACTCTCCGCCGCTCGCGGCCGTTGCGGGCATCGAGCACGAGCAGCTCCGCGCCGAGGCCCGTGTACCAACGCCCCTCGTGCACGACGCTCGCGTGATGGGTCCCGCCCACCTGCGAGACCAGACGCGCCCTCGGCGGCGGAGGCGGCTCGAAGGTCCGCTCGGTGCGGCCGAGTCCGAGCAGCACGCAGCCGCCCATCGCCGGAAGCAGCGCCGCGACGAGCAGGGCGATGCCGATTCGGCAGCGGATGCGGGACGCCACGCTTCCGAGACGATCTGGCGGAGTCATCGTCGATAGGGTAGCCGCCGCGGTCCCGTACACTTTCCCCATGGGTCCGACTCCGTCCGCCACGCGACTCGAGAAGCTGCTCGCCCTCTCCGCCGCCGAGCCCGACGACGCGTTCTGCCTCTATGCGATCGCGCAGGAGCATCTCCGACTCGGCTCGCCCGAGGAGGCCCTGCGGTTCTTCGGTCGCGCCATCGATGCCGACCCCACCCACGCCTACGCCCACTTCCATCGCGGACGGACCCTCGCCGATCTGGGGCGACTCGCCGAGGCGAGATCCCAACTTGCCGAGGGCCTCGCGGCGGCGAACGCCACCGGCGACGGCAAGGCCGCCGGCGAGATCGCCGCCTTGCTCGAGTCGCTGCCGGATGCGGCGGGCGGTTGATCCGATGGATTCGAGCCGACGGCGGACGAGCGGTTGCGTGATCGTCGAGATCGCGGTCGATCCGCGGCGGCCGAGCCGCTGCCGCCTGCGTCTCGCCGACGGCAGCTCGATCTCGCTCGCGACGCTCGATGCGGAGCGTCTCGGGCTCGGCGAGGGACGCCGGTGGGACCGGGCGGCCCGGCACGGGCATGCCCGCCTGCAGCGGGTGCAGCAGGCCCGCCGGGCGTCGCTTCGCCTCCTCGCCCGCCGCCCCCATCCCGCCGCCGCCATCGAGCACCGCCTTCGGGAAGCGGGGTTCCGCCCCGCGGAGATCCGCGAGGCGATCCGGGGCCTCCGCGAGGACGGCTGGATCGACGACCGACGATGGGCCGCGGCGAGGCTTGCGACGCTGCGGCGGCGATCGCTCTGCAGTCGCCTTCACGCCCGTCGCGAACTGCGGAAGGCCGGGATCGCTGCGGGAATCGTCCGCGACCTCCTCGTTCGCGACTACCCGCCCGACGCGGAGGTCGATGCGATCGTCGACGGCCTCGCGGGCCGCGTGGCGTCCCGCGGGCTCCCCGTCCCGAGCCTGCTGCGACGCGGCTTCACCAAGGCGACGATCGCGATCGCGGCCGCCCGCATCGGTCGATCGCTCGCGGCGGCGAGGGGCGTGCCGCCGCCGTGATCGCCTCGCGTACCATGCCCGCCATGGCGATCCGACCCTCGACTGCGTCCGCCGCACCCCCGTCCCGCCGCCGGATCCGGCCGCACGGGCGGGTCGGTCCGGCTGCCGTCGGCGTCGCCGCCGTGCTGGCGCTTGCGGCCTGCACCGGGTCGATGAACACCGCCATCGGCCCGCTCGCTGTGGATCTTCCCGATCTGCAGCCGCTGCCGGCCGACGGCCATCTGCCGCCCCCGTCGCCGACCGAATGGCGTCTGGCCGCCGCGGACCGCGATGCCGGACGGCCGATCGTCATCCTCCTGCCGACCGCCGAGGTCGAGGTCAACCCCACCGGCCTCCCGCCGGTGACGCCGATGCCCGGCCGGGGCGATGCCTCGCGGATGCCCACCGCCGAGACCGCCGCGGTCGTGTCGACCTCGTCCTGGGTCGACTTCCGCGAGGGCCTCGCATGGCCGCTCCGCAGCGCGGGGTCGCTCGCGTTCTCGCCCATCGGAGTCTTCCTGCGGCCTCCCTGGGCGGTGCAGCTGCAACCGGACGAGACCTTCGATCGCCTGCCGACGGAGCCGGTGCCGCCGCCTCCCGACTTCGTCCGGAGCGATCCGTGACCGCGGCGCCTTCATCCCGCGAGGCGAGCGACCTGCCGCCGAACTGGTTCCCTCGGCCCGCGCTGGAGCGGTCGCCGAGGGAGGTCGCCGCCATGCTCGTGAGCGGCCGGCCCCCGCTGCTGATCGATTGCCGCCGCGAGGACGAGCGGCGGCTGGCTGCGATCGACGGCGCCGTCCATGTGCCGATGGGTGAGACCGCGGAGTGGATCGAGTCGCTCGTGGAGACGCGGCGGGACGATCCGGCGACGGCGGAGCAGGAGATCGTGGTGCACTGCCACCACGGCGTGCGGAGCCTGCAGGTCGTGGCCTCGCTGCAGGCGGCCGGCATCGCCAATGCCCGGTCCATGGCCGGCGGCATCGACTGGTGGTCGATCTCGGTCGATCCGAGCGTGCCCCGCTACTAGCGAGAAGACCGCCGCAGCGGAGGCGGTCCCCGAACCGCCGCGGGCCACGCTTGCGGATCCGAGGAGCCTTCCCCTGCTTCGCCATCGACTGCCCACCGGCGCCGCGCTGATCCTGCTGCTCGTCGTGGTGGCCGCCGGCGACGGCCGCTGGCCGGGGCCGATCGTCCCCGAGGCGAAATGGCAGGCGTGGTTCGGCGCCGCAGCCGTGCCGCCGCAGGGCCTGGTGCTGGGACTCTTCGCCTTGCTCGTGGTGGCGCCGCTGCTCGGCTGGGAGTTCGGGCGGCTGCTGCGAGGCACCGGCGCCCGCGTGCCCGCCGGCGCTGCGATCGCCGCGGTGACCGCGGTTGCGGCGGCGGTCCCGCTCGGTGCGGCGATCTCGCCCCAGGCCGCGGCGATCCTCCCGGCGGCGGTGCTCGTGGGGATCCTCGCGATCGTCGGCGCCGCCGCGGTGGCCTCGACGCCGCGGACGAGCGACGGCGGCGATCCCCGCGAGTGGTGCGGCGGGGTGCTCCGCGGAATCGCCGGCGTCGCCCTCGCGGGCGCGTATGGAGGCGGCTGCCTCGGCGGATGGATCCTGCTGCGTCAGCAGGAGGATGCATGGATCCTCGCCGGCGGCGTGCTGACGGTGAAGAGCTGCGACATCGGCGCCTACTTCATCGGCAGCGCCATCGGCCGGCGGAAGCTCGCCCCGCGGGTGAGTCCCGGGAAGACCTGGGAGGGCCTGCTCGGCGGAGTGGCCACCTCGGCGCTCGTGGGCGGACTGCTCGCGTCGTGGTCCGCTTCGGCGCTGCCGGCCGCGGCGGTGCCGGCATGGCTCGGAGCGGCGGCGGGCGTGCTGCTCGGCCTCGCGGGACAGGGCGGAGACCTCGCGGAGAGTCTCCTCAAGCGGGCGGCGGCGGCGAAGGACTCGAGCCGCCTGCTGCCCGGCCTCGGCGGGGTCTTCGACGTGATGGACTCGCTGCTGCCCGCGGGACTGCTGCTCTCGCTGCTGCTGATGCTGCGGTGAGGCGTCCGCGATCGCCGCGACGGCCGCCAATCGCCTCGAAAATCGGTCCTTGCGAAGGTTTCAATCGATCCTCCGCGGCGGTACGATCTCCGCTTCGCCTCGACCGGAATCCTCCATGAGCCTCATGCGGCAGCTGCTCGATCTGCACCAAGTCAACGCCCAGCTGCTCGGACTGCAGGGTCGCCTCGATGGAGCCCGCCGCTTCCTCGATGCCCAGCAGTCCGCTCTCGACCAATGTTCCGAGCAGGAGCGGGAGCTCCGGAGCCAGATCCGGCAGCTCGAAGCGACCGCAGGCAACCTCGAGGGCGAGGGCCGGGGCCTCGAGGATCGCATCGCGAAGCTCCGCGTCGACCTCAACGCCTCGCGGAACGACCGGCAGTACCAGGCGATCCTCGCGGACATGAAGCTGCTGCAGGGCAAGCGGGACGAGGTCGAGTCGCTCGCGATCGCCCAGCTCGAGCGGATCGACTCGCTCCGCACCCGCCTCGCCGAGGCGGCGGCGGCGATGGAGGCCCAGCAGGCGGTGCGGGACCGCGCCGCCGAGGACTTCGAGCAGCGACGCGCCGACGTCTCCGAGCGGCTCGAGGAGCTGACCGCCGAGCGGGCCCGGACCGCCGCGTTGCTGCCCGAATCGGTCCGGGTGCTCTTCGACCGGATCTCCCGCGACACCGACGGCGAGGCGATGGCGCCGGTCGAGGAGGTCAGTCGCCGCCATCGCGAGTACGCCTGCGGCGCCTGCAACCTCGAGATCCCCAAGGAGAGCTTCTCGCAGCTCGCCGGCGCCGGGCAGGCGATCGTGCAGTGCAAGGCCTGCTGCCGGATCCTCTACATCCCGCAGGACCTCGAGCTCGCCGTCACCAAGTGAGGCCGGCGGGGCGCCCCCGCGAACCGCTCCCCGACCGATTCCGCGATCGCCCCGACGATCGC
>CAZQUA010000025.1:0-18062 GCA_964596455.1 uncultured Isosphaeraceae bacterium
AGTTCGCCGAGCGCCTCCGAGGAGGTGCGGAACCGCTGGTAGGCAAGCAGCTGCCGCACGAGGTCGAGGCGGGGATCGGCAGCGCCGAGGCGGTCGAGCAGGCCACCGCCCTCCCCGTCGCCGTCGCCGCCCTCCCCGGCCGAGGCGGGCGTGAGCGAGCGGGCCTTGATCTCGACGAGGGTGGCCGCCATCACCAGGAACTCGCCCGCGGTCTCGATGTCGATCCGGTGCAGCTGCCCGAGATGCTCGAGGTACTGGTCGGCGATCTGGTGGATCGGGATGTCGTGGACGTCCACCTCGGCCCGCTTGATCAGGAAGAGCAGCAGGTCGAGCGGCCCCTGGAAGCTCTCGAGGCGGACGAGATACTCCCCGCCTTCGAGGATGGCTTCACGGGACGCCGCGGGGAGCGAGGGCATGCCCGGAGCGTAGCACGCTCCGCCGGTAGCATGCGTCCCCGATGGGCGACGCCGATCCCGCCTCCGAAGCCCTGCTGCTCGACGCGAGCCTCGCCGCGGAGGCCGAAGCGATCGGTCGGATCCGCGAGGGCCTTCGCGGCTCCGCGGTCGCCGCCTCGCCCGCGGAGTGGGCGGCCGCCATCGACCTGCTCGAGTCCGCCGCGGGGCATGTCCTCGTCTCGGGGATGGGCAAGTCCGGCCTCGTCGGCGCCAAGATCTCCGCCACGCTGAGCAGCCTCGGGCAGCCCTCCCACTTCATCCACCCCGCCGAAGCCGCCCATGGCGATCTCGGCCGGATCCGCCGCGGCGACGTGGCCCTGCTGCTGAGCGCGAGCGGCGAGACCGAGGAGGTGCTGGCGCTGGCGGCCATCCTGAAGGCCGACGGCGTGCCGCGGGTGGGCATCTCGACGAACCGCGGCTCCGGCCTTGCCCGCCTCAGCGACGCCCATCTCTGGCTCGGGGACATCACCGAGGCCTGCCCGCTCAACCTTGCGCCGACCGCCTCGACCACCGCGATGCTCGCGGTGGGCGACTCCCTCGCCCTTGCCCTCGCCCGCCGCCGCGACTTCAAGGCCGACGACTTCCACCGCCATCACCCTGGAGGCATGCTCGGTGTGGGCCTGCGGCCGGTGATCGAGATCCTCCGCTTCCGCGTCGACCGGAATCTGCGGGTGGTCGAGGATGCCCGCTCGGTCGGCGAAGCGATCCGCCCGAGCGGCGACGACCGCCGGGCCGGTGCCGTGGTGCTCGTCGATGGCGACGGCCGCCTCTCGGGGATCTTCACCGACGGCGACCTCCGCCGCCTGCTCAACCGCCGCGGGGCCGAGGGCCTCGCCACGCCGATCCGCGAGGTGATGACCGCAAGCCCGGTGCGGCTCGGGCCGGACGCCCTCGTCCGCGATGCCGTGCGGATCGTGCGGGAACGCCGCCTCGACGAGATTCCGGTGGTCGATGCGGACGATCGGCCGCTCGGCCTGCTCGATGTGCAGGATCTCGTGACCCTCAAGGCGGTCCGGGACTGAACGGGCGTGGCGGCCCGCACCGCGGGCGGCGATCGGAGTCGCCAAGCTCCCGCCGATGCGGACCGCCGCCGATCGGACGAACCGGCCGCAACGAAAACCGCCGCCCGAAGGCGGCGGATCGAGTTGCTGAAGTGGATGCTGCGGAAGTGGGCGAGCGAGTCGCCGCGGATCTCCGTTGCCGGAGGCCCGCCAGCCGATCACCAGCCGCTGTCGCGATCGCGACCACCGCGGCCACCGCCGCCGTAGCCACCGCGACCGCCGCCGCCGCCACCGCCGTAGCCGCCACGGCCGCCGCCACCGCCGCCGAAGCCGCCGCGGCCGCCGCCGGGACCGTCGGTCCGGGGACGGGCCTCGTTCACGTTGATCGTCCGGCCATCCACGTCCTTGCCGTTGAGGGCCTCGATCGCGGAGCGGGCCGCGTTGTCGTCGGACATGGTCACAAACGCAAAGCCGCGAGGACGCTGGGTCTCGCGGTCGGTGGCGATGAACACCTCATCCACCGTTCCGAAGGCGGCGAACAGCTCCTGCAGGGTGTCCTGGGAGGTCTTGAAATTCAGGTTTCCGACGAAGATCTTCACGAACGCATCCTCACTGAGGCCTTGAAAGAGAAGGACAAGCAGTCGACTGGGCGGCCTCAGGACGGTGCGCAGGCGGACCGGGGTGGCGAAAGACGCCACCTGCAAGCAGTGTAGCAGGACCCAAGGGAAGTTCCGCAAGTCCCCTTCGAATCCTCCGCCGTCGATCGGCCGACCCGCCTTCCCCCCTCGCTCCCTTCCCTCCGCTCCCCCGCATCCCCCGCGAGGCGATCCCTCGAGACTGCCGCCCGCCCCCGCCGGCGGGCGGCGGCACCCGGTCGGGCCGCCCGCGATCGGGTCCGCCGACCGGATCCCTCCGACCGGACGAAGGGGTGGACGGGGCCCGGGACGCTCGTCATACTGGTCGATTCCCCTCGAAAGGGGCCCGTTGGGGCGGGAACGCGGTTTCCGCTCCTCAACTTCCGACCCGGTTCCGGTCAACTCCGGTCAACGAAGGACAGCGACATGGCCAGCGGCAGAATCGAACTCCTCCTCACCCGCAACGTCGAGCATCTCGGGATCGTCGGCGACCTCGTGAAGGTCCGAGCCGGCTACGCCCGCAACTACCTGCTGCCGCTGCGGATCGCCGAGCATCCCACCCCCGAGAAGATCGAGGCCCTCAAGGAGGCCCGCGCCGCGGCCCAGGCCGAGCTTGCGGCCTTGCGGGCGGCCCGGAAGAGCATCGTGGAGAAGCTCGAGGAGTTCACCCTCAAGCTCGTTCGCAGCTGCAACGACCAGGGGGCCCTCTACGGGTCGGTCACCCAGCGGGACATCTCCGACGGCCTCGAGGAGGCTGGCTATGCGGTCGACATGCGGGCGGTGCGGCTGAACCAGCCGATTCGCCGCCTCGGCAGCTACCCGGTGCTGGTCCAGTTCGAGAAGGACCTGCGGGTCGAGATCACCGTCACGGTGGCTCCGGACCGCGAGCTCGAGGAAGCCATGAAGGAGCAGGACGCCGAGGTGGCCGCCGAGGAGACCGCCGCGGAGGCACCCTCCGCAGAGGCCGCCTCCGAAACGGCGTGATGCCGCCGCCGCTGCCGGACCGCTGCCCGTCGCCCGCCCCCGGGGCCGGGAGCGCAATCGTTCACCCGCCGGGACCGGAGTTGCCGATCCACCCCCCTCGCGAGGCGACTCGCGAGGCGGGCACGGACGCGGCCGCGGGCTGCGCGTCGTCCGCCGAGACGGAAGCCCCTGCAGACTCCCCACCCATGCCCACCATGCCTGCTCCCCGACAGGTCCTGCCGAGCGTCCGCCGTTCCATCACCCACAAGTTCGCCATCGCCGGCCACGAGGGCTACCTGACGGTCGGACTCTTCGACAACGGCCAGCCCGGCGAGATCTTCATCAAGATGAGCAAGGAGGGTTCGACGCTCTCGGGCCTCATCCAGGGCTTCTGCCGGGCCTTCAGCCTCGCGCTGCAGTTCGGCCTCACCTCCTCCGAGGCCGTCGAGCGATTCCGCGGCATGCGGTTCGAGCCCTCCGGCCCGACCAACAACCCCGAGATCCCCGAGGCCTCGAGCATCCTCGACTACGTGGCGAGGTACCTCGAAATCCACTTCGTGCAGCTCGCCGAGAGCCGCGGCGCCGCCTGAGCCGCCGTCGCCTCGCCGGCCCGCGGTCCCCGCTCAGGCGGAACCGAGACGCTTGAGCAGGATCCGCAGCAGCGTCGCGGGCTCGAGCCAGTTCGCGGGCGGCCGGTAGTAGACCTCGACGCATCCGGCCTCGTCGGCACCGCCGACGGGACGAAGCGTCCCCTTCGCTCCGGCGAGGCGGGCCTGCAGATCCGCCACGCGGTTGGTGCGGAAGACCACGTCCCCCTCGCGGCGGACGATGGCGCGGATCCCCAGCAGCGCCGCCGCGAGACGAAGGCGGGCGAGGTCGAAGAGCGTCTCCACGCCGGAGGGCGGCGTCCCGTAGGCGCCGACGAGGGCCTCCCGCAGGGCATCGATCGCCTCGGCGGTCTCCGCCTGCCCGATGCGGCGGTAGGCCTCCATGCGGCGGAGGTCCGCGGGGATGTAGCCGCGGGGCACCGCCGCGGCGATGCCGATGTCCACGAGCGTGTCCACCGGCGAGACCCGGACCTCCCGCCGCAGGTCCCGCACCGCATCCTCGAGCAGGCGGCAGTACATCTCGTAGCCGACCGCGGCGATGTGCCCGCTCTGCTCAGGGCCGAGCAGGTTGCCGGCGCCACGGATCTCGAGGTCCCGCATCGCGATGCGGAAGCCCGCGCCGAGCATGGAGTGCTCCTCGATGGCGTGCAGGCGGCGGCGGGCCTCCTCGGTGAGGGGCCGCTTCTGCGGCAGCAGCAGGTAGCAGTAGCCGCGATGCCGCGACCGGCCCACGCGGCCCCGCAGCTGGTGCAGCTCGGCGAGGCCGAAGAGCTGGGCGTTGCTGATCACCATCGTGTTCGCGGTGGGGATGTCGATGCCGCTCTCGATGATCGCCGTCGAGACGAGGATGTCCGCCTCCCGCCGCATGAACGCCCGCATCACCTCCTCGAGCTCGTGGGGGCCCATCTGCCCGTGCCCGACGACGATGCGGGCGTCCGGAGCGAGGCCGTGCACGAAGTCCGCGACGTCCTGCAGGTCGCCGATCCGGTTGTGCACGAAGAACACCTGCCCCTCGCGGGCGAGCTCGCGGTCGATGGCCCGCTTGATCCGCTTCTCGTTGAAGGGGATCACCTCGGTCACGATGGCCCGCCGGTCCATGGGCGGCGTGGTCAGGCTGCTGATGTCCCGAAGGCCGAGCATCGCCATGTGCAGGGTGCGGGGAATCGGGGTGGCGCTGAGGGTGAGCACGTCCGCGGTGAGGCGGAAGGTGAGCAGCCGCTGCTTGTGCTCGACGCCGAACCGCTGCTCCTCGTCGATCACCACCAGGCCGAGGTCCTTGAACTCGACGTCCTTCGAGAGCAGGCGATGGGTGCCCACGAGCACGTCCACCCGCCCCGCCCGCACCTCCTCGAGCACCGCCCGCTGCTCCGCCGCGGACTTGAAGCGGCTGATCGACTCCACCCGGAAGGGATAGCCCGCGAAGCGCTCGCGGAAGGTCCGCTCGTGCTGCTCGGCGAGCACCGTGGTGGGAACGAGCACCGCGACCTGGCGGCCGGCCTCGGCGGCCTTGAACGCGGCCCGGATCGCGACCTCGGTCTTGCCGAAGCCGACGTCGCCGCAGATGAGGCGGTCCATCGGCCGCGGATGCTGCATGTCCCGCTTGACCGCCGCGATCGCCGCCGCCTGGTCCTCGGTCTCCTCGAAGGGGAAGGACGCCTCGAACTCCCGCATCCACGGCGTGTCGTCGGGATAGCGGATTCCCGGCGACGCCTCGCGGGCCGCCTGCACCCGCAGCATCTCCGCGGCGAGGTCGCGGACCGCCTCGGAGACCTGCTCCTTCTGCCGCCGCCACCGCCGGCCGCCGAGGGTGGAGAGGGTCGGTGCGGCGCCCGCGGCGCCGATGTACCGCTGCACGAGCTCGATGCGGCCCACCGGCACGTGCAGCACCGATCGCCCCGCGAACTCGAGGACGAGGTACTCCTGCTCCGGCGCCCCGCCCTCGGCGAGGGTGGTGAGGCCGACGAATCGGGCGATGCCATGGTCGCGGTGGACCACGAAGTCCCCGGGCGAGAACTCGAGGAAGGCCTCGCGGGCACGGGCCCCCGCGAGGCCGCGTCCGCGGCGGCGGGCGCCCCAGCGATGCAGCAGCTCGTGCTCGGGCACGAGGGCGAGGCCCCGCGTCCGCCCGTCCGTCGAGGCCTCCGGGCCCTCGTGCAGGAAGCCGCGATGCAGGTGCCGCCGCTCGACCGCGATCGCGGCCCCGGGGGCGAACTCCGCCACGAGCTCCTGCACCCGCTGGGCCTGCCCCTCCGTCGAGGCCAGCACCACCGTCTCGAAGGAGGCCGCAAGCTCCCGCAGCTCCTCGACCGCCGCGGAGGTCGACTCGGCGAAGGCGGGAACCGGACGCACCGACCAGTCGACGCAGCGATGCGGCGACTGCCCGGCGCTGAACTCGTTGACGTCGATCGTCGCGGCGCAGCGATCCATGATCGCCTTGAACACCGCCGGCGGGCCCTGCACCGAGCGGGCCCGTCCCACCCGCTCGAAGTACCCCCGGCCCTGCTCGGTGATCTCCGCGACCTCCGCCAGCACCGCGACCGACGCCTCCGGCAGCACCTCGGGAAGCAGGCGGCCGTCCTCCTCGGCCTGCAGGCTCTCGAGGGACGCCCCGACGAGGTCCACTTCGTGGATGCGGCGATCCGAGGCCTGGGTCGCGGGGTCGACCTCGAAGATCCGCTCGACGCTGTCGCCGAAGAGATCCAGCCGCACCGGCGGACGCCCGCCGGGCCGGAAGACGTCGAGGATTCCCCCGCGGATCGCGAACTGCCCGGGGCTCTCGACGCTCTCGCAGCGGTCGTAGCCGGCGGCGGCGAGCCAGGCGGCGAGGTCCGCGAGATCGATCGAGTCGCCCTCGCGGATCGTCCGCAGCATCTCCGCCAGCCGCGGGGGCCGAGGCACGCCCTGCATCAGTGCGGCGATCGGCGCCACCACGAAGTCGGGGCATCGCCCCGCGGCGAGATCGCGAAGCAGCGTCAGGCGGTCCCCGAGCAGCTCGAGGCTCACGCCGCTCTCGCCCGGCAGGACCTCCAACGCCGGAAAGAGCCTCGCGGCGATGCCGAGATCGGCAAGCTCGTCGACCGCCTCGTCGGCTTCGTCGAGATGCGCGGTGACGAGCAGCATCGGCCGCCCCACGGCATGTCGAAGCACGGCGGCGACGAGCGTGGTGCTCGATCCGGCGGCGCCCCGCAGCGATGCGGAGAGGCCTTCGCCCGCCCACTCGCAGAGCCGACGGATCGCCGGATCCGCCGCGAAGCGATCCAGCCATGCGGGCATCCGCTCCGCCTCCGCCGATGCGGCCGTCTTCGGGGTCGGCATCTTGCCTCAATCCCCCCGACAGGAGGGCGAGGGGGAATCGCCGCCCGCGGGCATCGACGACCCGAACCGCAGCCACGGCTCGATCGCCCGCAGCGTCGCCGGACCGATTCCCGGCACCTCGAGGAGATCCTCGGGACGCCTCGGCGGCCCCCACTCGAGGCGATGGGCGTCGATCCGCTCGGCGAGGCGTGGGCCGATGCCGGGAAGCAATCGCAGTTCGGCGGCATTCGCGGTCGCCGGATCGATGCCTCCGAGGCCGCCGAGTTGCGGCGGCGGCGACTCGCGGGCAGCGGCGAGCAGCACCGCGACGGCGAGGCCCGCAGCCGCCGCGGCCCCGCCGCGGATCTGCCGGCCCGTCGCCATCGCCCGCGACGACGCGGCGGACTCGGAGGGGCCGCTCACGAGGCTCGCTCCCCATCGTGGGGGCGTCGGCTCCGCGGCGAGGCATCGGCGGCCGATGGACGACGCCATCGCCGCACCCACTCGCCGAGAGTCTTGACCGCCGGCTTGCCGCGGCCGCCGCGATCGATGATCCCAAGGCCGTCGCCGTCGCCCTCGGCATCGACGAGGCTCGCGAGGATCGCCGCGTCGCAGCGGGGCCTCGCCAGCACGATCGCCAGCGCCGCCTCGAGCCACGCCGCCTGCGTCGCCGGCGACCACGGCCCCCGCCAGCCCCGCCCGACCGCCGATGCCGACGGCGCTCCCAGTCCCGTCACCACCACCGACCACTCCGAACTGACAAAGCGGTCCGCCAGCGAGGCGAGGCGGCCGAGATCGACCGGCAGCGGTCGGCTGACGCCATCGGCGAGACGCAGGCCCACGACGTCGAAGCGAACCCCTCCATCGTTCAGGAGGCGCAGATAGCGTGCCGCATCGAGGCCCTCCGGCCGGAGCCACAGGCGGTCGCTGAAGGGGTCGGTGATCTCCACGAGGATCTTCGCGGCCGGATGCAGCTGCCGCACCAGCACGCTCGCCATCCGGGTCATCGCGACCACGAACTCGTGGTCCCGCTCCTCCTCGGTCCGCTCGGGCATGCCGGCCGCCACGTTCCACATGCCCACCGCCCCCTGGTAGCGGCGGATCACCGCCTCGCAGAAGGCGTAGGCGGCATCGCGGAAGCCCTTCGCGTCGCGGCGGCGGGAGAGCGCCCATCCCGGCAGGTTCGACGGCGTGAAGTCGAGCAGCGGACCCGCGAGGATCGGGCGTCCCGCGTTCGCCGCCGCGACCATCCAGCGATCGAGACGAGACCACTCGAACCGCCCCTCGGCGGGCTCGAGCTCCGCCCACGAGGTCGGGATCGAGAGCAGCTGGAACGGCTCGAGGGACGCCTCGGCAAGCAGTTTGACCGCAACGCCGGTCGCCACCCGCATGCCCACCATGGTCCGCGGGGCACCCTTCGCGGCGTACTTCCGCCGCAGCAGGATCGACGCATGGGCGGCGGCGAGCATCTCGATGGCATCGACCGCCGCCGCAAGGCTCTCGCGGGCATGGCGGTCGGCCTCGCGGGCGTCGCGGGCGGCGATGGCGGCGCCGGCGAGTTCACGGGAGGCCTCGAACCTCGCGATCGCCTCCGCCGCCTCCTGGCGGTCCCACATCTGCCACTCCTCCGCCTTCCAGAGGAACTGCTTGATGCGTTCGCGGGCGAGCTCGTAGAGCAGGCGGAAGGGCCGATCCTGCGGCAGCAGCAGCGTGGTCTGCATCCGCAGGACCCCGAGCGGCCCGAGATCCACCGGCACGACGAGGCTGCACGAGCCCGGCTCGAGCGACTCCGCCTCGATCCGGCCCGCCTCCACCTGCAGTCGACCGGGCACCGGCACATGCCGCTTGCCCACGAGCATGCCCTCGGATTCGACCGCGGCCGGATCGATCCCCGCGGCGGCATCGAACTCGAAGATCAGGCGCGGCACGCCGGGCCCTCCCCACCGCGACGCGCGAGGTCTCCGGCGACCGCGGAGCTCCGCATCCGCCTCGGTCCGGCGGGACGCAGGTTCCGCAGCAGCATCTCGGCGGTCGCGGCCCCGAGAGGCTCCGCCGCGGCCGGTGGTCGGGCGTTCGAAGTCGTGGGAGTCACGGGGAACGCGGTAGTGTAGCGGTGGGCGAAGTCGATCGCGTCCGGATCGCCGATCCGCCCGTGTCCCCGCTGCAGCGATTCGCCATGCCTATCGAGTCCACCGAGACCCGTTCGCCCTCCCTCGCCGATGCGCCGCTGCTGCGGACCTCGCTCGATCTCCCCGGCCGGCGGGAGGGGAAGGTCCGCGACCTCTACGAACTTCCGCCCGATCCCGAGGGACTCGGCCGTCTGCTCGTCGTCGCCACCGATCGGGTGAGCGCGTTCGACGTGGTGCTGCCCACCCCGGCTCCGGGCAAGGGCCGCCTGCTGACCGCGACGAGTCTCTGGTGGTTCCGCCGCCTGCGGAACCTCGAGATCGTGCGGGATCACGTGATCCACGCCGATGCCGAGGCGATCCGCCCGCTGCCTGCGGAGTGGGTGGAGCCGCTGCGAGGACGCGTGATGGTCTGCCGTCCCGCCGCCGTCGTGCCGATCGAGTGCGTGGCCCGCGGCCATCTCGCCGGGAGCGCCGTGGACGAGTACCGCCGCACGGGGCGGGTCTGCGGCGTCGAACTTCCCGCGGGACTGCGTCCCGGCGATCGCCTGCCTGCCGCGATCTTCACGCCCGCGACCAAGGCCGCCTCCGGCCATGACGAGAACGTCTCCTTCGATCGGGCGGCCGCGATCGTCGGCGGCGAGCTCATGGCGGAGCTTCGCCGCCTCACCCTCGCCCTCTACGAGGCCGCCCGCGGAGAGGCCGCGGCACGGGGCCTCGTGCTCGCCGACACCAAGTTCGAGTTCGGTTTCGCCCTCGACGCCGAGGGCCGCCCCACGAAGGAACTGCTGCTCGTCGACGAGATCCTCACCGCCGACAGCAGCCGCTACTGGCCCGCCGAGGCGTGCGGCGGCGGTGCGGTCCCCTCCGGCTTCGACAAGCAGCCGCTGCGGGACTGGCTGCAGGCCGAGGCCGCCGCGGGACGGTGGAATCGCGAGGCCCCGGGTCCGGCGCTACCCGACGAGGTGGTCGAGGCGCTGCTGCATCGCTACCGCGCCCTCGCAGGCCGCCTCGGCGCGATCGAGGGCTGAGTCCGACCCCTGCAACGCAGCCGACCCCAGGCCTCCGGCTGTGCCCGATGCCCCTGCCGTCCTGCGTGTCCATGGCGTCCGTGACGTCCATGGCGTCCATCGACCCCGCCCCTCTCAAGACCTCTCGAACGCATCGACGCAGTTGCGAAGCAGCATCGCGACGGTCATCGGGCCGACGCCGCCGGGAACCGGCGAGAGATGCCCCGCCACCCTGCGGACGCCCTCGAACTCGACGTCGCCGACGGTGACCAGCTCGCCCCGCCGCTCCACGCGGTGGATGCCCACGTCGATCACCACGGCGCCGGGCCGCACCCACGAGGCCTGCACGAGTTCCGGCACCCCCGCGGCGGCCACGAGCACCTCCGCTTCCCGCGCGATCGCCGGAAGATCCGGGGTGAACTTGTTGGTGGAGACCACCGTCGCCTCCGCCCGCATCAGCAGGACCGCGATCGGCTTGCCCACGATGTTGCTCGCCCCCACGACCACGCAGCGGCGGCCCCGGAGTCCGATGCCGGTCGACTCGATCATCTCGAGCGCCGCCCGGGCGGTGCAGGGCACGAGGCTTCGCCGCCCGTAGACCACGTTCCCGATGTTCGCGGGGTTGACTCCCTCCACGTCCTTCGAGGGGGCGATCAGGGACTGCACCCGTTCGGTGTCCACGCCTGCCGGCAGCGGCAGGTGGAGCATGATCGCGCCGACCGCCTCGTCGGCATTCAGCAGCAGCACCCGCCCCGCCACGTCCTCGTAGGACGCGTCCGCGGGCAGGCGATGCAGCATGTAGTCGATCCCGACCTCCCGGCAGGTCTTGGCCTGGTTCTCCGCATAGAGCTCCGCGGCCCGATCGCCGCCGGCGAGCACCGCATCGAGGCGGGGCACCCTTCCGAGACGGGCGAGTTCCGCGGCGCGGCGGGCGGTGTCGGCCCGCACCGTCGCCGCAAGCGCCCGTCCGTCGATGATCGAGGCGAGGCCCGGCGGCGAGGCGGTGTCGGCGTCGGCGAAGTGCATCGCCGCGAAGGGTACCCGCTCGCCCGGCGGGGACCGACGATGTAGATTCGAACCTCCGACCGCGACCTGCCACTGGAGATCGCCCATGCCGCTCCTTGCTCTTCCTGCCGCCTCGATCCTTCTGATCTCCGCCGCGGCCGCCCCGCCGGCACCGCCGAAGCCCTCGATCCCGGCGACTCCGCTCGTGCCGGCCGCGACCCGGCCCGAGCCGCCGGCCGCGACGGACGCCGCACGACTCCGGATCGGCGACCCCGCGCCCCCGATCGAGGTCTCCGACTGGGTGCGGGGCGAGGCGTTCGGGGGCTTCGAGCCGGGCAAGGTGACGGTCGTCGAGTTCTGGGCCACCTGGTGCGGCCCCTGCCGCACGAGCATGCCCCACCTCACCGAGCTGCAGCAGGCCTACGAGGACCGCGGCGTGCGGATCCTCGGCATCAGCGACGAGCCGCGGGAGAAGGTCGCGTCCTTCCTCGAGACCCCGGAGTGGCAGGAGAAGGCCCGCTACACCCTCGGGACCGATCCCGACCGCTCGTCGCATCGCGACTACATGCAGGCCACCGGGCAGCGGGGCATCCCCACCGCGTTCATTGTGGATGGCGCCGGCGAGGTCGCCTGGATCGGCCACCCGATGGTGATGGACGAGCCGCTCGCGAAGATCGTCGCGGGCGAGTGGGACAACGACGCCTACCGCGAGCGCTACGAGCGGCAGAAGCTTCGGCAGGCCGCCTGGTCCGCCCGCAACCGGGCCTATCTGCTCGCCACCCGCAACCGCGACTGGAACGCGGCGATGGAACTGCTCGACGCCCAGCTCGCGGAGTTCCCGGAGGATCCCTTCGCCAACCTCTCCAAGTGCCGCCTGCTCGTGATCGAGCTCGACCGCGGCGACGAGGGCATCCTGGTGGGGCGACGCCTCGTCGAGAGTCCCGACGCCGATGCGATGCTGCTGAACCAGCTCGCCTGGAGTCTGCTCGAGTCCGGCAAGGCCACCGGCCCCGTGCTGGCGCTGGCCAAGGCCGCAGCGGAGCGGGCCGTGGCGATCTCCGAGCGGAAGGATGCGGCGGTGCTCGACACCCTCGCCCGGGCGATCTGGGAGGAGGGCGACCGGCAGGCCGCGATCGCCGTGCAGCGCGAGGCCGTCGCGATCGCCCCCGACAACCGCACCGGCATCTCGATCCGCAAGAATCTGAAGGAGTATCTCGAGGCGGTCGGCGAACGCTGACCGGCGTCGCCCTCACCCGCCGACGGGCACTTCCCGGCCCTCCGCCGCGGAGCGGTAGATCGCATCGATGATCTCCTGCACGCGGCGGCACTCGGCGATGGTCGCCAGCGGCGGCGCTTCGCCGCGGATTGCCGCCGCGAACGCCTCGTACTGCCGCCGCCACGCGATCTCCCCGGCGTCGCCCGGGGGCAGGTGCGGCTGCAGGTCGATCAGCGATCCGCCCTCCTCGCCGGCGATGCGGAGTTCGCTGCCGAGCGGCTCGAAGGCCAGGCCGGCCCGATCCCCAAGCAGGACGATGCCATCCTTCACCGCCCCCGGCGGCAGGTTCGCCGCCCAAGCGACGTCGATCTGCATGCTCAGGCCGCCTTCGAAGCGGAGCAGGGCCGTGGCCTGCTCCTCCACGTCGCACCGCCCCGCGGGGTCGGGCGGACCGCCCCACATCTCCGTGCAGAGGTAGCGGTCGATCGGGGTGCCGAAGCAGGCGTGGGTGACGCCGCTGGCCCGCAGCGGCCGCGGCCCGTCGAGCAGATGCAGCAGCAGGTCGATCGCATGCACGCCCAGATCGATGAGCGGACCGCCGCCGGCGCGGTCCCGCTGCGTGAACCAGCCGCCGAGGCCGGGAATGCCCCGCCGCCTCAGGATCGCCGCCCGCGCGTGGTAGATCCGGCCGAGACGCCCCGCGGCGATCCACGCCCTCGCGGAGGCCGCGACCGGCGTGGCTCGGCAGACGAGGCCGATCTGCAGTATCCCGGGCGCCTTCGCCGCCGCCCGCTCGATCTCGCCGCACTCGGCGGCGTCAAGGCCCGCCGGCTTCTCGAGCAGCACATGCCGCCCCGCGGCGAGGGCCGCGAGGGCGAGCGGGCGATGGAGGTCGTTGGGGCCGGCGATGGCCACCGCATCGACCGCCTCGCCCGCAAGCAGCGCCTCGAGACTCTCGACCGCGATCGCCCCTCGATGCGCCGCCGCAAGCGCTTCCCGTCGCAGCGGGTTCGGATCGGCCACCGCCGCCACCTGCCATCCCGCCCGCACCGCCGCATCGGCATGGACGCGTCCGATGCCTCCGGCGCCGACGATGCCGAGGCGGAGTCCCTGCGATGGAGGCGTGGGTGGCGTCATCGGTTCCCTCGTGTGGAGCGGTTGGCGAGGATACCGCCCCGTGCCGGCCGTTCCGCGACGCGGCCGCCGCACCGTCCCCGCCGCGGGGGAAGGCGATGCTTGCGGGAAGCCGCCCACGGCGCTACGGTCCGCGGTTTCCCGGAGGAGTCGCCCCGATGGCCAAGTCCAACCCGCTGCCCCCCTCGCTCGCGGAAGCCGATCGCCTGCTCGCCGCCGTGGAGCAGGCGCTCGTCCGCCAGTCCCGCCGCGCCCGCAACGCGACGGCGGATGCCCTCGATGCGGTCGCCACGCGTTCGAAGCATCTGCGGCGACGCTTCCACGACCTTGCGGAGTCGCCGAAGCGGCACGACGCCGCAGCCCGAAGCCGCACCGTCGCCGCGACCGCCGATCTCTTCGACGCGGTGCTGCACCAGGTCGAGCACCTCCTTTCGGGCGGCGCCGAGTTCCTCGCTCCGGCCGCGGCGGGTGCCAAGTCCGCGAAGAAGTCCGGCCAGCGAACCGCCGCGAGGCGTTCGTCCTCGAAGCGAGCCCCTGCCAAGAAGGCCTCCGCCCCGAAGGCCTCAACCAAGAGGGCCTCAAGCAAGAAGGCCTCGGGCAGGAAGGCTTCTGCCAAGAAGGCTTCTGCCAAGAAGGCTTCGCGAGGGACTTCGTGAGGGAAGGCCGAGGGACGAGCGACCGCTCGCCCCGGCGGCGGATCGGGAAACTGCCCTCGGGCACCGCTCCTGCCGAACCCCTGCGGGGAGGATGCCGTAGCGACCGCCTTGACGGAACGGCCTTTGCCAAGGGAGGCAAGGCCGCCGGGGGACTCGCGGCCGGACCGGAACCGATCGAGCCTTCGGCCGATCGCCCGGACCCGACCCTGAACCTTGGACCCCGACCCTTCGAACCTCCGATCCTTCCGACATGACCAGCACCGAGATCCAGGACCTCGAACGAGAGGTCCAAGCCCGCAGCCGCCCCTTCCGCGAACTCCAGACCCAGATGCACCGGGTGATCGTCGGGCAGGACGCCCTGCTCGACGGCCTCGTGCTCGGCCTGCTCTGCAACGGGCACATCCTGATCGAGGGACTGCCGGGCCTCGCCAAGACCACCGCGGTCAGCTGCCTCGCCGCAGGCATCCGCACCGGCTTCCAGCGGATCCAGTTCACGCCCGACCTGCTGCCCGCCGACCTCGTGGGCACGCTCGTCTACCGGCCCAACGAGGGCGACTTCACCATCAAGAAGGGCCCGATCTTCAGCAACCTCGTGCTCGCCGACGAGATCAACCGGGCGCCGGCCAAGGTCCAGAGCGCCCTGCTCGAGGCGATGCAGGAGCGGCAGGTCACCATCGGCAGCGAGACCTTCCCGATGGCCGATCCCTTCCTGGTGCTTGCGACGCAGAATCCCGTCGAGCAGGAGGGGACCTATCCGCTGCCGGAGGCCCAGGTGGATCGGTTCATGCTCAAGCTCGTGGTCCGCTACCCCGAGCCCTCGCAGGAGCGGCAGATCCTCGACCGCATGGCCCGCAGCGGCCGCGGCCCCACGATCGAGCCGGTGATGGAGCCGGGAGAGATCGCCGCGGCCCGCGCGGTGGTGGACCGCATCTTCATCGACGACCGGATCAAGGACTACATCGTCGACCTCGTGGTGGCCACCCGCGAGCCGCAGCGGTTCCGGGTGCCCATCGAGGGCCTGCTCGAGTACGGCGCCTCGCCGCGGGCCACGATCGCCCTCGCCATGGCGGCGCGGGCCAAGGCGTTCCTCGACGGCCGCGGCTACGCGATCCCGCAGGACGTCAAGGACGCGGCCCCGGACGTCCTGCGGCACCGCCTGATCCTCTCCTACGAGGCGGAGGCGCAGGATCTCGGCAGCGACGACATCGTGCGGCGCCTGCTCGACCACGTCTCGGTCCCCTGAGGATCTCCGCCCCGCGTCCCCGCCGCCGACGATGCTCACCGCCGAGACCATCCGCCGCATCCGCCGGATCCAGATCCGCACCTCGCAGCTCGTGACCGACCTTCTCGCGGGGCAGTACCACTCCGCGTTCAAGGGACGCGGCATGGAGTTCGAGGAGGTGCGTCCCTACCAGGTCGGGGACGAGATCCGCACCATCGACTGGAACGTCTCGGCGCGTCTCGGCGAGCCGCACGTCAAGGTCTTCCGCGAGGAGCGGGAGCTCACCGTCGTGCTCGCGGTGGACCTCTCCGCCTCGCTCGCCTTCGGAAGCGTCGGCGAGCTCAAGCGGGAGCTCGTCGCGGAGATCGCCGGCACCCTCGCCTACTCGGCGATCCGCAACAGCGACAAGGTGGCGCTGCTCGCCTTCACCGACCGGATCGAGCTCTTCGTGCCGCCCCGCAAGGGTCCGCGGCACGTGCTGCGGATCATCCGCGAGCTGCTCACGCTGCAGCCGACCGGCCGCGGCACCGACCTGCCGCAGGGGATCGAGGAGATCCGCCGCATCTTCCGCCGCCGGGGCGTGGTCTTCCTCGCGAGCGACTTCCTCGACGAAGGCTGGGAGACGCCGCTGCGAAGCCTCCGCCGCCGCCACGAGGTGATCCCGATCTGCGTCGAGGACCGCCGCGAGCACACCCTGCCGGCGATCGGCCTGCTCGAGCTTGCCGACGCCGAGAGCGGCGAACGGGTGGTGGTGGACACCTCCGACACGAGGATCCGCCGCCGCTACGCCTCCCTCGCGGCCGCGAGGCGGGAGCTTCAGACCGACGCCTTCCGCCGACTCGGCATGGATCCGATCCGCGTCGAGACCGGGGCGTCCTTCATCGATCCGATCGCCGCCTACTTCCGGCGACGCGAAGGGAGGCGACGGCGATGACCACCGGGATCGCCCCGACGCCTTCGCATCCGCGAGGCCACGCCGGCATCGCGGCCGCAGGCCTCTCCATCGGGCTGCTGCTCGCCGCGGCCGCCGGCTGCGGCGGCGTTCCGGAACCCCCCGCCGAGACCGTCGCCGAGTCGATCGAGACCGAGATCCGCCTCGACGGCTGCCGCCTGCTCGTGCGGGCGGATCCCCGCGAAGGCCTCGTGGGCGATCCGATCATGCTGCTCGTCGTCGCCGAACCGGCGGCGGGCCTCGTCGCCTCGCTCGATCCGCCGCCAGCGGACTGGGGCGACTTCGAGGCCTCGCCTGCCGCATCGCCGCTGCTCGCGGGCCTCGCCCCGGGATCGGCGGTGCGCCTGACGGAGCTTCGCGCCTTCGAGGGCGGGACCTTCCGCACGCCCGCGTTCCGCGCTTCCTTCGAGCCGCGTGGCGGCGGCGCGGCGATCGAACTGGCGAGCGATCCGCTCGCGATCGAGATCCGCAGCGTGCTCGCCGACGCCGCCGGGCCCGCGGGCGAGGCGGCCGGGGAGGAGCTTCGCGACCTCAAGGCGTCGGTCCGCCTTTCCGATCCCCTCGCATGGGCCTGGTGGCTTGGAAGCGTGGCGGCCACCGGCGTCGTGCTTGCGAGCCTGTTCCTGCTGCTGCGGCGGCGCCGCGAGGCCCCCCCGCCGCCGCCCGAGCAGGTGGCGCTCGCGGCGATCGACCGCCTCGCCGCCGACGCCCCCGCCGACGCCGTGGGCCTGCGGGCGCAGTGGGCCGGACTCGTCGCGGTGCTTCGTCGCTACCTCGAGGCTCGCCTCGGCATCGCCGCCACCTCGCAGACCGGCGAGGAGCTCGTCGCGGCGCTCGGACGCGATGCGTTGCTCTCGCAGCGGCACCGCAACGAGATCGCCTCGCTGCTGCGGGAGGCGGACCTCGTCCGCTTCGCGGGCGCCTCGGCGGATCGCCGCCGCTGCGAGGAGGCGCTGCAGGCGGTGCGGACCATCGTCGAGGAGACGACTCCTGCGAAGGAGGGCTCGCGATGACCTCCCTCCTGCCGCTGCTGCTCGCGGTGCCCGCGGCGGCCACGCGGACCCCCGATGCCGCCGGCTTCGAGTGGGCGGCACGAGCGGCGCTGCTGCTGCTGCCGCTCGCGGTGCTCCCCTGGTGGCGCCTGCTCGACGGCCGGATGCGGGGGCGGGTCGAGTTCTCCTCGACCGGCCTGCTCGCGGCCTGCACCGGCAGTCTCTGGGTGCGGTTGCGGTTCCTGCCGACGCTGCTGCGGAGCCTCGCGATCCTGCTGCTCGTGGCGTGCCTCGCCCGCCCGGGCAAGGCCGACGAGCAGACCCGCGTCTTCGTCGAGGGAATCGCGATCGAGCTGGTCGTCGACCGCTCCGGCAGCATGCGGGCGCTCGACTTCACCATCGGCGGCCGCAGCGTCGATCGCCTGACCGCGGTCAAGCGCGTGGTCGAGGAGTTCGTCGCCGGCGGCGACGGCCTGCCGGGCCGGCCCTCGGATCTCATCGGACTCGTCGCCTTTGCCCGCCACGCGGACACGCTCTGCCCGCTCACGCTCGATCATCAGCATCTGCTCGCGGCCCTCGCGGCGGTCCGCATGCCCGACGAGCCGTCCGAGGATGGCACCGCGATCGGCGATGCCCTCGCCATGGCCGTCGAGCGGATGCGGGATCTCGAGGACCGCCGCGAGATCAAGAGCCGCATCGTCATCCTGCTGACCGATGGCGAGAGCAACGCCGGGGCCATCGAGCCCCTGATGGCTGCGGAGATCGCCCGGGCCTACGGGGTCAAGGTCTACAC